>SUTT01000005.1 GCA_015152565.1 Cyanobacteria bacterium SIG27
GGACGCCCAAAATTTTCTTAACGAACATTAGTGAGTTTAGAAAATGGAAGTGCCCTTGGGGTATAATTGAGCAAGCGAATGACAACGAAGTGATAATGAGCCTTGCGAAATACCCACAGGTGGAAAAAATGCGTAAGTTGTGTCCACAAGAGTTTTTTTGTATAAAATGTATTATTTTACACAAATCGTCACCCTGAACTTGTTTCAGGGTCTTACAAAGTTTATTTTCTTTTTTAGGGCTTTCGCCCTAGTTTTCTTTAAAGAAACTAAAGTTTCTTGTCTACTTTTCTCTTTTTTCTCATGCGCCGACGAAAAAGAGAAAAGTAGACGGAAAAGAGAAAAACACGGCTTGATTGAATGTTAGTTTCTTCTTTTTTAAATTTTTATCTACTCAAAAAACAGTCGAGAGCTTGTAATTAAGCTAATCTCATACAAAACATATATTTAATTTAAATCTAATTCTTTTTTCACAAGCTCTCTCCGATTTTTGATGTGATGATAAAAATTTAAAAAAGGCTAAATAGAATTTTCATGTGCACTTAGTGAAAAATAGTTGCGTGAGGCATGTCTGAGCGAAGCGAGTTGCCGTAAGCAATTATTTTGAGCTTAGTGCACCACTAGTAACTAACAAACAAACCAAGCCCTGTTTTCTTTTCTTTTTGCTTCATTTTTCTTTTCTTTGGTGGGCGGTTGAAAAAAGAAAAGAAAAATGAAGAAGTCTGAAAGACTTGAAAAAAGATATATTTAATTTTGTATAAAATAATACATTTTATTCAATTATCAAAGTACAATTGTTATTTCCTAGATTGCCACGAAAAACTTACGTTTTTCTTGCAGTGACAAGTTACGTCATTCTGAGCGTAAGCGAAGAATCTTTTATATAAAATTAAACTTTCACAAGAGATTCTTCGGTCGTTTTACTCCCTCAGAATGACGATTTTAGTCATCTTGAGTGAAGTGAAAGATTTTTATTCTTCCATAACCTCCTTTGCAAGCCACTCTTGCGCACGTTTACCAGCAACAATTTTGCCATCCCATCGAATACCATAACCAAAAGGATCTTCACCTTCATTAATACCATCAATATCTAGACAAAATATTTTATATTGTTTATAAAGACTACCTACTGGTTTGTCTGTCCAATTACTATTCCAATTTATTTGCAATTTAAAATATATATCTTGATTGTTATTTTCTCCATTTTCCATTACAGAAGCAAATTGTTGCAAATTTATTCCAAAAGGAATTTTTGGATTGCAATCATATAAAATAATGTTATCTGATGTTATAATTTCAGAACCAACTGTGTTTTGTACTTCTTTGCAATTATTATCAAACTTTCTTGCAGCACTTTCGATTGTAGCCCCGCTCACCGCAGGAGATATTTGCGCTTCACCAATATATCCAGCTCCTCCACGCAAATCTTTACAATCGACTTTTTTAGTATTTAATACATCGGCAATTGTTTGGCATAAATATTGATTATCTCCATCATGGGTTCCATTAATTAAATCACCATTGGGTCTTGTTGTTAAATCTCCGTCAAGATAATATTCATCACTCGTCACAAGTTCACGTATTACTGTGCCTAGGGTATTATGAACTTTTTTAAATTTCATTAGGTTTTCATCTGGCATTGATTGTCTAGCAACAGGCAAAAGAATTGCAGTTAATACACCAATGACAGTTAAGACAATCATAACTTCAGCAAGGGTAAAACCCTTGAAATACGCACATTTTTTAACCATAAGAACTCCTAGAGCAAAAACTACAAGGCTCCTGTGGGTATTTCGCAAGACTCACTTGCGCTTCGCTGTCGTTCGTTTGCTCAATTATCCTACGTCGCCATCGTACGGTTCTCGCGCTGCGCCAAGCTCATCGCTTGCCGCTTTAGCGCTCCACACACGGCTTACGCTTTTAATTCTAATATATATATATATTACAAGCCCTAATCAAAAATTAATTCAAAAAGCCTACTTTTTATATTTATCCCATCTTTCTTCAAACGCTTTAACGAGCGCTATTGCTTCATCTTGGGTATATTTATATTTTGATAAGCTAATTAAAATTCTTCCTTGCGATTCTTCAAAAAGTTTTTGTTTAATCTTATATGGATAAGTTTCGTTTCCAAGTAAAAGCCCATTATGAATTTGCTCAATTATGCAATCAATGTATTTTTGGCAATATTGCGGAATATTTGGGTGTCTTTTAATATATTCAACTAACGGCATATTTTCCCTATATCTATTTCCACTGGCGCTTGTTAATAAAAAATTACCCATAGTGTTTGCGCCACCCAACGAAGCAGGAATAATATGTTCAATTGTAGCGGTTGAAGCAACAAAAAGTCTTCTAACTATTTCTTTTTGAGTTCTTTTAGAATATTTCACAACAAAAGCATTTTTAGAACTTTCTGAAGTTGGAAGAAAAAGCGCTTTGTTTTTAATATCGGAAAAAATTTCTTTTTCGTTTTCTTTTGGAATAATCCCCTCTAAGGAGGCTAAGAAAACTTTTCTTTTAAAGAAATCTCTTTCATTGTTTGAGATGATAATTTGCCTGCATTTTGTTGTTTTAGCTCTAAATTCTAGCGCAGTTTTAGCGCAAAGCTTATGAGTTAATAAATCAACTTCATCTAAAACCTCTAGTTCTTCAAGCTTTAATTTAGTAAGGCAATTACCTCTTATCATCTGCAAACAATTTTTTAAGTTATCATTTGGATTTAACCCGACAAAAGCTTTAAAAATTGCAAAAATTTCTTTTTCTGTTGGGAGCATATTATCTTGATATTTTGACAATAACTCAACGCAATCGAGCGCAGTTTTGCACTTTTCAAGCTTTTTTTCAAAGTCTTTTATTGTTTCACTTGGAATGATTTCAATTCCTCGATAAGGGCAAATTATATTTCTTAATTTCCTTAAAGGTTTTCCAGCAGAAGTTGAACCTTCATAAGGAACATCGTAATAATATTTTAGATAATCTTGGGGAGATAAATTTTTCTTTGCAGACATAACTGTTCTTGTTAGCTATTCTATCTTCATGATAGCAGATTTTTTGCGCTTTACAAGATTACCTGCCAAGTAACTTTGTAGAGTTTTTTAATTTATTAAAACTTCTAAAGCATCTATTCCAAAAACAGGAATATTTAAATTTTCAAAAACTTTTTTTCTTTCACTATAAGAATCGTCAATAAAAAGCGAGTTTTTATCTTTAATGAAAACTGATTTTTCATCCTCTTTTTTTAAATGAATAATTTCATCAAATAAACTATCGCAAATATGAAGTTTAGCAAGAGTTTGTTTAACATCATTCGCATGCTTTGTAATTAAGATAATCTTTTTATTTTCGTTTTTGGCTTGATATAAAAATTTAATTGCATCTGTGTTAACTTTATCGTTGAATATGATTGTGTCATCAAAGTCAATATAGACTGTATTGTATTCTATGTTGTGTTTGTATTTTGCAAACAATGCTCTATCTATTTCTATATTGAAATTGTTTTTTATAACATCAACCTTAAAATCCATTGCATCGTATAAAGCTAGTTGTGCAAAATTAATGCCTAAGCCACGATACATTCCCATTGTTCCGGCTATTCGTGGAGCAATTTCAAGAAGTGCGAGTTTGCCATCCTTGTTTTCTTTTAATTGGAAAAACCACATTCCTCTAAATTTTATAACTGAGTTGATTTTTTCTGCAATTGCAATAAATTCTGGATTATCAACAGGATATGAATTAACGCTGATTCCGCTTTTAATTCTAGTTCTTTGCCTTCCGCCTGCAAAAAGAAGTTGCCCATATCTATCTGTAAAACAATCGATAGTGTATTCTTTTCCTGTGAGTAATTCTGATATAACAATATTTTTATTGTTATTGTATTCTATGTCTAATTCTTTTTTGTTGTTAATTTTCTTAGCGCCTTGAGACCCTTGTCCAACATCTGGTTTAATAAAAATTGGATATTCTATATTTTCATCATCGATATTGTATGTTTTTGGGCATAAAATAGTGTCTTTAAGTATTTCATACGTTCTTTTTTTTGAGCGTGCAATTTCGCAAGTTTCAAGCGGAGAAGTTATGACTTTCGCTTTTAATTTTTCAGCATTTTGAGCTAGTTTTAAAACAACGCTATCGTGCGCAGGAATGATAAAGTCAATTGAATATTCTTGGCAAATATTATTGATTGTAGAAATAAAATTATTATCTTCTACATAAGGAATACCTTCTATATAGTTTTTATACACAAATTTACCATGGTCAGGCAAGCTTGAAGCTCCAAATAATTCAAAATGAATATCATTGGCTAATGCTCTATTGATTTCTAAACCTATTTCGCTTCCACAAGGGAAAACTAAAACTCGTTTTTTGTTTGTCATTTTCTTTCCTATATTGCAAAACTGTAATTAAATATTAATTCTACTCTCTCTCTCTCTCTCTCTCTCGTTGCGTTTATAAATGTTACAAGGAACTTCTATAAAATGATATGTAGCTATTCCAAGAAAAAAAACTAAACTTAGTGCTATGCATATCTGCAACTCAGGACACGAATATACGAAATCTTTATGATATTTCCATAAAGTATTTTTTAAAATGTAATATACAAACCAATGTGTCATAAAGAGGGAATATGAGTATTTAGAAATTTTAACCCAAAAAGAACTGTCTAATATTCTGCTTATATATCCTTGTTTTGCTACAAATAAAGTAAGTGTTAG
Organism: Cyanobacteria bacterium SIG27; assembly: GCA_015152565.1. Classification (GTDB taxonomy): domain Bacteria; phylum Cyanobacteriota; class Vampirovibrionia; order Gastranaerophilales; family Gastranaerophilaceae; genus RUG14156. Next base: position 4,713 of record SUTT01000005.1, read on the forward strand.
TGCAAAAATAATAATAAAAATAATGTCATTATTATATTTAATTTTGTGAAGCATTAAATTGTTTATCATAAAAAACAAACAACAAAATTCGCAAATTGTGAGTAAATAAGTTTTAAGGCGACAATTTGTTTGAAAAGCATTGTTACGTTCGGTTTTGTACCAAAGAGCAATAAAGTAGCCAATGCCGACGCCTGCAAATGCTCTTAAAATTCCCAAATTGAAGATATTATTAATGTTTTCAATTTTTCCCCATATATGACCATTTGTATGACTCAGTATCAGCGTATAAGCAAAAAATATTCCAATCGCAATAAATAGATTTACATTTTTTGCTTGATAATTTTTTAATAGATAATAAAAGAGCGTTAATACAAACAACAATGATGATACATACCAAAATACAAAAATTGTTCCCCAAGCATTATATAGCCCTGTTCCACTAAGTCCTGCCAAGGTTATTATTGCTTCGTAAATATTAAAAGTTCCAATTTTAAATAAAGAAGCTATAAAACATAGTAAAATAACAAAAATTAATACCGGATAAAAGCGTTTGATTTTATGTTTTATAAAATCAAGAGTTGTTTTTGTTGTATTTAATTTATAAGCAAAAAGAAAACCGGATAAAATAAAAAATAGATCCACTGCTTTTTGTCCATTTGATGTCATTATTTGCAATTTGTTGTATAGCTCAATATTGTTAAACATTGAACCAAAGCCATAATTATTGAATAAATGTAAAACTATAATGACTATGCATCCAATTATTCTTAGAAATTCTATATTATATATTTTATTGTCTGTTTTTTTCTCTGTCATTTATCTTCCCTATATTGCAAAACTGTAATTAAATATCAATTCTATTCTCTCTCTCTCTCTCTTGGTTGCGCTTATAAATGTTTGTTAGAAACTTAGCTATCAATTTATCAAAGACAATGTAAGCAACGCTTGCAACTAAAAAATTAATTAAAAATAATATAAGCAAATGATTACATTGGCTTGTTAAAAAATAATCCTTTGTTAGTCTCAGTGCAAAGCCTTGCCAAATATAAAATGGAAAAGTTATATTTGATAAGGTTTTTAAAATTTTTGAATTATTTAATTTTTTGCAAAAATCCCCTTTAATGCTTGCTAGAGAGTAGATTATTGCTGAAAACAAAGGAATAGTAATACAGCTGTAAAAAGTATTGTAATGTCCAAATTTTACATGAAAAAAGAAATTGTTTTTATATAAAATTGGTATCAAGGCAAATAATAAAGCAAAGCATACAATTGATGCCAAAATAGCGAAACAATTTTTCAACTTTTCTTTTGTAATATATATCTTAGCAAGATACATCCCAATTAAAAATATTGGCAATCTATACATTGGATTGTAAAACAATCCGCCAAACTTGTATTTTGCTATAAGTATAGAACAATATACGATGAGTAAATACAATAGTACAATTACATATACATTCTTTTTGGTTGCATTTACTATTTTTGCCAAAATTGGAAAAAGCAAGTATGCAAAAAGCAAACAGGAAATAAACCAAGTCCCCCCATTTCCGGCGTATTTAAATAAAGCGGGAAAGAATGAATGAATGCAAAGAATTTCTGCCGGAATGATTGCCAGTACGAAATATTTTGAATAAAAAATAATAGTTAGTGTGTATGCAATATATTGCGGATAAATTCTTATAAGCCTTTTTGCGTAGAATTCTTTTAGTGTTGATTGTGTAAGATTTAATATTTTATCTTTATGTAAGTAGTACAACAAAAATCCTGACAACAAGAAAAAAGCGTCCATATATATTGCGCCGGTAGATAAATTTCCATGTAAAAAAGTGCCTTTTGGTATAACCCAAATTTTGTGTAAAATTGCATGGAAAAATAGCACCATTGCACACATGAATATTCTAAATAAGTCTATAAGTGGAAAATATTCTTTTGGTTGCTTGTTCATTTTGTCTCCTGTTGTTTAAATGTTAATAATTTGTATAATTAAAAACCTGTTTTTATTTGTTGTTATTATCCTAATTCTTTTAAGTGTTTGATTAATCTCTCATACATTTCATCTAGATTTACAAGCGCTTTCCAACCTAGTGTTTCAAGTTTTGATGTGTCTAGATTAATTTTTACCTCAGGATTATAGCCCCTATTTGTATTATCTATTTCAAAAACAACTTTGGTGTTTTTGTTTTCTAAATTTTTAGCCATATCGGCGATAGATATGAAGGTATCTTTATTTGCCACATTATATGCTTGAGCAATTTCTCCTTTTGTTAAAATTGTATATATAGCTCTGATTGCATCAGTAGTATAGCAATAATTTCTTTTTGTGTTGCCGGTTGTATGCAGAACAATATTTTCTTTGTTTATTACACTTTTAGCAAATTGTGCAAAAACTCTATTGTCTTCTTTTGTTACACCTGCGCCAAAAGTTTGAGAAAGCCTTGCAATTTTTACTGAGACATTGTATTCTTTGGCGTAGGCAATGCATAAATTTTCTATAATTTTTTTGCTTTCAGAATAACTGCTTCGTGTATTTAATATATCAATATAGCCGTAATCGTCTTCTTTTACATTTTCCTCTGATGGAATTCCATACACTTCTAGAGACGATAAATAAACAACTCCTTGTGCATTTTTTTCTTTTGCAAATTCCAATACATTTTTTGTTCCATTAAGACCTGTAAGTATTGTTTCAACGGGTTTTTCTATAAAATCTTTTGAAGCAGTTATACTTGCACAATGAATTATATAATCAATATTACTATCGCAGTTTATTGGCTTGTTTATATCTTGAATGATTAAATTCAATTTTGAATTAGTGCCAAAAAGTCTATCTGCTTTATCTTTATCGCGTACAAGCGCCAAGACATTTATATTATATGGAGCTTTTAATAGACTTAGGACGCATAGTTTTCCTATTAATCCAGTTGCACCAGTTATTAATATTGTTTTGTTATTAAAAACAGACATATCAAAATTTTTTATAATATTTTCAATGTCTTCTGCTAATACATTAGCCATCTTTTTTCTCCGTTAATCCAAAAGCTTCAATATCTTCTTTGTATCTAATTAATGCTCGAAGTAAATACAAATCTTCTATTGTTGTAATTTTTATGTTACCACGATTGCCTTCAATCATATATGTAGGTTTATTTAATGTTTTAAATAATGTACATGAATCAACAATGTTGTCATATTTTGGATTAATTTTGCGAGTTATTTCGTGGGCTTCATAAATTTCGTTCAATCTAAAAGTTTGAGGTGCTTGCGCTGAAAAAGTATTCTTTCTATATGGGACATGTTGCGGATTGGTGTGATTTTCGCTGATTAAAATTGTTTCATAACATGGTGTGCAAGTTATTGCATTCCCGTTTTTCTTTGCGCAATCAATATTTCTTGAAATTGTTTTAAAGGTTATATTGGGACGAACTCCATCATGAATTAAAACAAGAGAATTTTCATCATTATCTTTTTTTGCCAAGTTTAATGCATTATAAATTGAATCCTGACCTGTTTCACCACCTTCTATAATTCCAGCAATTTTTGATATATGGAAATACTCCACTAATTCTTTCATATATTTTTTATAGTCAGGATGAATAGCGACATATATTTTATCTATTTGTTCATGTTTTTGAAAAAGTTCCAAAGTATGAACAATAATTGGCTTTTCATTTATTTTCAAAAATTGTTTTGGGATTGAATTTTCATTGCTATTCAAACGTTTCCCAGCACCACCTGCAAAAATTATGGCAATGTTAGTCATCCATACCTCCAAAATTTAATCTTTTCTTGAGTTCCTCAACAATTCGTTTTGAATTATTCACATTATTATACTCACTTGGCAACAAACTCTCTAAAACACTCATTCTGCGTTCTTTATATTCATCTACTCCGTTTGCCAATTTTTCTAACGCACAAATATTTTCAGACCAATCTTTTGTTAATTCACCAGCTAAATATTCATTATATGGTTTGTTGAAAGGTTGGTCAGTACTTTCAATGGTATCTATATCAAACGCAAAATAAATAACAGGTTGTTTGGTTATTAGAAAATCTTGTGCAATAGAAGAATAATCAGTAATTAAAACAGAATACTTATATAATTCAGCATAAATATCTTTTGAATTATCTTTAAAAATATTGTCATATTGCAAGATTGCATCATTAATTTTGTTAGTATAATTTCTCCAAGTATGTGGATGAAGTCGAAGATATAATTCTCCATTATGTTTGCTTAAAAATTCATTTAATTTTGGAAGGTTTTTAATGAAATTGTTTACCATAAATTGTTCATCTTCCATATTCCAACGATAAGTTGGAGCATATAAAATTCTAAACTTATCATCGTTTGATGTGTTATTATAAGTTAAAATATTTCTTGGGTTTCCAACTAAAAAACGTGCTTTTTCATTTGTTTTTATAGGTGCAGCAAATGTGTCAATAAAAATTTGTCCAGGACAACACATCATATAATATTGCTCAAATAATTCTCTAAATGGAGCAATGAATGGGTATTTTAATATTTTAATTAATTTGATTAAAATATTATCGGTATCTCCAATTAATATATCGGAAGAAAGTCTGGCACCTTTTACAGTCGTATTTGTTAAAAAATCCCCTTTTGGAATACTGCTTTTAGGCCCTACGCCATGCCAAAGTTGAACAAATTTAGTTCTAGCATTAAATCCATATCGATTGTCATAATCTGTCATTTTAAAATGATCACTAAATGCTATTTCAGCTCTGGCTGTCGTCCAAATACCTTTTAAGCTTGTCATATTTAAAACAGGCATTTTGTTTTCTTTAAGCAATTTTCTGATAGATTTATCTTTTGAAACCCATACGGCTTCAATTTCCGGATGGTTTTCGACAATATATTCAAATAGATATTTTGTATTATCAATGTAGTTTTTTTTATTAAATCCAGAAAAGACCCAGAGATTTTTCTTTTTAGGAACTAAAGCAAAAATCCAATAAGCAAAAAATGAGTGTGCAATTTTAATTAAACTTTTAATTTGTTTGCAAATTTTTTTACATCTATAAATACTTTTTAAAATAGGTTTTATAATTTTTAAAGTGCTATTTCTTCTTAATAAATTTGCTTGTTTTAACCCTAGTTTGTCTACCTGTTGTAATCTATATTTATATTCGCTAAGTAAAGAAATAACTTTATCATATTCACTTGGATATGATTCTTTTAATTCGATTAATTTTTCCCATTTTCCAGATTTTATGATGGCATTTGTATAATTGATGATTTCTGTCCATAAGCGACTTTCAAGTGCGCCTATACCAAAAGAATTATAATGAACTTTAAAATAATTAATACTACCACCTAAAATACGAAAATAATCATTTACCCGTGTGTTTAAAAAATGTTCGGTAATATCTTGATTGTTATAAACTACCCCTTGCTCAACTCGTCGATATATGCTCATGTATTCATCTATTATATACATGGATTTATCACCAAGGTTTAAAAAAATCACACTCATATCTCCGCCAGGACCGCCAGATTTTGCCCAATTTGGATATTTTTTGATTATGTTTCTTACTAGCAAACTTGACGTGTGAGGCCATTGTTTCATAATGTGTTCTATTTTGATAAATCTGCCTACAGGTGTTTTTTTTCTATCCGGAATGGTTAGTGGTTCTTCTTGCTTTGAATAGTAATTATATAGGTTCCAGCTTTTATTAGCCAAAATATAAGTTTTATGTGCGCAAATATTTACATCTTTATTTTTTTCCATAAAATCAAATTGCTTTTGCAATTTGTTTTCATCTGTCCAATAATCATCGCCATCACAAAATGCTGCATAAGGTGCCGTTACATTTTCGCACAAATCCATAAAATTAGCTAAACAACCCATATTTGGATTTCTTCTGATGTGTTTGATTATATCTGGATATTTTCTTGCATATTCTGCTACAATTTCGCTTGTGCCATCTGTTGAACAATCATCGCCAACTAAAACTTCAAATTTAAAATTGGTTTTTTGCATTAAAAAACTGTCTAATGCTTCTTTAATATAATCTTTTTGATTGTATGTAACGCATACTACTTGCACTTTTACTTCTGATGCAGTGTTGGTATTCATCTATAATATTCTCCATAATAAAACCAAGCTTAAAACTATAGCTAAGCTTATAAATATAAAAAACAACTTTTTATATTTTTTGTATTTGTGCCTTAATTTTTTAGAACTGTTTATCGGGATAATTTTTTCCATTAGTTCTAAATTCTCTTCTTTAATTTTGATGCATTTATCAAAATTTCCATAAGCAAAGTGTGCTTGTAAAACTTCTTTAAGAGTTGGCAATAAGACATTATATAAATATTCGTCGGATTTTTCTGCAAACCTTTCCCATACTAATCTATGAAAATTAATTTTTTCAATTCCATATTCAAGGTTGAGTTTTATATTGTCTTTAAATGAGTTATACCAAACTCCTTTTGGTTGTCTTCTATAGGCTGCCATTACTTTATTTATATAACCAATTTTGCCTGTTTTTGCGTGTGCAAGGTGAATATACCAGTCTATTGGCATTATATTTTTTGGTAAATATTTTTCTATTCTTTCGTTTCTAAAATTCCATCTATACATTACAGAATTTGTTTGTATAAAATTTGAATATAAAAGTTTTTCAAAAGTGAATTCTTTTTTATGTTTTGGGTAGATGTAATTTCTTGCTTCTTTGTTTTCAAAAATAACTTTTACAGGATGAAAACAGGTTGAATATTGCGGGTTTTTTTCTAAAAAATCAACTTGTTTTTGAAGTTTATTTTCATCTGTCCAATAGTCATCCCCTTCGCAAATTGCAACGTAAGGAGTATTGATGTCGCTATAAACATCGCATAAATTGCCATATATTTTAGTATTTTCTTTTTGATAAATAGGCTTGATTATTTCAGGATATTTTTTTGCATATTCTTCTATAATTTTTTTTGTATTATCAGAAGAGCAATCATCGCCAATTTTTACAATAAAAGGGAAGTTGGTTTTTTGTGCAATAAAACCATCAAGAGCTTGCCTAATGTATTTTTCTTGATTGTATGTTATGCAGCAAATCGTGACCTTTGGCTCTTGGGACATTAAAACACCTCTAAAATTGCTTCAAGTTCCTCTTGTTTTAGTGAGCCATAAAATGGCAAACATAAAACCTTGTGTTTCAAGTCATTCACAACAGATAAATCTGCAAGTTTTACCGCTAAATCGTTTTTATAACATTCATAATCAGTACAAGCTGGATAAAAATATTTTCTTGTTAAAATATTTCTTTCTTTAAATTTTTCATAAAGCTCATTTCTTGTTAAAGGGTAATCTTCTTCAATTACAATTGGATAATATTGATATGAATCTGTTGTATTATCAGGCATTTTCGGTAATCTTATACCTTTAATTTTAGATAAATTTTCATTATAAAATTGTTTAACTATTTCTCTTTTTTCTTGTTCTTTTTTGTATAATTTTAAATTTTCCAAACCAACAGCCGCTTGAATTTCATTTAATTTGCCATTAATTCCAACTTCTTCTACAAGTTCTTCTGATTGAATTCCAAAGTTTCTAAGATTATAGATTTTTTTAACTAAGTTTGGGTCATTAAATGTTAAACAGCCACCTTCAATTGTGTTATATAGTTTTGTTGCATGAAATGAAAACATTGTTATATCACCAAATGTTCCAATTCCTCTACCATTAATTTCTGTTGTAAATGCATGGGCTGCATCATAAATTACTTTTAAATTATATTTTTTAGCGATTTTTTCAATGCGCTCAACATCACAAGGAAAACCATAAACATGAACACCTAATATTGCTGATGTATTTGGAGTGATTAAGCTTTCAATTTTATCGGCATCTATTGTCATTGTTTCTGGCTCAATATCACAAAAAACAGGTTTTAAGCCATTCCAAGAAATGCAGTGAGGGGTTGCTGCAAAAGTAAATGGAGTTGTAATTACTTCACTTCCGTATGGTAAATCAAGAGCTTTAATCGCAACTAAAAGAGCTATTGTTCCATTGTTAAACAAAGATACGTTTGGAACTTTTAAAACATCTTTTAGTTTGTTTTCAAGTTCATTATGTTTTGATCCCATATTTGTAAGCCATTTTGAAGACCAAATTTCTTTTAAATGTTCTTGTATAGTTTCAAGGTTTGGTAACATTGGTTGAGTTACAAATATTTTTTCCAAAGTTTTTATCATATAGCCTCTACAGTGCAAAATTCCTATCTAATTCCAAAGACAAATTTTGTTCTTTATCAATGTATTTAAACGCTTGAGAAACGCCGCATTGATAAAAAATGTTCATTAATTTAGTTAAATCACCGGTTTGTATGCAATAATTATATGCAAATACCTTTCGCCAAGAAACAATCGAATATTTATCTTCCATTTTTAATTTTTTACAAACGGCACTAAAATGTTGATGAATTGAAAATTTATTAAAGTTATTTTTGTTAACTGACTCAAAAAGCGGCTCTTTGTATTTTGAATTATTACTATATTCTTCCTTGATTACCTCTATTGTTTTTATATCTTTAATAGGTAATTGCTTGCCCATTATTGCCTCTTAATTCCATTCTTAATTGCAAAATATTAAAATATAACATTGCATATTTAAAATTGCATAAATACATGTTATCACGAAAAGTTTATTGTCTAGTGTTTATTAAAAAATGTTATATTTATTTTGAATTTTGACAAATATTTTTTTAAACGCCGTAATCAATTGTTTTTTAAGTAATATCGCATGTTTAATAAAAATTGATGTTATATTTGCTAAAAATAAGGAGAAAAATTTTCGTAAAAATAAAACCCACTGATTAAGCCAGTGGGTTTTATAATGATAGCAGCAATGGAGTAAGCTGCTGCCTTTGTAGGTTTTGAAGCATAAAAACACGGAAGTAACAGTGAATTAACATTGAATTTTTCTTTAGATAACCCGTAAATTGGACAAAGTGCGCCGTCTGGGAAAAAATGGCAAAAATAAAACCCGGTAGATAAACTACTGGGTTTTATGGTGGGCCATCCTGGACTCGAACCAGGGACCTCACCCTTATCAGGGGTGCGCTCTAGCCACCTGAGCTAATAGCCCGAAAGTGCTTCAGATTTGTTCCGTAACCTTTCGCAAGATTTATAGTATCAAGAACAAAATTTAAAGTCAACTACATTTTTTCTACAGGATTAACTCCAATTAAATTAAGCATTGTAGCCATAATTATTCTAAAGCAATTAACAAGTGATAGTTTCATTAAGCTATCTTTTTTATCTTGCGATAAAACTCTTGTGTAATTGTAGAAATGATGGAATGAATTAGCTAATTCTGTTAAATATTTGCAAAGCATATAAGGAGCTCTGTATTTAACAGCGTTTGCTAATAAAGCTTTGCCTTCTTCAAGTTTTAATATCAATGCTTTTGTAGCTTCCAAACTTTCTTCTGACATATTATCAAACATATCTAAAATATTCGGTTGTTCATTAAATCCATTGATTTCTTCTTGAGTTAAAAGTGGTTCTAATTCTGTTTTATTATCTATATCTATTCTTTTTTCAATTGCTTTTCTTAAAATTGAACATGCTCTAGCATGAGCGTATTGAACATAAAAAACGGGGTTTTTATCTGTTTGAGATTTAGCTAAATCAATATCAAAATCAATTGTTGTATCGGCTGAGCGCATCAACATCCAAAAACGAGTAGCATCAACTCCAACTTCTTCAACTAAATCATCAAGAGTAACCATTTTTTTGCGTTTACCCATACGTTGTTGTTCGCCATCTTGTATTAAATTTACGAGCTGACCCAATAGCACTTCAAGTTTATTTGAATCATATCCAAGTGCGTCAATTGCTGCTTTCATACGAGGAATGTAGCCGTGATGATCTGCTCCCCAGATGTTAATTAATCTTTCAAAACCTCTATCAAGTTTATTTTTATGATATGCAATATCTGCTGTTAGATATGTATTTTTACCATCGGTTTTAACTAAAACTCTATCTTGATCATCTTCATAATCAGAACTTCTAAACCAAGTTGCACCGTCTTTTTCATAAATTTTGCCTGATTTTTTCAATGTTTCCATACAGCTTTCAACTTCTTTATTTTCATAAAGTGAAAGTTCTGAGAAAAATAAATCAAAATGTGTGCCAAATTTTTCAAGTAATTCTTTTTGTAATCTTAGCATATCTTGTTTTGCAAAATCGGCATAATTTAAGCCTTTATTATCTTCAAGATATCTTTTAGCGCAATCAATCAAATATTCTCCTGGATACATATCTTCTTCAAGTTCAATATTTTCACCTTGAAGTTGTTTAACTCTAACTTCTAAAGATTTTCCAAGTTTATTAATTTGATTTCCTGCATCATTAATATAAAACTCTTGAAAAACGTCATAATTGCAATATTTCATTATGTTAGCTAGCGCTGAACCCAGTGCTGCCCAGCGACCGTGTCCAATATGAAAAGGTCCTGTTGGGTTTGCGCTAACGTATTCAATGTTTACTTTTTCGCCATGACCTACGTCAGTTTTAAGATAGTTTTCTTTTTTATCCAAAATATCAACAATGATATTGTTTAAAAATTCTTTTTCTAATTTGAAATTAATGAAACCTGCAACAACATTAATTGTGAAGTTTTCAGTTTTAATATGCTTAACGATAGCTTGTGCTATCATTGGTGGAGCCATTTTGGCAGTTCTAGCTAGTGCTGAAATGTTTATTGCAAAATCGCCAAATTCTTTGTTTTTTGGGGTGTCGCAAACAAGTTCAAAAGTTAATTCTTTTGTTTCGCCAAGTTCATTTAATTTAATTGCATTTTTGATTGCGTTTTTTGTGATTTCAATAAAATAATTCTTTAACATAGTAGATTTATTCTAATACAAAATCTATCTCAAAAGCAAATGTTAAGCAATGTAAAAAAAATATTTAAAAGTGCTACGACTATAACAATCTTGACTTTTCAGGGTGTTTTGCTATACTAGAATTTGCCCCAAAATTCAAAGGAAAGAAAATGAGTCGTATAAATGGTATCGGATTTAACACTGTAAATAACACCATGAGTCTGTACACAAAGCGTACATGTTCGGATAATTCAGAGTTATTTATTACATCTAAATTGAATATGCTTTATCAACAAGCATTATCAAGCAGAAATCAATATAACAGCAAAAGAAATTTAAGAAAGATGGTTGAGGGTAATCATCTTGATGAAACAGTTTAGTCTATTTTCTTTTTGATTTTGGTTTGTAATTCGTTTGCATAGCTGATGTATTTTATTAAATTTTGATATCTTATTTCCCCTTCACCATAAGGAATGGTTTTATCTAGTAGTTTGCTTGTATCTATATTTAGTTCTTTTAATTTAGACATAGCATCACGTGCTAGTTTGGCTTTATATAGCTTAGGGAAAAAAGCAAAAAGAAAGTTCTCAATAGCACTCAGTGCGCCTTTTGAGGCTAGATTTTCTTTAAAATTTAAAAAACGTTTAATAATTTTAAAAGAACTATTGTTCAAATTGCTTTCGTTGCTGCTAACCATTTCTAAATCTGATTGATTTAATCTTTTTTTGGTTTTTTGCAGAGCCTTTGGAATATCAATTTTTTCTTCATCAAAAGGTGAATCGATAATATTTTCTATCGATTCTGTTTTGAAAAAATTTTCTTCTTTGTCAGACGATTCATCTATATTTGGTAAAATTCCATTTTGCATTAATTTTTTTGCAAGAGAATCGTAGTTTTGATTGCTCATATAAATATTATCCACTTAATTATAAAATTTTTGACATACACAAGTAGGATTTTTGGGTTATAATTTATAAAAATAGAATGAGAGAGTAAAGATTATGTGGGAATATACAGATAAAGTTAAAGAGCATTTTACAAATCCTAAAAATGTTGGCTCAATTGAAAATGCAGACGCAATTGGAGAAGCAGGAGCTTTGTCTTGCGGAGATAAATTAAAATTATATTTAAAAATAGATAAAAATATTATTGTTGATGCTAAGTTTCAAACATTTGGTTGTGGTTCTGCTGTTGCTGCAAGTAGTGTTTTAACTGAAATGTTGATTGGCAAAACACTTGAAGAAGCAAGAAAAATTACAAATAAACAAATTGCAGATGAATTAGGTGGTTTGCCTCCTGAAAAAATGCATTGTTCTGTTATGGGTCGTGAAGCGCTAGAAGATGCACTTCGCAATTACTATCAGGAAGATTGGCAAGAACTTGTTGAAGAAGAAATATACGAAGCAGGTTCTAATATAATTTGTCATTGTTTTGGTGTAACTGAAAAACAGATTGAAGATGCTATATTGAATAATGGTGCTAAAACTTTTGAAGATGTTTCAAAAATCACATCTGCGGGACTTGCTTGTGGAAGATGCAGGGAAAATATTAAGGCTATTATCGCTCGTCATGTCAAGCAAGAAGATAAACCAATTTTAACTCCTGTTCAAAAAATTATTAAAATCAATAGTGTGATTGAAACAGTGATTTCTCCAGAATTACAAAAAGACTTCGGGGATATTGAACTAATTAACGTTGAAAATGATAATGTATATGTTAAATTAAAAGGGCATTGTTCGCAATGCGCTAATGCAAAATTGACTCTTAAAAACTTTGTTGAAGCAAAGTTGAAAGAGCTTGTAGATGATAATATTACAGTTTTTGAAGAGCAATAATGAAAGAAATATATTTAGATAATAATGCAACAACTCGTGTAGATGATAAAGTTTTAGAAGCCATGCTTCCATTTTTAAAAGATAACTATGCTAACCCATCTAGCATGTATGACCCTGCAAGAACTACTTCTTGTGCTATTGAAAAAGCAAGAGAACAAATTGCAGATTTTTTAGGGGTAAATGACCCTAAAACAATTCTTTTTACTTCTTGTGGAACTGAAAGCGCTAATACTGCTATTAAAGGCGTAGTTGAAAAATTTGGAAACAAGGAAACTAAAAACCATATTATTACAACAAGGGTTGAACATCCTTGCGTGTTATCGGTATATGAAAATTTAGAAAAAAAAGGCTATAAGGTTAGCTATGTTGGAGTTAATGAAAACGGTGAATTAGATATTGAAAATCTAATTTCTCTAATTACTCCAGAAACGATTTTAGTTTCTGTTATGCATGCTAATAACGAAATAGGAGCAATTTATCCTGTATATGAAGTCGCTTCAAAAGTTAAAGAAAAAAATAAAGATATTAAGGTTTTTGTTGATGGTGTTCAAGCGGCAGGTAAAATTCCAATTAAACTTCAAGATAGCGAGATTGATTTTTATTCGATTTCTGCTCATAAGTTCCACGCTCCAAAAGGCGTTGGAGCGCTATACGTTAAGAAAGGAACATTGTTTGAGCCTTTTATGCTTGGTGGCCATCAGGAAAATTCTCTTCGAGCAGGTACTCAAAACACTCCTTATATTGTAGCTATGGGTGTTGCCGCAAAATTAGCAAAAGACGCTCTTGATTATGAGCTAACAGAAGTTAAAAGATTAAGAGATAAACTAGAACAAGGAATTTTATCTCAATTGGGAAATGCTAAATTAAATTCAAAAGCAAGTTCTAGAGTTCCGAACACTACAAATATTGGCTTTGAATACATTGAGGGTGAATTAATTTTATTATATTTAAACGAACTTGGAATTTATGCTTCATCAGGAAGTGCCTGCACATCTGGTTCGCTAGACCCATCTCATGTTTTAAGAGCGCAAAAAGTGCCATTTACTTCTTTGCATGGTTCAATTCGTTTTTCTTTATCTCGTTTTACAACAGAGGAAGAAATAGACTATGCTATTGAAAAAGTTCCTGAAGTCATTAAAAAGCTTGCTAAAATTTCCCCATTCCAAAAAGAATTAAATGAACTTGGGCTTTAAAATAAAAAGCAAAAATATAAATTTAGTTGTTTTAAATTAATATGCAAATAAGTTTAATAAGACCAATTTATCCTAAAATAAACAAGCTAAACACTTTAAAACAAACACAAATTCAAAGTAATTCTAAGTTTGAATTAGGCAATATTCAACCACATTTTTTAGGTATTAGAATTGCTCGTAGTGTTTGTTTGATTTTTGAAGATGGCTCAATAGAAAAATTAGATAGTTATCAAGCAGCTGCTGAAAGATTAGGCGTTTCCGGTGATGTGATGTATAACTATTTAAGAACAAATTCTAAAGCCAAATTAAACGGCGCAATTTGCACATATAGCGATATTATCGAGAAGAAAAATGACAATGGTTCAACTGAGTACGATAATGAAGCTATTGAACAATTAAAAATTAGAGCTAAAATTCAAGGAATATCAAGCCCAAAAACTGATAAAATTAACGCAAAATACAAAAAACAGATTTATATGGTGTCTTTAGATGGTTCAATTAAAAAATTTAATTCTAGAGCTGAAGCTTCAAGAGAAACAAAAATTCCGACTGGTGGTATTTCAAATATTTTAAACCCTGAGCACCCGCATACAGCAACAAGGGAGCGCAAAACTTTTATTAGTGTTTATGATGCGTCTATTAAAGATAAAAATGGTGACTTAATATTAGATGAAAATAATGAACCAATTTTAGATGAAAAAGTTATTTTTGGAATAAGAAAAATGTTATCAAAACTTCCTGTTCCTCAAATTGTTTCAATTGACAAAGACTGCAACGTTAAAATTTTTCAATCAAGAGCGGAAGTTGTTGAAAAAGAAAATGTCTGTCCATCAACACTTGATTGGAATATTGTATGCATGGCAAGAAAAATTGGCGATAAAACATACGCCAAATTGAGCGATGTTATTTTAAAAGACGATGATGGTTTTGCTGTTTTTGATGAAAATGGCGATTATATTTTAGATAGGGCTAAAATTGAAGCCTTAAAGGATATTGCAGGTTTATAATTTATAAATAAAATACGGCAAAAATTAATCTTTAGGGGTTTTGTAGGATTATGAAAATCAGTCCTATTAAACAAAACTTTATAAATTATAAAAACAATTCAAATAATAAATTTCAAATAAAAGAAAATGCAAATAAAAAACCGCAAAATTTTAATTTTCCTTTTGATTATTCGATGTTGAATTTTTGTGCTCAGTCAGCTAAACCTGTTTATTTATTTGATGTTGTTAGTGGAGCATGTACAAGATTTAACTCTGTTGATGATGTTGCCTCTTTTTTAAAAGTTGCAAAAAGCTATATATATAATTCTGCAATTCAGAAAAAAGCAATCAATGGTTTTGTGATTTTAAAGGCAAGCGAAGTAGAGCTTAAAGATGAAAACGATGAAATTAAATTAGATTTTAAAGGTAGCCCTCTTTTAAATCAAGATTTAATAAAGCAAGCTCGTGCTGAGGGATTGAGCGGCGGTTATGATTTTCCTGTTTTATTTTTCGATAGAAGTGGAAAAGTGAACTTTTTTTCAACAAAAAAATTATTGCTATATAGTGACATTAACCCTGATAAAGGGAGAGTTGTTGCTTTATCTGATGTTGTATTAAAAAAAGATAACGAAGTTGTTTTTGATGAAGAAAATAATTTTATGCTAGATTATGATAAATTAGAACAATTATACAAAGAAACCTTTGTTGATTCAGCTTTTAATCCTTTTGCAATTTATAAAAAGATGATTTTGAATAGACAAGAAGCTGAATCTAAAATGTCTATTTTATCTCAAATCGAAAAAGCGAAAGATACTGCACAAGATAAAAAAGAACAACAAGGTTATTATATTTTAAGATATGATGGAACTTATGAAAAATATCCTACGATGAGCGCTATACTTGAAGCTTTAGATGGGGATGTTACAAGAGCTTCTGTTAGAAATTCGATTTATCAAAATAAAAAAGCCATTGGCGAGCGTTGTTTTTTTGAAGCTTCTAGCTTAGAAACTCAAAATGAAGATGGTGTTTGGGAAGTTGATAAGCAAAAAGTTAAAAAGGCTTTAGAAAAATTCTCTGGCGGAAGCAATCAGCCCCTTTATTTAATTGATATTGACGGAACTTACAAAAGATATTCTTCAAGAAATGAATGTATAAAACAAGAAAATGTTCAAAGATCTGAATTTGTTAGCTATCTTAATGGAAGCCGTTCGACTTTTAGAAGCGGAGCTTGCGTTGAAGCGTTTGATTTTGAATTAAGAGATGAAAATGGCGTTTTGTTAAAAAATCCTGACGGAACACCAAAAATAAACACTGAAATGCTGCGAAAAATTATTCAAGAAACCATAAAAAATTCAAGGCATATTGTTTCTGTTCATAAATCGGGCAAAGTTGAAATTTTCCCTACAGCAAAAAGAGCAAGTGACGAGCTTTTGAGTCTTGCTTTGCGTGTTCCAAGAGGTGCTCGAGATGTTCATTCAATCAGGGGCGAATATGCATTTTTGCATTTATCTCAAGCAATAAAACGTGATGAAAATGGAAACTTTGTTTTTGATGAATTTAATAAATATGTTTTAGATGAAGAATATTTAAATGAATTGGCAGACATTTTAGTGAGCAAGAGAAGCAAGAAGGATAAAAATGAAAATTAATCCAATAATTTTAAATAAAAATTATAATTTTAAATATAGCAAAGCACAAAAAAGCGAAAAAATGTGTGAAAATTTTAACTACACAAGTTCGCTTCAGTGTCTTGCTAATCAAAACATCTCTTTTTGTGCTAAAAAACCAGTTTATGCCATGGGTAAGGATTTCAAATTAATTTATTTTGATTCAGCGCAACGAGCAAGCTTGGTTCTTGGAGTGAATGATTCTGCAATTGCTAGCGTTTTAAAAGGAAGAAATCATTTGGCAGGAGATTATGCTTTTGCTTATGCTTCCGAATTGGAAATAGAAAATAAAGATGGCAAAAAAGAATTGAGTCCTGATGCCGTTGAAAGATTAAAAGAAAATTTTAAAAATGCAAAAACTGTTCCGACATATATTTTAGATTATGATGGTAATTTAACAAGATGTGACACCCAAACGCTTGCCGCAAGAGTACTTAAAACAACACTCAAGGTTGTTAATAAAGCTGCTTGCGGATATGCTTATCTTGCTAAAAATCATATTGTTATTCCGGCAGATGAAATTGAACTAAAAGACGATAATGGCGATACTATGCTCGGTTTTAATTCTAAACCGTTGTTAAACTATGAAAAAGTTAGACTGGAATTAGCAAAATTTTCCAATACTCAATTTGCACCAGTTTGTACAGTTGATTATTTAGGAAATATTCAAAGATTTAACAACAAACAAGAGTTGATTGATGAAAAAGATGTTTCACTTGGTACTGTTTCAAGTTGTTTAAATAGTGGAAAACCAACTCGAGATAAAATCATTGTTTATGAAAACGATATTTTATTTAGGGATGAATTTGGTAAAACTAGAAAAGATATCAATGGTAATTATATTTACGATTTATCTAAAATAAATAAACGTTTGCAAGTTTTTGCAGATTCAAAATTGAAACCAATTAGAGTTAAGGATGTTAAAGGTGATAAAATACATTACTATTATTTTGACCATGGGCAACATGCAGCTGAACAGCTAGGCATCACAAAACAAATGGTTTCAAGGTGCTTAAAACAAGAGCGCCCTTGGAATGGATATTATTTTGAATATATGTATCCAACTTATTTAGATAAATATACTATTGTATCTAATTAGTTTCTTGTGTTTCTTGTTGTATTTGTGTAGCTGTTGGAATTTTCAATTTTTCTTGAAGTTTTAATTTAAGAGCATTTTGAGCATCAAGAAGCTTTTGCTCTTGTTCTTGTTTTTTAAGCTCAATTGCTTCTTGGAGTTTTTTAGCGTTTTCTTCTTGTTTTTGTTGAACTTTTTGTTCAAGTTCTTTTGCTTTTGCTTCAAGTTCTTTTTTAGTTTCTTCTTTTTTAACTTCAACCGCCTGTTGAACGCTTTGAACAGCTTGTTCTTTCTTTTTAGCTGCTTCTTGTTCTAAAATCTTTTTAACTTCAGGAGCAGTTGTATCCATTTGAAGGATTTTTTCTAATCCAACTTTAATCTTGTGATTTTGTTCATAATCATTTTGAAGTTGTTTTATTAGCTCTTCTTGAACAAAATTTGCACTAAATTCTGTTGCCTTGTCCATATCTTCTTGTAAAACAAGCCATTTAAAAGATTTAACTAAAGAAAGTGGTTTTAAGACGCTTCCATCTAAAACAACTTGAAATTTTGTAGCGTTAGCGTCTGAATGATCTTTTGCAAAATCAGGAATTTCTTTATATTCGCTTTCTTCTACAACTTCAGAGAAAACTGAAAACAGTTTAGCACTTGCGATGTTTAATCCTGGAGTATTTTTAACAAGGTTTATAGGGTTTGCCATGGCGATTGGTCCAAGCATATCTGAAACAGTGCTTGCAAGGCGAACTCTCACTTTTGAATTTAAATCGTTTGTTAAAAGATTCATATTTCCATTAACCAAAACGCAAAGAATATCCCCTTGGGATTTGATTGAACCTAAATTTACAACCCCATTATTAAAGCTAACTTTGCCTTCTAGAGTTTCATAGTGTGAACTATCAATTGTTGTAATCGGAGTTAAAACAACCCCGATAGTGTTTTTAAAGAATGCATTTTCTCTTATATTTTCCGCTAAAAAGAAATTTTCTAATTTTGCAAAAGGGCCATATTGACCATCTTTAAGATTAAAAGTTACATCTCCTTTTAGTGATTTCATTTGTTCTTCATAAGTTGCGCCTTTAAGCGAAATATCAGTTTTAAAATTCATTGTTCCTGATATTGTGTTTTTTAAATTTGCAGCATCAGACGCTGCTTTATCAGCGTTTAATCCTTTCCCGTTTAGTTTTATAGTTAAAAGCGAACTTAATAAATTCATTTTAATGTCGCCATCAACTTTTCCGTCAAATGCGTCACAATTAAGATTTTTAATTGTTAAATTATTGTTTTTAATTCCCAAATCACCTTTGATATTTCTAATCACCATATTTCCTGTGGTTAATTTTTTAATATCAAATTTTCCATCAGCAGCAAGCGGAATATCAGCTGGAGCTGCATTTTTGTTGCTTGTTGCTGGAGCTGGTGGCATATATTTCATTAATTTATCTAAAACAACTAATGCGCTATCAACATTTAATATTCCTGATTTAACTTCAATGTCGCTAATTTTAAATACATCTGCTGGTTTTAAGTCTGCCTTTAAACCTGCATCAATTTTGGAACCATTAATATCTATATTTTTTGTTTTTAAATTTAAACCATTTGAAATAAAATCAAGGTCAATTAATTCTGTTTTAAATAGAATTTCAGGGATATCAACATTTGAAACTTTTAAGTCCCCACCAAAACTCAAATCATCAAATGAACCGTTTAGTGTGATTTTGCCTTTGGTGTTAAATTTAGAATTTTTAAAAATGCCAATTTGTCCGCTTTGAACTTCTGGAATATTAATTCTAAATAGATTAATATGTCCATTATCAAGAATAGTTGTTAATTCTGCTACTCTTTGAGCATTTAGCATATTTGCTTCAAGGTCATTATTAAATCCATTTTGAACTTTAAATAGACCTGAATTTTTAATATTAATTTTGTTTTTGTGAATTTTAATATCTGCCTGAGCTATGCTTTGACCTCCAACAAGCGAATTTAGGTTGATTGGAGTTATAAAATTGTTATTATCGGCATAAATTTGAGCCAAGATTTCTTGCTTAGATAAATCTCCTTTAATTGAAACTTTTGCTGGAATTATCCCTTTGGATGGAATAAAATGGGCGATTTCTTTTCCAAGAGTTTCGTTGAGGTTTTTTGTTGAAATTTTAGCGTCGGCAAATATATCAATATTTGGATTTTTTGTGTAGTTTAAAATGTTACCTTTTACATTGATTTTAGATAAATCATTGTATGTAAAATCAAAAGGACTAATTTGAATATTTTCGCTATCTAGAGCAATATTTAATTTATCAATTTTTCCTATCGTTTTTAATTGAGGTAAATTGATTTTAAAATTGTTATTTGCAATTTTTCCGTTGATTGCTGTTGGAGTTGCACTAAAGTTAATATCAAGATTGTCATTTGAAACAATCATTGTTTTTTTAGGGTCAGATAAATTTAAATTATTTAATTTTGCATCTAAATTAGCAGTTAGGTTATCAAGTTTTCCTTTGATATCAACGTTTGTTGTTAAATATGCTTTGTTTAAAACAATTGAATTTTTGAGCTCTTTTGGTGCAAAAGCTGAATATAATTCACTTAAAGATAGATTATCTATGTTTAACTTGATATCTGCATTTGACTTTGTATCAATTGAGCCTTTTGCGTTTAGTTTTGAATTGTTGATTGATAAAGATGTATCTTTAATATTTAAAATGTTGTTATCTAAAATCAAATTAACAACAATGTCTTTTATTCCAATATTGTTTTTAGGGCTAATAAAAGAGCCGTCTTTAACAATAATTGAGCCTTGAGATTTTAGTTTTTTAAAGTTTGTTTTAATGGAAGCGTCAGCTATTAAATAACCCGTTGTTTTAATTTGTTTTAATTCGTTTTTAATGTTTAAACTGTCTAAAAGCCCTGCTAATAGGTCAATTAAATTAGTAAAGTGAATTTTATCTGATAAGATTTGTGTTTTAATTCTTGGTTTTTTGCCGTATTTTAGCTCGCCAATTAAAGCAATTTTTTCATTATCTTTTGCATATAAATTAGAATCAAATATTACCTTTTTGCCGTGGGTTTTAGCGTGGATATAGCTATTTGGAAGCCTAATATCTGAAAGTTTTAAATTAATATCATCAATATTAAAATATCCAAAAGAAATAAAGCCTTTTTGAGAGTTTTTAATTCTTAATGTTGAATCGATATTTGCTTTTAAATCGTAAGTTTGATAAATTTTAACAATGTTTACAAAAGGAAGCGCAATTTTTTCTTCTGGGTCTTTTGCTTCTGTTGCTGGTTGTGGTTTTGGAAGCTGTGCTTTTACGTTGATAGAAGCTAAAATATTTTCTTTGTCATCAGATAACAATTTAGCGTTCGTTTTGATTTTTATTGAATTATTTGCGCTATTGTAGCCAACAATTAATTCTTCAGAGTTTAATTTTAAGTTGTGACTTGTTTTTAAATCGTTTATTAAAGCTTCAAAGTTAACAATTTTAATTGCTGGGATTTTAATTTTAATATTTTTTACTATTTTTTCAACAAGTTCGTTTTGTTCTGCTGCAGGGGCTTTTGGCTTTGCATTATTTTCGTTAATAATATCTTCAACAATGCTTAAAATTTTGTACTGTTTATCATCTAAAATTTCTAAATTAATATAAGGATTAATTACTTCTGTTTTTGCTGTTTTAATGGTTAAAGTTAACAAAGATGGTAGTGCAATTCCACCTTTAATTTTTTCTGTTTTAAATACGCTTGATTTATCATCTAAAGTGACATTAATATCTTCAATTATTGCGCCTATAGATAACAATGGAGTTGAATAAATCTTAATTTTTGAATAATCAAGATTTAATTTTGCACTATCTTTAACGATTTTTTGAATATCTTTTTTATGCTTATCAAGGTCATAAACTGCGTTAAAAATTGGTGGTGCAATTAAAAAGGTTAAATATAATAAACCTAAAATTATAGCTAAGCTAATTGAAAATATAGTAAAAAATTTTTTCATAATACTCCCCAAATAATGTTAATTAAATTATATGATAAAAATTATTTCGTTCTTTATTGAAACAAAATTTTTACAATTGTTAAAGCCAGTTGATTGAAGTTTTAAATTTTGTTTTGTTGTAATAATTTTTATCTTTTGTTGGTTGAATAAATTTTTTGTTTTTCATTTTGCTTGGTAAATATAGCCCAAATTCATTGCTTTCATATGCTAAAAACCAATTATTATTTGATTTTAGTTTTTCGTAAAGTGGATATGTTTTTTCGGTTATTAAAATGTCTGTGTGATATTTTTTGAAAAATTCATCTTCGTTTAACCCTAAGAAAACATCTCCCATTTCGTTGATTATATTATTATCGTAAACTTCTTCATATCTTCCATCCATAAAAACATAATTATTTGGATAAAGCTTATATGCAATATAGCTTCCTGTGTGAAATATTGCAAAAATATTTCCCTTTAAATTGTTTTGTTTGATAAACTCCACGCAATAAATCGGGTAATCTTTCTCATAAACAATGTTTTGAAATTGATTTTGATGAATATGAGAAAATGCCGAAATCGCAATTAAAACGAATAAAATAATTTCTTTTGCGCTATCTATAATTTCTGGTAATTTTTTGTTAAATATATTATAAAAATCGCAATAACAAAGCGCTAATACGCAATATGTAAAAAATACGTGACACCTTAGAGCTTTAAGCGAAATTAAAATACAAAACAATAAAATTAAGCATTTAGTTTTATCAATGTCATTATAATAGTTCTTAAAGCCTTTTGTTATAATGTTTTTTGTTATTGAAATTATAAAAAGAATAATTGTTATAAAGAAAAACAATTTGAATTTTAAATATTTATGAAGATGGATTTTGCTAAAAAATGCGCTTTGCCATTCTGTAACATGGATTCTATCCAGCATAAAAGCTTCAAAAATATATGTTATATATTTTATTCCATAAGGATTAATTAAACAGGAAAACAAAGTAGTCACTAAAGTTAATAAAATATATTTATTGAAATTTGATTTTCTATCATTTAAAAATTCGCCAATAAGAAAGATAAAAATTAAGGCAATACCCATTACAAAGCCGCCATGCATATTTGCCCAAATAATATTTAAAACGGGTAAGCACCATAAAACCCTATAGTTTTTCTTTATTTTTGCATATTTTAAAATATATAAAAATAAAATAAAAAATAAAAAGCTAAAAAGTTGACAGCGAACTGTTGAAAAAACATTGCTTATTACTGTGTGCAAAACAAAAAAGAAAAATAATATATGAAATTTTACTTCTTTATTTTCAAGTTTAATTATTTTTGTGATTAAAAATAAGGTTATGAAAACAACTATTGATTTTAGAAAATATATTCCAATATCGCCAAAATTATCTTGAACTAAATAAAAAATTAAACTTGAACCCCACTCGTGATCAATAAATTCGTGGGTTTTTCCGTAAGAATAAAAGTCATTATTAAAAAGTGTTCCTGTTTGAAAAAAGCTTTTTCCAACAATTAATCTTGCAAAAAAATCAAAATCTATATTGTTATATAGTGTTGAAAAAAGCAACACCAAGAAAAATAAGGTCAGATAAAATATAAAATCCATGGCAAATATTATAGTATAAATTTTTTGTTTGGGCTATTATTGAACTTAGGAGAATATTATGGAAAATAAAATACAAGAAATTAGAACTTTAGCTGTTAAAGAAATTGAAGAAACTGTTGATTTAAAAACATTGGAAGTAGTTAAAAATAAATATCTTTCAAGAAATTCCGAATTTAATAATTTAAAAAAAGGAATGAAAGATTTAACCCCAGAACAAAGACCGGTTATTGGCGCTTTGTTGAATAAGGTTTCTGCCGAATTAGAAAAAATGGTTAATGAAAAGAATGATATTTTCTATAAAAAAGAATTAGATGAAAGACTTTTAAAAGAAAAGATTGATGTATCCGCTGATGGCGATTATGTTTCTTTAGGTCACGTTCATCCTTTAACTCAGACAGTTAATGAAATAGTTGAAATTTTTAATTATCTTGGATTTTCTCTTGTTGAACATCAACATTCTCCTGAAGTTGAATTGGAAAAATATAATTTTGATTTGCTTAATGTTCCAAAAGAACACCCCGCAAGAGATGTTCAAGACACGTTTTATTGCGAAAATATGGATGAAGTTGTTTTAAGAAGCCAAACTTCAAACTCACAAGCTCGTCAAATGATGAACTCTAACCCACCTATCAAGGTTATTTCTCCGGGTAGAGTTTATAGAAACGAATCTGTTTCTGCTCGAAAAAACAACTTGTTCCATCAAATTGAAGGCTTGTATGTTGATAAAAACGTTACAATTGCTCAATTAAAAGGCGTTTTAAACGAATTTATCAGACTATATTTTGGTTCATCTCGTCCAACAAGATATAGAAGCAGCTTTTTCCCATTCACAGAACCATCCGTAGAAATTGATGTTCAATGTATTATGTGTCAAGGAAAAGGTTGTTCTGTATGTTCTCATACCGGCTGGCTTGAAATTTTGGGAGCTGGTATGGTTGACCCTAATGTACTAAAAGCGGTTGGAATTAATCCTGAAATTTATTCTGGTTTTGCTTTTGGTATGGGTGTTGAAAGATTAACAATGCTTAAATATGCAATTGATGATATTCGTTTGTTTTTCAATAATGACACTAGATTTCTAAAACAATTTTAAATGCGAAGCCAGGGTTACAGCTAAAAATGTCATTGCGTTGAGCGATGACATTTTTAGCTGTAACTGTTGAAATGCGACGTAGGATAATCGAGCAAATTTGCGACTGCGATAGCTAAGCAAATTGTAGCGAGATACCCACAGGAGCAAAAATAGCGAAGCCAGAGTTAAAGCGTTAATAAAATGTCATTGCGTTGAGCGATGACATTTTTAGCTGTAACTATTGATAGCCGCCGTGCAAATTTTAATTTGCTCTATGTTTTATTTTTAATCAAATAAAGTAAGTTTTTCTTTTTGATTATTAAAATAGTTTTTCTATCTGCTTTTGCGCCCTTTTGAATTAATTGTTGTGCAATATCTAGCATATTGTTCTTGAGTGCTAGATACAAAATTGTGTTTTGTGTAAGAGAATCGATATAGTGAATATTTGCATTTCTATCAAGCAAATATTGAGCCATTTCATTGTTTTTGTTTCTAACAGCTTCATAAAGTTCGCTATAAAAACCTTTGTCTAGTTTTGCGCCTTTTTCATATAATATTTTAACAATCTCAAAATGATTTTCTTTTGCTGCAATATGAATTGGATATTCCGTTGAATAATTGTTATTAGGGTTTAAGCCTGTATTTAGTAGCAATTCAACATTCTCTATGTTATTTTTTTTGATTTGTTGAATTAAACATTGCACAGTTGGAGATAATTTTTTGTAGATTAAAACATCCTTTTGTTCTTGTGTCATGGTTTCCTTTTGTCCATTCATGATGATTGAACGAGAGGAAAAATCTCCAAAGTCTTTTATATCAATAGCTAATGCCGACATTGCAATAAACAATATCGGCATTAGCGTAAAAAGTTTTTTAATTGATAAAATCATTAAATAATTAATCCGCCATCAACCTCTAAAACTTGACCTGTAACATAAGTTGAATCAACTGTTAAAAATTTAACAGCAGCTGCAATATCTTCAGGTGTCCCCATGCGTTTTAGTGGAATGAATTTCATCATTTCTTCTGTATTTGCCAAATCTTTTGTCATATCGGTTGCAATAAATCCTGGAGCGATTGCGTTAACTCTGATGTTTCTCGAGCCTAGTTCTTTTGCTAAAGATTTAGTAAAGCCAATTAAACCAGCCTTAGCAGCAGAGTAGTTTGCTTGTCCAATATTACCTGAAACGCCTACAACACTTGACATATTAACAATTGCACCAGAGCGTTGTTTCATCATAACTTTAATTACGGGTTTTGAAACATAAAATGCGCTGTTTAAGTTAGTGTTTATAACAGCATTCCATTTGTCAGCATCCATTCTAATAAATAAATCGTCACGAGTAATTCCTGCGTTATTTACTAAAATGTCTATTCTTCCGTATTTTTCGACTATTTTTGCTATATTTTCATCAACACTTTCTTGGTTTGAAACATCAAACTTAAAAGCCTCAGCTTCAACTCCAAAAGCTTTGATTTCTTCTATTGTTTGGTTTGCAGCTTCAGTGTTTCCTGCGTAGTTGATAACTACATCATAGCCTGCTTGCGCTAGTTTTAGTGCACATGCTTTTCCAATTCCACGTGAGCCGCCTGTCACTAATGCCAATTTTTCACTCATAATATTATACTCCTACCATTAAACTTTCCACAGTAGTATTTAAGCTTTCTGTGTCGTAAACATTGTATGTTTTAATTTCTGATGAAATTTTTTTATTTAGACCTGCTAAAACTTTGCCATTGCCAAATTCAATAAATGTATCAACACCAAGTTCGATTGCTTTTTGAATTGTTTGAACCCACATAACGGATGAATTTATTTGATTTGGCATTTTTTCAATAAATTCTTCAACTTTTGTAGTTTCAATAGCGTCAACATTAGTTATAACCGGAATTTGCGCTTCTTTCAAATCAAGCGTTTTTACAAAATCAACAAAACCATCTTTAGCGCTTGTCATTAAATCAGAATGAAAACCGCCTGAAACGGCCAGTGGAACAACTCTTCTAGCACCTTTTTCTTTGATTAATTCACAAGCTTTTTCAATTGCTTCAACTTCACCAGTAATAACTGTTTGAGTTGGGTCGTTGTAGTTTGCAATTTGCGCTAGACCAAGGTCTTTTACTTCTTCTAGAGCTTCTTTAATTGTATCTGTTGTTGCCCCTAGAACAGCCGCCATTGTTCCTTTTGTTGTTTTAGTTGCCTCATCCATTAATTCAGAGCGCTTTTGAATTGCTTTCATTGTGGTTTTTAAATCCATAACATTAGCGCAATACATTGCGCAATATTCACCTAATGAATGTCCCATTGTAAGAACTGGTTTAATATCGCATTTGCTTTGAAAAGCAGCTAATGCTGCAATTGAAGTTGCAACAATTGCGCTTTGAGCATTGATTGTTAGTTTTAAGTCTTCATCAGGTCCTTCAAAACAAATTTTTGCAATATTTTTTCCTAATGTTTCATTTGCAGTTTTATATACGTTTTTAGCTGCTTCAAAATTTTCATATAAATCTAATCCCATGCCAGCACTTTGTGAGCCTTGTCCAGGGAAAATAAAAGCTATTTTGTTCATTATGTCCTCAATTTGTCTAGTTTAGTGTTTGAGCAATTTTATCGCAAACGCCTGATTCAACAGCTTCTTTTGCTACTCGAACAGCATTTTTGATTGCGTAAGAAGAACTTCTGCCATGCGAAATTACGGTTATCCCTTTTACACCTAGCAATAATGCTCCGCCAAATTCTTCATAGTTAATTTTTTTGTATATTCTTCTTAAAAATGGTTTAGCCAATAAACCAACCATCATTGATAAAATGTCGCTTTTGAATTGTTCTTTGATTAGTTTAAATAACATCATAGAACAACCTTCAACGGTTTTTAGTGCAACGTTGCCAACAAAACCGTCGCATACTACAACATCAACATTGCCATATAAAAGCTCTTTACCTTCAATGTTTCCAATGAAGTTGATTCCAAGAGTATTTTCTTTTAATAATTTATGAGCTTCTTTAACAAGTTGATTGCCTTTTTCTTCTTCTTCTCCGATGTTTAATATTCCAACACGAGGAGTCGGTCTGTTGTAAACTTTTTCAACAAAGGTTGAACCCATTAGCGCAAATTGCAACAGCATTTCAGCGCTGCTTTCGGAATTTGCTCCTGCGTCAATTAAAATAACAGGGTCTTGTAATGTTGGAAGAGTTGCTGCAATTGCAGGGCGTTCAATACCTCTAATTCTTCCTAAGCCAAATAGTGAAGCTGCCATCGCAGCTCCGGTAGAACCTGCTGCAACAACGGCGTCTGAGCTTCCTTTTGCAACTGCATCAACTGTTAAAACAATTGAGGAATTTTTCTTTTTGCGAATTGCTGTTCCAACAGCTTCACCCATTTCAATGATTTCATCTGCTTGGGTTAACTTGATGTCTAGTTTTGATAAATCTACTTTGATTTTTTTAACAAAATATCCGCCACGGTTTGAACGAATGCCTTTTCTTGCAATTTCGTCTAGAACTTTTTGGATTTTATCAACTTGACCTACAAGTTCAATTGGAACATTGTAATCTTGCGCAGCCCAAACTGCACCCTTTACGATTTCAGAAGGGGCGAAATCTCCTCCCATTGCATCGACTGCAATTCTTGTCATACTAATTTCCCCAATTATCTATACTTATTCTTCAGTTTTTTCTTCAGCTTCAACAATTTCTTCAGCTTTTTCGGTTTCTACTGTTTCTGTTGTTTCAGCTTTTTTAGCTCTAGGTTTTCTAGTTTTTTTAACTTCTTTTTCTTCTTTTACTTCTTCAACTTTAACTTCTTCTTTTACTTCAGTTTCAGCTTTTTTATTTGAAGCAAATCCGTCTTTATAATATCCGCATTCTGGGCATACTGTGTGAGTTAAAACAACTGCTTTGCAGTTAGGGCAAGTTGTAGTTGCAGGAACTGCACCTTTCCAGTTTGCTCTTCTTGCGTTTTGTTTTGCTTTGCCTGTTCTTTTCTTTGGTGTAGCCATTTTTATTTCCTTTTCTTTATTAATATATCTATTTTATTAAACTCGACTATATTCTATTGTCATAAAAAAAGAAGTCCTTGTCAATAATTTAACAAGGACTTCTTTATAATAATTTTAATTTTAAACTTATCTTAAGCTTACTTTTGTGTAAGAACCTTTTTTAGCGAAGTTAACTTTGTCTTCACGAGCTAACCAGCCTAAGCCAAGGCTTGTGAAGTTTTCGTTAAGACCTAGATCTTTGTTCATTTTTTTAGTTGTTACTTCACCGTTTTCGTTTAAGTATTCCCAGATTTTTCCTGCTGTTTCGATAATTGTTTCTTGCATTGTTTACTCCTTTTAAATGCTGTATACAAGTTTTACTACTGTGTGCGAATTTGTAATACCAAATTCCTATTTGCATAATTATCTTAATTTATAATATAGTGGTTGTATATAGTTTAAATGGATGAAAATACTGATGAGTAAAAATTGGATTTATGGCGATAATGTAGACACAGACGTGATTATACCGGCTCGTTATTTAAACACACCAAATTCAAAAGAGCTAGCTTTACACTGCATGGAGGATATAGATAAAACTTTTGCAGCTGAAGTTAAACAAGGTGATTTTATAGTTGCAGGCTTTAACTTTGGTTGCGGTTCATCAAGGGAACACGCACCTTTGGCTATTAAAACATCAGGAATAAAAGCGGTTATTGCAAAAACTTTTGCTAGAATATTTTATCGAAACGCAATTAATATCGGGCTTGTTATTATCGAAAACAATGAAATTCAAACTGATATTGAAGCAAATGATGTTATTGATATAGATTTAAATCAAGGAAAAATATATAATAAAACAAAAAACAAAGAATATAGCTTTTCGCCTTATCCAAAAGAAATTCAAAAATTGATTGAAGCTGGCGGATTGGTTGAATATACAAAACAAAAGAAAGAAAAATAATGAAAAATATTGCAGTTTTATTAGGTGATGGCGTTTCAAGCGAAATTTTAGATTCTGCTATTAAAGTATTAAATAAAGTTTCAGATGTTTACAATTTAAAATTCAATTATAATTATGCGCCAATTGGCGGTCGAGCTTATGATGAAGTTGGCGTGCCTTTGCCTGATAAAACTGTTGAAACTTGTTTAAAATCAGATGCTGTTTTACTTGGCGCTGTTGGTGATTGGAAGTATGATACTTTAGCCCCTGAGTTAAGACCCGAAAGAGCATTATTGGGTATTAGAAAAAAATTAAACCTTTTTGCTAATTTAAGACCTGTAAAAGTTTTTGATGAGCTTTTAAATTCATCTCCTTTAAAACCAGAAATAGCACAAGATGTTGATGTAATGATTGTACGAGAGCTAACGGGAGATGTTTATTTTGGTGAGCCTAAAGGTATAACAAAAAAAAGAACACTTGATAACCGCGAGATTAAAGTCGGTTTTAATAACATGATTTATGACGAAGATGAAATAAGAAGAATAGCACACGTCGCTTTTAAAGCCGCTCAAAAACGCAAAAAAAGAGTTTGCTGCGTTGATAAAGCAAACGTATTAGATGTTTCTCGCTTGTTTAGAGAAGTTACAACCGAAGTTTCTAAAGAATATAATGATGTTGAACTGTCATATATGTATGTCGATAATTGTGCAATGCAATTGGTGTTAAACCCAAAACAATTTGATGTTATTTTAACTGGAAATATTTTTGGGGATATTTTATCTGATGAAGCTTCAACCATTTGTGGTTCATTAGGCATGTTGCCTTCTGCATCCATGAGCAGCGGTAATACGCCTTATATGTATGAACCAATCCATGGTAGCGCTCCTGATTTAGCTGGAAAAAATTCGGTTAATCCAATTGCAACAATTTTATCCGTTGCAATGATGTTATATTATTCTTTTAATGAAAAATCAGCTTGTGATTCGATTTATCGAGCTGTGAAAGATGTATTAAAACAAGGTTACAGAACAAGAGATATTTTTGATAAAAATAATACTGAGTTGTGTACGACTTCAAAAATTACCGATTTAATTATCGAAAGAATTAGATAGTGAATGACATTAAAAACACTTTTGATGAAGTTTCAAAAAATTATGATTTTTTGAATAATGTTATTTCTTTTAATACTCATTTTCTTTTTAAAAAATATGTTGTAAATCAGCTTAATTTAAAAAATGGTATTAAAGTTTTAGATTTATGCTGCGGAACTGCTGATGTTTCAAAAATAATTAAAAAGAAATATTCAAACATTTCTGTAATTGGTGTTGATTTTTCATCTAATATGCTCAATATTGCAAAAATGAAAGTGGACGATGTTGTTTTTATTGAAGCTGACGCTACTAACTTGCCCTTTTCTGATGAAGAATTTGATGTTGTAATTGTTGGATTTGGCTTAAGAAATATTCCCGAAATAGAATTAGCGCTTAGCGAAGTGTATCGTGTTTTAAAAAAAGAAGGACAATTTTTAAATTTTGATTTTGATAAAACTTCGCCATTATTTACATTGTGGGAAAAGGTGACATTGTTTTTGTTAAATTTTTTTCTGTCGGAGTTGAAAAATTATAAATATTTAATGAAATCAATTAAAGAATTTTGTGCAACGAAAGAATTAATTGAGAAATTTATTTCGCATGGATTTAAACCTTTTAAACAAGGGAAAATGTTATTTGATATTGTGTCGTATCAAATTGTAAAAAAATAACTAGTAATAGTAGCGGTGGTTGTAATTATCTTGTGGGTTTTGATATTCAACTTTGCAAACTTCTATGTTTTCTAGATATTTTTTAGCGCCTTTTAGTGAGCTTAAACCGTTTTCAACCTTATAATTTTCATTTTTCATTTTTTTAATTAAGTCTTCAAGTTCTAATGTTTTAAAGCTGCAAATTATTGTTTCTTTTGTGCTTATTTCTTTATAATAACATTTTCGAGTTGCCCAACCAAGAACGAAAGATATTCTTTTTTCGCCGTTTTCAAGGTATTTTGTGCAGGTAGAAAAATTGTTAATAAATTGCGCAGTATTTTCTGCGTAAACCGCCTGAAAAGCGACAGTTACGTAGATTATTAAGGCTAATATAATTTGGTGAGTTTTATTGTTCACTATTCTACCTCAATAAGAATGTTATCACACAATTAATCATGTGGGCTTCATTTTTTTGGTTGATTTTATAATAAATAAAAATCTCGCAAAATTTTTATTTATTTGCGAGATTTTTAATGATATTTAACTAAGCTGTTTTTGCTGTTGCAGTCTGCTTTTTGTTCGTCCATTCTATTATTTTTTTCTTTAATTTTCCGCTGAATGGAACCATTAAAACTGGTACCAAGAAACGTACAACAAGTGTAAAGATTGTTAACGATTTAAACTTAGATAATTTTTTGCCATAAGTTTTTGTTAGACTTTCGATGGTTGTTTCTAAGGCTTTACTATCTCCAATTGAACGTGCTAGTTTTTTAGCAATATCTTCTGAGCCAATCATATCAGCACATGCTTGTTTAATTTGTTTTCTGATTGGTTCTGATTGTTCAAGTGAGTCTGCAACTTTTTTAATTAGTTCAGGTTTTAAATCGAAACCTTTGAATGTTTCTGTTGCGCTAAGATTTTTTATAATGTTATCAATATCTTCTTGGGTGATTTTTGCTAATTCTTCTGTTTTTTTGCCGTCTAATACTCTTGTAACTTCGTCTTTGATGCCCATTTTGATTTTTTCTGAAACGTTGGCAAGTATCTTATCAAGACTTTCGCCATGTTTCATTGAGCTTACGCTTTTTGCAATTTCTTCTAATCTTTCTTTATATTTACCTTTGGACTTGTCAATTATTCCATCTAGTGCCCAGTCGATTATAAATGCTGCAGTACTTGAAACAATAGTAACTAATACAGAGTGAACATTTAAGCCAAGTTTTTGAGATGGGTCAATTTTCTTAGAGCGAGCTGTATTTTGGAACCAATAACCGGTAATTCCAAATGATTCGATATCTGCCATTCTTGCTGATGGTTTTTTGGCATGTGATAATGCTTTTGCGAGGCTAATGCCAATGTTTGACATGCCCATGTTTTCAATCAATCTTGCACTGCCATCAATTGCACTTGTTAATAAATTTCCCTTAAAAGATAATCCAAGATTTTTATTTTTGTTCATCATTTTTTGGAATTGTTCTTGTTGAGCTTTAAATGATGAGTTATTTCTAAGAATATTTTCTTTTGCTTTTTCTTGAGCTTCTTTTTGCGCATTTTTCTTAGCAAATAAAAATGCCATAATGCTTGGAAGCAATAAGCTTGAAATTTTTGCTTTACCAATTGCTGTGATTGCTCCAGTTGAGTTTTTCCATAAAACTTCAAAAGCATCTTCATAAGTTGATTTATTTCCGGCGTCAGCTTTCATTTGTTTTAAAAATTCAATACTTTTTTCGCCTTCAAAAGCACCTTGGTGGTTTTTTATAAAGTTTGAAATTAATTCTTTTGCTTTAGCTGAAACTTCGTCAATGGTTGGTTCGTAATCAGTATCTTTAAATAATGTTGATAAATATTTACTTACTTTTTTAAGACCTTGTTCTTGTTGTGCTTGCTTAGAAGCGTTTTTAAATTTGTCTTTAATGCTGTTATGTTCGTCTTTGACGATATCTTTTGCGATTTCAAGAACTTTTGTAGTGTCTTCTTTGAAAACGTCGATTTCGTTTTTATCGTTAATTTTAAATAATTTTAAATTTGTCTTAACAACGTCAATTGCTTTTTTAATAAAACCGCCACCAATTGTTAAGCCAAGGAAACCGCCGATAAACGCTTGCAAGAAGTTTTTAGTTGCAACAATTTGTTTATCTTTTTCTTCTGAACCTGGCATATTTAAAACAAAAAGTGGTTTTAGCATGCCTGCAACAATCCAAGAATAAATTGCGTTGTAGGCTGCTTCGTTTTCGTATACAAATTCTACTGTTTTATTAAAAGCTTTCTTAACACCTTTATTTAAACTTGCAGACCCGCCAAAGCTTATCGCTCGTGCGGGTCTTAGTTGTTCTTTATTCTCTCTTACTTGTTCTTTTTGCTTTTGTATTTTTGCTCTGTGCTTATGTGGCAGTAAATTGCCATTGTTGGTGTTGTTATATTGCGAATATGTTAAATTAGTTTTCATGGTATCTATACAAAACCTCTAAATTTTAAAATTTGCCATAATTTTTTATATTGTTACAAAAAATTATATTGTTGTTAAAAGCGCTGCACTTCTGGCATTTGAATAACTTTCTATTTTGTCTACGATTATTTTTTCAAAATTAATATTAAATAATTCATTAATTTCTTTTATAAAAAAGCATGGACTTGTGATGTTGATTTCTATTATTTTTCCATCAATCACATCTAAACCTGCAAGATAAATTCCATCTTGCTCAAACTTATCTTTAACTTGAGATTCAATTAATTTATCATCGGCTGTCAGTTTTGCAATTTTTAAAGTATTTTCATTGTGTTCATTAAATTTAAAATCGTTATTTGAAGCAATTTTTGTTACACAATATTCAAAAATCTCACCGCAAACATAAATTAAACGCTTATCCCCGTTGACTATTTGCGGTAAATAAACTTGTGCCATAACTTGGGTTGTGAATTTGTTTGTTGCACTTGATAAGATTGCATTAATGTTTTTATCTTTATCATTTAAATAATAAACCCCAGAACCAAAACAGCGATTTAGCGGTTTAATGATTATTTCTTTGTTTTCAAAAAGAAATTCTTTTAATATTTTTTCATCCGCACTAACGATGTTGTCTGGAATTATGCCTTGAAATTCGTTAATGTATAATTTTTCGTTTCTTTCTCTGATTGTTTGAGGATCGTTGATTATAAAAACATCTTTATTAACACAAGAAAGAATATAGCTTGCGTTAATATAATCAATATCAACAGGTGGATCTGGGCGAAAGAAAATTGTGTTGAAATTATTTAAACACTTAATTGTTGGTTTTTCTTCTTTGATGATGTCATTGTTTTTAATATGAGCTTCAAAAACAAGAGCGTAAGGAATATTTCTTTTTTGAAAGAGTTTATTTTTTAAAGTAATAAATACTTTATTTTCTCGTCTTAAATATTCCCACACAAACCAAAAATTGGTTACAAGCTTGTTGAGCTCAAAATATTTGAATTCTATATCATCTATAACGATTAATATATTTTTCATGACTTAATTATATCAAATAATAATTTTAGTGTATAATATTCTTATGAAAAATTGTCCATTTAAAAACGAAATCTGTACAAGTGAATGTGCCTTGTTTATTAGGGCTGACGAACTCAATGAAATGGTGGCGAATAGATTAAAATCAATCGGCGTTATTAGTCATGATTGCGATGGAATTTGTTCTCTTAAAAATATGGCATTAGCTCAAAGCAGATTTATTTTTGAAAATACAAAAGTATTTAATAGTTAATCTTTTTGGAGTTTACATTGTTTAGAGAAAATATTATTGCAGAATTGAAAGAAAAGATTATTCAAAATCCTGCTAATGTGGAAAATTATAAAAACCTTGCAAATTACTATATCGGTTGCGAGGATTTAAATAATGCATTGATTACATATAAGGAAATTTTAAAGCTTGAGCCAAATGATTTTCAATCGTTGATTAATGTTGGAAGTATTTGCTTTTATAGAAAAATGTATTTAGAAGCAATTGAGTACTATAATAAAGCAATAAAGCTTGAAGTTAATAACTATGCTCCATATTATAACCTTGGAAATGTTTATGCTGAAATAGAAAATTTTGAACTTGCTTTATCAAATTACGAAAAAGCATTGAAACTAAATCCTAATAAACCTGATATCTATAGTGCGCTAGGTTATCTTTATCAAGATATAGATAATTTAGAACAAGCTAAAAAATATTATCAGCAAGCAATAAAATTGGATTGCGCTAATGGTGAAAACTACATTAACATTGCAAACATTGAACAAAAAATCGGTAATTTAATTGAAGCAAGCGTAAATTATCAAAAAGCAGTAGAGCTTAATCCACAAGATGTTAAAGCGATGTTGTGTTTAGCTAATACATACACTGCGCTTAAAGATTACGAAACAGCCTATGAATGCTTTGATAGAGTTTTATCACTCGATGAAAACTATTATTCGGCTTGGGTTTGTAAGGCTATTGCTTGTTGTGATGACAATAAAAATAATGATGCAATAGAGTTATTAAAACACGCAATCGAAATTGATCCAAATAAAGCAAATGCATATATATTACTGGCTAATGTTTTAGTTGATGAAAAAAGATTAGAAGAAGCATTGTTGATATATAAAACAGTAGCTCAAATTATGCCAAATAATCCAAAAATATCCACTTTTATCGCTAATATTTATGTATTGCTTGATAATTACACACAAGCTGTTAAATATTACAAAAAAGCTATGAAGCAAGCGCCAAAAGACAATGAAATTAAGTTGATTTATATTGAGATGGCAAACAGCTATATTAACGAAAAAATGAAAGGTGCTCGATGAAAACAGCAATTTCTGATAGATTAATTTCAATATTATTTTATTTTACTTTTGGCATGTTTAGTTTAATTTGGTTGATTTTTTCTAACGTTGCTAAAATTAGAATTACACCATTTGTTAATTTTAATATTTATCAATCTATTTTTATTTCGGTAATTTTTGCAGCATTGTCTTGCATATATTCAATATTTTACGATTTGATTTTGAAAATTCCTTTTATTGGAACTTTGTTGTATAAAATTAATTTATTTTTCTTTGAAACACCAATGTTTTTCACTTTCACCTTGTCGGGATTTTTAATTACTTTGTTAATGTTATATATTAGCGCAATGTTGCTAATAGGAAAAAGACCATATTTACCTATAATTTCTGATATTATAAAAATGAATTTCGGAGAATAGATGAAAAAAATATTAGTGTTTAGTTTTTTGTTAAATTTTAAAAGTTTTGCAGATGAGCAAATCTTATCTAAAAGTGAACAAATTAATGAAGTTTTGTCTAAAAATCCTTATGAGCCTAATTATTTCAGTATGATTTTAGGTTTATTTGTTGTCGTTGGTTTAATTTATTTAACTGGTTTTTTATATCAAAAGCTCACTAAAGCAACAATTGCAAATGATGACTACTTATTAAATAAAGCTCAAATAATTTCTACTACATCATTGGGGCAAGGCAGAAATTTACATGTGATTAAAATCGGCAGTGAAGGCTGTTTAATAGGTTCTACTCAAAATAATATTACTTTTATAAAAGATGTGCAGTTGCAAACTCAAAAATTAAAGGAGGAAGTTGATGAGAAAAACAGTTAAAGTTGGAAATAAAATCATTGGCGATAATCATCCTTGCTTTATAATTGGTGAAATCGGGATTAATCATAATGGTTCATTGGATTTGGCTAAAAAATTAATCAGCCTGGCCCATTTTTTTGGGTGTGACGCTGTTAAGTTTCAAAAAAGAACTGTTGAAGATGTTTATACAAAAGAAGAACTTGAAGCCCCAAGGCAAAGCGTTTTTGGTGAAACTAACGGAGAATTGAAGCGTGGGCTAGAATTTAGCTATGAAGAATATCTTGAAATTGATAAACACTGTAAAGAGCTCGATATTCTTTGGTTTGCTTCTTGTTGGGATAAAAAAAGTGTAGATTTTATGGAAAAATTTGATACTTGCGCTTATAAAATTCCATCTGCACTCATAACCGATATTGAACTTTTAAAATATACAAAGACTAAAAATAAGCCAATTTTAATTTCAACTGGCATGTCAACTGTTGAAGAAGTTGATAAAGCAATTGATATTGTGGGTACTGACAACACTGTTATTTATCATTGTACTTCTACTTATCCAAGCGATAATAACGAACTAAATTTAAATGTCATTAAAACATTCAGGGAGAAATACGATTGTCCTATTGGATACTCTGGACACGAAAAAGGAGTTGTTTCTTCTGTTATTGCAGCTGTATTGGGGGCAAATTCTATTGAAAGGCACATTACTCTTGATAGAACACTTTGGGGTTCTGATCAAGCAGCAAGCCTTGAGCCTGAGGGTTTAAGAAAAATGATTCGTGATATTAGAAACCTAAAAGGTTTTTTGGGCGATGGCATAAAAAAAGTTTATGATAGTGAGCTACCAATTAAAAAGAAATTAAGAAAGGTTTAAATATGGCACTACAATTGTCTGATGAAATTAAGCTTGTAGTAAGTGATTTTGATGGAGTATTCACAGATGGTTCTGTTTATATATCGGAACAAAACGAAGTACAAAAAAAGCTTAATTTTAAAGATATAATGGGTGTTTCAATGATTGTAAAAAAAAGTATAGATTTTGCAATCATTAGCGGTGAAAAAAGCAATATTTTAAATTATTTTAAAGATAAATTTGGACTTGCCGAAATCCATGGTGGCATTCGTCAAAAAGGCATAGTTTTAGATGAAATTATGAGAAAGTATAATCTAAAACCAACTCAAGTGCTATATATTGGAGATGATATTAACGATATTGCTGCAATGGAGCTTGTTAAATATCGCATAGCGCCAAAAAATGTTAATCCTGTGTTAACTTTTAAAGTTCAAAACCTGCAAATTACCGAAGCTTTTGGTGGAGATGGTGCAATTAGGGAAATTGCGGATACTTTAGTTGGGATGAATTAATGTTTTATAAAATTATCAGATATATAAATAATTTATTAACTTCGGTTGATACTTTTAATAAACACATTAACCAATATAAAACTATTTCAAAAGAGCCGGCGCTGCCATCTTATGCTTATATTAATTGGGGAATGTTTTTGATTACCCATGGAAATAAGGAAAAAGGGCTTGAAAAGTTAAACCAAAGTATTTTAATGAATAAATCAAATCCTGAAGTTTACATGAATATTGGGGTAACTTATGCTCAAGTCGGCAAATTTGATGAAGCTTTAAAAAACTTCAGAAAAGCAGTTAGGCTCGATAATAATAACGCTCGAGCTTGGGGATATCTAGCAGGTGTTTATAGTGAGCTTAATGAAAACTCTGCTGCAAAATCTGCTTTTGAAAGGTCACTAAAGCTAGATAGAGCAAACCCTCATACGTATTTAAATTATGGAATATATTGTGTTAAAAATAATCAAAAGGATTTAGCAAAAAATCTTTTTAAAAAAGCATATATACTTGACCCTGTCAATTTGCAACCTTTAATGATGTGGGGTCTTATTTTAGTTGAGGAAAATGAATTTAAAAGTGCATTTTATAAATTTGAAAAAATTGTTCAATCTCAACCATTAAACGTCGACGCACTTTATTTGTGCGGTTTATGTTCTTTAAAAATGGGTAAATATCAAGATTGTATTGAATATTGCAAAAAAAGCTCAAGCATTCTTGTAGAAAAAAAAGAAAACTACTTGTTGCTGACTGAAGCCTATTTGAGCCTTGAAGATAAAGATAATTGTCTATCTTCTTTTGAAAAATATGAGCAATATTGTTTAGATGATTGGAAGTATTATAATTCTTGGGGGATTGCACTTCAACATTGGGAAGATTATGAAGCATCTATTGATAAGTTTAGAAAATCAATTGAACTCAAACCTGATGAATTTATTGGTCATAATTCCCTTTCTTGTTCTTTGATTAAGCTTGATAGGCTTGATGAAGCAAAGCATGAAATTGATGAAGTTTTAAAGCTAGAGCCAGGCTACGCAAGTTGTTATTATAATCTTGGTCAAATTTATATGCGTCAAGAATTATATCAAAACGCAATTGATGTTTATAAAAAAGCAGTTTCGCTTGATGCCAATTTAAAAAAAGTTTATTTTAATATAGGTGGAGCGTACCATTATTTAAACGATATTAAAAATGCTATGAAATATTGGCAAAAAGCTATTGATTATGATAAACAGAACATTAACGCATATATTAATCTTGCTATGACATCTGTTAATAATTTGGATGATTCAACAAAAGCTTTACGATATATTAGAAGCGCTTATGAAATAAATAAGTATGAACCGAATGTTGTTTTTAATTATGGCTTAATTTTAATGAAAAGCAATGACTTGTATCGTGCACAAGAAAAGTTTGAAGAAGCGTATAAGCTTGATTGTGATTTAATTATTACTCAAATAGCTCTTGCTGAGTGTAAAGTTAAATTAAATAAACCCAAAGAAGCCATTGAAATATTGGATAAAATTAAAGATAAAAAGCAAGAAGATAAAGACTATTTATTAACTAGAGTAATTGCTCTTAAGGAAATTCTAAAGCAAGAAGATGAAAATCAAGCAATAATTGATGAAATTAATCAAATTTGTGATAAAATACAAGAAGTATATGGCGATAGTGCCTTGGTCGAAGAGATAAAACAACAAAATTAAGCATGTGAGGTATGCAAATGGGGTTAATTGTACAAAAATTTGGCGGAACATCAGTAGCAGATACTGCTAAAATTAAGAATGTGGCTCAAGCCGTAATTAAAGAAAAATTAAACGGCAATAATGTCATAGTTGTTGTTTCTGCTATGGGACATACAACGGATAATCTTTTAAAGCTATCAAAAGAAATTACTTCAAACCCATCTACTCGTGAAATGGATATGTTATTATCTACGGGTGAACAAATTTCAATGTCGCTATTAGCTATGGCGATTAATGAAGCTGGGCATAGCGCAGTTAGCTTAACCGGATATCAAGTTGGTATTAAAACAGAAAACTGCCATATGTGTGCTAGAA
This sequence comes from Cyanobacteria bacterium SIG27, assembly GCA_015152565.1. Lineage (GTDB taxonomy): Bacteria > Cyanobacteriota > Vampirovibrionia > Gastranaerophilales > Gastranaerophilaceae > RUG14156. Next base: position 44,635 of record SUTT01000005.1, read on the forward strand.
TTGTTGATATTGAAACTGCTCGTGTTAAAAAGCTTTTAAACGAAGGTAAGATTGTAATTGTTGCAGGTTTCCAAGGTGTCTGTGAAGGCAATGAAATCACAACACTTGGTCGTGGTGGTTCTGATACAACAGCAGTTGCTCTTGCATGTGCTTTTGGGGCTGATAGATGCGATATTTATTCTGATGTTGAAGGGGTTTATACAGCTGACCCTCGTGTAATTAAAACTGCTAAAAAATTAGATAAAATTTCTTATGAAGAAATGCTTGAACTTGCTCGAGTTGGCGCAAATGTTTTACACCCAAGGTCAGTTGAAACCGCAAAGCCTTATAAAATGCCAATGAGGGTTAGAAGCTCATTTAAACTTGATGACTTAGGAACTTTGATAATAGGAGTTGAAGAAATGGAATTAAATAAACCTGTTACTGGTTTTGCTTGTGATAATTCTCAAATTAGAATTGTAATCTGTGATGTTGTAGATGAACCTGGTAACGCCGCTAAATTATTCAATTTACTTGCAAGCAAAGATTTAAGCGTTGATATGATTATTCAATCTTATGCAAGACATTCAAACAACACAAATGATATTGCATTTACTATTGCAAAATCTGATTTAGATAAATTCAATTCTTTAAAAGACGATATTAATAATATCGTTAAAGCAAGTAATATTCTTGTTGATGAAGACATTGCAAAAGTTTCAATTGTTGGTGCTGGCATGATTGATAGACCGGGTATTGCTGCTAAAATGTTTGATACTTTAGCAACTTCAAACATCAACATTAAAATGATTTCAACAAGTGAAATCAAAATCTCTTGTCTTGTTGAAAAACAATACGGTGAATTAGCAGCAAAAGTTCTATGCCGTGCTTTTGATTTAGATGGCGCCGCTATTGCTGATGTTAAAGGTGATTTACCAGACTAGTATATGATTTTAGAAGTTGAAAAATTTTTAAATAAATATCAAATTCAAAATAAAAAAGCCATAGTTGGGTTTTCGGCAGGTCCTGATAGCGTAACTTTGGCTTTTATTTTATCTAAATTAGCAAAAAAATATAACCTTGAAATAATTTTGGCCTATTTTAACCACAATTGGCGCCCTGACGAAGCAAAACTTGAACAAGATTTTACTTTGGAATTTGCAAATAAAATTAACGCTCAATATTATTTTGAAACCGCTCCATCTAATTGTGATAAAAACGAAGAAACTGCTCGAGAGCTAAGATATCAATTTTTTGAAAATGTAATGAAAAAATTTGATTGTGATATTGTATTTTTGGCTCACAATAAAAATGATAATATTGAAACTCTTGTATATCGTCTAGTTAAAGGAACGGGTGTTAGGGGGCTTTGTTCGATTCCTGAAAAAAGAGACAATTACTATCGACCTTTATTAAATATTACAAAAGAAGAGATTTTAAAGTTTATCAAAGAAAACAATCTTGAATATAAAATTGATTCATCTAATGAAGATGTAAAATATAAAAGAAATTTAATCAGAAAAGAAATTTTGCCTATTTTTGACAAAATTAATCCTAATTATTTAAATAATATTGAAAACTTGATTTTAAATGCTCAAATGACAAGGCAAATTGTAGATAATGAGCTCGATGAGTTAAAAAAAGAACTTTTAGAAAACAATGAAATTAATAGAGAAAAATATCTTTCAAAATCAAAAGCTCTAAGATATGAGTTTTTAAATAATTTTTTAGGTGATAAATTAAAATATAGAAATTATAAAAATATTAAAAAAATTGACGACTTTATTTTGGAAAATAAATCTTCTCAAATTTCGCTAAATAGAGAGTTGTTTTTAAAAGTAAAAAAGAATAAAATTTTCTTTGTGAAGCATAATAATTACGATAAATAGGTAAATATGGAAAAAGATATTAAAGATTTAAAAATTTTAATTGATAATAAAACCTTAACTTCCAGAATTAAAGAACTTGCGGATGAAATTAATTCAAAATACGATATTTCAAAACCACTTGTTTTAATTTGTGTTTTAAGAGGTGCTGTTATGTTTTATGCAGAACTTGCCAAATATCTTAAAATGCCTGTTAAAATGGAATTTGTTAGTTTATCAAGTTATGGAAATAGTCAGCAATCAAGCGGTAAAATTAAAACAATGAATTTAAATCTTCCGTCTTTTAAGGGTGAAAATGTTCTTGTTGTTGAAGATATTGTTGATACCGGTTTAACTTTAGACTTTTTAATTAAATTTATTAAATCAAATTGCGAAGCGCAAGATGTCAAATTAGCAGTATTATTCGATAAAAAATGCGCTAGAAAATACGATGTCAAACCAGATTTTAGTGCATTTGATGTTGATAATAAATTTATTGTTGGTTTTGGATTGGATTATTGTGGTTTTTATCGCAATTTAGATTATATTGGATATTTTGAAGCTTAAACCCCGCATTTTGCGGGGTTAATTAATTATTAACTATTTAATTGTTGTTTTATTGACTTATTGACCAAAAGCAATGGTGATGCATTCTTTAGGGTTAACCTTAGAAATTGGATTTCCAGATGGGTCAACTAAGTATGCAATCTCATCGCCTGTTGTTTGTAATAAGCCCATTGTACCCGATACTGCGGTTCTTGTTAAATCAATCGGAGCTTTAACGATTGTTTTTAAACCGTCTTGATAGCTTCTGCCTGCGGCTTTAAACTGCATTCCTAGTAATTCAGATGTACCAACACCAGCTTGATCTAATAATGCTTCTGCGGCATTTGAAATACCAATTGCTGCGCCACCTACAGTTCTGCCTGCTGTACCAATCACTGAACCTGCCCAAGTGAATGGAAGTTGAACTAATCTTAATACTGGGTTAATGTCTTTTTTGCGTTGAACTTGTGCTGTTAAGATTTGTTTTGGTAATTCCATTTTACAGCTTCCATGGCTAATTTGGTTGAATGAAAGTCTTAAGTTACCCTTGCAATTTTTGCTTGGTCTTGTAACTTCAACAACTTTACCACGCACGGTTGAGCCACATGGGAACGTTTGACCATTAATTGTAATATCACTCATTGTCGTAGCGCTAAATTGTTCACCAACATTAGCATGTTTTGCATTAATTACGTCATTCATTGTTAATTGAAGAGTTGGAATAGTTACTTTTGTTTCTCTTTCAATAAATGTTTTTCCACCTAGGTCTTGGCTTGCTGTTTTTGTTGATTTATCATATCCGCCGGCAAGACGCATACTTTGTAGCATTGAGCTTGCTTCTGCACGAGTTGTTTTGTCGTTCGGTCTAATATAATCTTGATTTCTTTGATTTTTCAAAGCGCCATTTTCAATGGCTTTTGCTACATGCTGTTTTGCCCAGCAAGGAACAGATGAACCATCTTTATATTGAGATAAGATTTGATCTGCTTTAGCATCATCCATTGGGCATTTTAAACCTTTTGAGATGATTGTTAAAGCTTCAGTTCTTGTAATATGATTATTTGGGTGGAATTTATCGTTTGTCACACCTGCAATCATATCTTCTGCTACACCTTTTGAGATGTAATTGTGTGCCCAATGTGATCTTGGAACGTCTTTAAATGTTAAATTATCACAATTTGAAGTTACATCAAGATTGTATCCCTTAACAACCATTGTTGCCATTTCTGCACGTGATACTTTTCGGTTTGGTTTGAACATTCCATCAGGATATCCTTCTAAAATACATTGTTCAGTTAAGCGGTTAATGTCGCCTGCTGCCCAATAACTATCAAATACATCAGGATATTGTTGTGATGTTACATCTGCCGCAGCTCCTGTAAAACCAAAGCAAGAGCATGGTTCTTTTGTTACTTTAATGATATCCATTGTTGTTGGTGAATATACATTTGGAGCAGCGTCACAGTTGTATTTTGGTAAGTCTGCCGAATTAATAACTGGAGCAGCACCTCCTGTTGGACAATTGCATTCAACAGGTACACCCATATCTATTGGCACAGCAGCGCCAGTGCAAGCACAATTTGCGTTACTTCTGTAGTTTGGTGTTAATAAAGAGTCACCCTCGCTAATTCCTGCGGTGTTGTAAGACTCCCCCACTTGAGCATGGTCTGCGTTAGAATAGATTGAATTTGGGTAGGCATAAGTTTGCTGGTTTAGTGGTCTTGTTTCAATACAAGGGGCTGCGCCACCAGTTTGGCAGCCACAATCTGGCTTTTTTTCAACACAGCCGCAATCTGGTTTCTTTTCTTCACAACCACATGGTGCAGCTGCACCTGTTGTACATCCGCAATCATTGTTTTTGTTGAATAAGCCTGAGAAGAAATTTTTCTTTTCATTGCAACAGCAAGGATTTTGTTTGCATTTTGAACAAGTTGCATTGTCTGGTGTTACTATTGGAGCTTGTGCTCTTTCACATCCGCAATCAGGGGCAACAGGGCATGCTGCAAAACTCATCGGAACAGTTAGAGCAAGTGCGCAAAAAGTTGTAGTTGCACCTAATACTAATCTTTTTTTAATAGTCATTTTTCCTCCTTTTATGGTTTTTGTTAATTTTTTTTCAAATTAAAAACGCACAATTTTATGTTAAAATTATGCGTTTTATTTAATTTCTATTCATTACCATAAAAGGTTATCTAAATTGCTAATTATTTTATTATATTTCAGATAGAAGATAATCAGCCATCCATTGACATTCGCTGTTTTCAGTAGCTAGCGCCATAAGAGGTTCTCTTGAACTTTCGCCAATTCTAATTAAGCTCATTGCAACAATTCCTCTTTGAATGCCTTTTAATGTTTGCAATTTTTCAACTAAAGCGTTAACAACTTTAGCGCCCATTGCAACGATTGTATTTTCAACATCATTTTTAGTTGTGTTATCAACGTCAGATAGTAAGTAGTCTAGTTTTTCGATAATATTTTCTTTTGGTGTTACAACAGCTTGCATATTTTTCCTCTTTTTCTGATTTCTTATAGTATATACAAAAAAAATCGAAAAATCGGATTTCCTTATACAATCTTTATATCGTTATAAAGAAATTCAAAAAAGCTTAATCAATTGGTATTCTAAAGCCAAAAATGTTTGTATTATTTTCGTAACTTTTAGCTATCATTGAGCCCAGATGAGCGTTTATAATTTCTTTTGAAAGATATAACCCTAAGCCAACTCCGTTTTTGTTGTATAAACTAGAATGAGTTTTATATTTTTTGAAAATTTCTTTTAAAATTTCCGGTTCAATATAAGGGCTTTTGTTTGTAATTTCAAAAATGAATTGATTTTTTTGTGTTGTTAAATTTATCTCTACAGTTGATTTTTTAAATGCATAATTTATACTGTTTGACAGCAGATTTTCAATTACTCTTTTAATTTGGAGTTTATCTGCATTAATGATTATTTTCCTTGAGCAATCAAAGGTGATGTTGAGTTCATAATATTTGATTAAAATATTTAATTCGTAAATTAGCGAATTGATTAATTCAACAATATCAAATTTTTCATAATTTAATTTTATTGTTTCAAAATTTAATTTGTTAACACTGTTAAAAATTTCAACAAGCTTATTTAAATAGTTGCAAGAATTTAAAGTAAGTTTTATTAAATCTTGCTCTTCTTGTGATATTTTTTCACTTGCTGTTGTTAGAAATGATTGCAGTGCAGAAATTTGCGCATAAATTGGTGTTTTTAAATCATGAACTATTTTTGCAACATATTCGTCTTTTTTCTCTTTTAATTTTGCCATAGAAAAATTATATTACATAAATATAAAAATGGAAATACAATTTATAAGAATAATGCAAATATATTATCTAGATATAACAAAAACAACTTCTTGTGAGAAAAAGTTAGCAATATGCTTGATTAAAAAACCGCTTCTTGACTTGTTTCTTGTTAAATAAACCGATTTTTCAATTTTAATATTTCTTTTTTTGCAAAATTCAAAAAAGTCGCTAATTGTTAAAAGGTGGATATTTGGTGTGTCGTACCATTCATAAGGCAGTTGTTTAGATTTAGGCATTTTCCCTTTAAAAAATAAATAAAATCTTACTCTCCAATATGCAAAATTTGGAAATGAAACAATACATTTTTTTGAAACTCTAAGCATTTCATCGATAATCATTTCCGGGTACTTTGTTGATTGCAGAGTTTGGTTTAAAATTGCATAATCATAAGTTTTATCTTGAAATTCATCTAGACCTTTATCGATATCTCCTTGAATTACACTCAAACCCTTAACAAGAGCTTCTAATAGGCTATCTTGATTAATTTCAACTCCAAAACCTTTAACTTCTTTTTCTTTTTTTAATAGTTCAAGCAGCTCCCCGTTTCCACAGCCTAAATCGAGAACTTTGGAATTTTTTTCAATTAAATCGCATACAATTTTATAATTTAAATTCATATTTTTTATTTTCTAGCCTTTCAAGAAACTTTTTATTATTTTTGTTTGCTTTTCAAATTCTAATAAAAACGCATCATGTCCGCATTTGCTTTCAAGTTCAACAAATGAAACATCTTTGTTCATTTTAACTAAAGCGTTAACCATTTGCTTAGATTGCTCTGTAGTGAACAGCCAATCTGTTGAAAATGAAATTACTAAAAAGCGCGAATTTGTGTTTTTAAATGCTTCTTCCAAGGAGCCATGTTCTTTGATTGGGTCATAGTAATCTACTGCTTTTGTAATATATAAATAGCTATTAGCGTCAAACCTGTCTACAAAAACTTTGCCTTGGTGAGCTAGATAACTTTCAACTTGAAAATCTATTCCAAAATCAAAGCTTGGTGTTGTTTTAAACTCTCTTCCAAACTTATTATACATAGCTTCTTCGCATAGATAGGTAATATGCCCTATCATACGAGCAATAGAAAGTCCTGAATCTGGTGTTTTTTCTTTGTCGTAATAATTTCCGTTGTTAAAATTAACATCTGTTAAAATTGCGTTTCGAGCCACTGCATTAAATGCAATTCCTTGAGCATTCAGACGAGCGCTTGTTGCAATTAAAATCGTCGATTTAACAGTATCCGGATATTTGATTGACCATTCTATTGCTTGCATACCGCCCATTGAGCCACCTGCAACGATTAGTTTTTTAATTCCTAAATAATCAATTAATTTTTTTTGAACGTTAACTATGTCTTCAATGGTGACAACGGGAAAATCAAGCGCATATTGCTTGCCTGTTTCAGGATTAATCGAAGCAGGTCCTGTTGTTCCATAGCAACCGCCCAAAATATTTGATGAAATAACAAAATATTTATCAGTATCAAATGCTTTGCCTGAGCCTATCATATCATCCCACCAACCGGGTTTATTGGTATCTTTATGATAATATGCAGCATGAGCGCTTCCTGTTAGTGCATGGAGAACTAAGATTGCGTTATCTTTGTTTTCGTTTAGTTTACCGTAAGTTTCATAAGCAATATCAATGCAAGGTAGAGTTTTTCCTGATTTAAGAACAGTTGGCTCTTTGATTTTTAAAAATTTAGTTTCTGAATAATTTATATTTCCCATAATTTTATTTTATCATCTTAAACTAAAGTATAAAAATATATTAACTAATGTATAAATTTTTAAAAAAATACTTCAGTTTTTAAAAAACGTGCCGTTATGGTAAAATATAAGTGGCACAGGATTGGGTATTTATGAGTAAAACTAGGAAAAACAACGAAACAAATAATTCTTCAATGTATACAAGAAGTATTAATTTGCTTGAAGATGACCCACTAGAAGAAATTTTTGCGCTGAATTTGGGAGATTTCTTAACAGAACATTTAATAAATCCTGAATTTGTTGATAAAATATCAAAAAAAGCTAAAGATAAAGATAAAAAAGAAAGCCTAAAAGAGCAATTAAAAGAGCTTATTTCTTTTTATTCAATTGATAATACTTTGAGCTTATTGGGTTTTGAGAATAATGAAGATTTTGTTATTTATAATTCAATAGCTAAAACTGTTAAATTGATGTTAAATTTGGTTGAATGTAATATCTTTTTAGCTAAGAAAAATGAACCATTGCGTCATGCCGGTTCATCTGATGAAGAATTATCAAATGAAAATATAACTCAATATATTCAAGAAGTAATGGAAGTTGAACACGAAAGAGTGATTGAAAATGATGATGTTCAAATTTCGCTATTTCCAATGAAAAATAACTTTGAATGCATCGGCGTAATTGAAATTATAAGAAAAATCGAACGTCCGTTAGAATTTGAATATGCAGATTTAATTCAAAATATGGCAGGTTTGTTCGTTACTTCTTTAGGGCTTCAAAAATTAATTGATGAAGTTAAAAGGCTATTATCGCTTGATACTGTTTCAATTGTCGAGCTTCAAAATTTAAGAGCGCAATTGACTGCTATAATTGGTGATTTAGGCGATCAACAGCAATCTTTTGTTGAAAAATTAGCTTACGCATCTGACTTAAAAGGTCAATATAAACGTTCTCATTCAAACGAATGTGCTGAGTTATCTCGTGAAATTTGCAATCATTTAGGATTGAATGAAAAGACTACAGATTTAATCTATTATGCTGGTTTATTGCAAAATATCGGCAAAATTACTCTATCGGAAGAACTATTCACCAAAAAAGATAAATTAACAGACGCTGATTGGAATGAGCTTAAAAACACTCCAAATGCCGGTGTAGATTTATTGATGAACATTAACTTTATGTCTGAAGTTGTTCCATATATTAACTATCAGCAAGAAAGATATAATGGTGGCGGATATCCTGAAGGTCTATCTGGCAATTCAATTCCATTGGGTTCAAGAATTATTGCTCTTGCTGGTGCATATTGTGCGCTAACTCAGGATAGAGCTCATAGAAAAGCTATGTCAAACGCTAAAGCATTGGAAATTTTAAAGCAAGAAGCTGGAATTAAATGGGACCCTGCAATAGTTGATGTTTTAGTTGAAATTAAAGGTTAATTTAGCTAAAAAATATTGAACAAACTATTATTGCAGCAATTAAACCTACGATATCTGCTAAAATCCCCGCTAGAAGTGCGTGGCGAAATTTTTTAATTCCAATGGCGCCAAAGTATACGCTTGCAACATAAAAAGTTGTTTCACTGCTTCCTGTAATAACGGCAGCTAATTTTGTTGCATAAGAATTTACTCCTGTTTGATTAATGATATCAGCTAAAACTCCTAATGTTGCTGAACCTGATAAGGAGCGAGTTAGCATTATAGTTGACGTTTCAATTGGAATTTTAAAAAAGTCAAATACAGGTGATAAAATTTTTTGTGCAATATCAATTGCTCCGCTTGCTCGAAGAGCGGCAGTGCAAACCATAATGGCTATTAAATATGGAATAATTTTAATTGCTATTTTAAACCCATCAGCAGCCCCAATTGTAAAATCTTCGTAAGCTGGAGTTTTTTTAATTAATGCATAAATTAAAATTGTTCCTATTATGATAGGTAAAATATAAATAGAAAGTGAATTTAAAAAATTAATCATTTAAAAACCCTTTCTAAAATTTTTGAGAAAAATAATGCTGAAATAAAAGCAATTGATGTCACTATTAAAGTTGGAATGATTATTTGTGTTGGGTTTTGCATTCCATTTGCGCTTAAAATTGCTATGACTACTGCAGGAACTATTTGAAAACCTGCCGTGTTAATTGCTAAAAATGTACACATTGAATTTGTTGCTTGGTCTTTTTTCTCGTTTTTTCCTTGCATATCTTCCATTGCTTTAATGCCGAATGGAGTTGCCGCATTCATTAACCCAAGTGCATTTGCGCTAATATTTAGTGCAATATTACTTATTGCGTTGTTATTTTCTTTTAAATCGGGAAATATTTTTAAAAGTGGTTTTTTGATTAATTTTGAAAATAGTTCAACTAAACCTGAATTTTTAGCGATATTTACTATTCCAAGCCAAAATGCCATAATTCCAATTAAAGAAAAAGAAATCTCAACTGCTTTTTGGCTGGATTTCAAAATTCCATTAATGGTATCCGACATTGTGCCGTTAAATATGGCGCAAATAAACGAAATTAACAGTAAAAAGATGAATATATAGTTCATTTTATCCTTGGAATTTTTCAGCGAAATAACTTTCGCCATCCATTGTTATAGAATATTTTTTACCTTCATCGGTATCTATAGTTTTAATATATTCTCTTGAAATCAATTCGTCAAGAATTGATAAGTTTGCAATTTTTCCTGTTGCTTGAAAGAGTTTTGAGTTAATAAATTTAATTGTAAATTCACTCTTTCTTAAAACATTTTTTATAAAATAAGCACAAATTAAAAATTCGTCAATTATTTCACTGCAAGCAAAACCCGCTAAAAATGGTTTAAAATCAAGCTCAACCGTTGGTGTTGGAGCTGGAGCTTGAGTTGGGTTTGTTTCTTGTACGTTTTGTTTTTCATCTTCATCATCTTCTGGAAGATAGTTATATTCTGGGTTTTTGATAATTTCTTGTTGAGGTATAGTTGTTTGTTTTTCTTGTACTTGAATTACTTCTTCTTGTGTTTTGGTTGTTTCTTCTTGAATAGAAACGCTCATTTCTTCAATATTAATTGGAAGTTCTTCAATTTGAGAAATTTCTTGTGCTATTGTTGTTAAAATTTCTTCTAGTTCGTAATCTGGCGCCATTGTTGGAGTTTGAACTTGTGGTTCTTGAGAAAAATCTGGCGTTGAATTAAAAATGTCATCAAGTTTTGATTGATAATGTTGCTCAATTTGCGATTCTTCAATTCTTACATCAGGGATTATGGATAAATCTTCCATGTTGTCTTTGCTGAAATTGAGGTAGATGTCATCGTTGTGTGAAGTTTGTTTGATTTCAAGTTTTTCTTGTGCAAGATTAATTAGCTCATCAATATCACTTTGAATTTCTGGCGCTTGATTGGTTTCTTCAATTATAAAATCTTTAGTTTTAATTTCTTGTTTTTGAGTTTGAACTGGTGCTTCAACTTGCCTTGGTTGTTCTACAACCGTTGGTTTTGGGCTTATTGAGGGCTCGTTTTGAAAAGTTATTGTTTCGCTTGGAAGTGAATTTGTTATAGCTTGTTCTTTTTGTTTTTCTAATAAAAGAGCTTGTTCTTCTTGTTGTCTAGCTAGTTCTTGAGCTCTTTTTTGCATTTGTTCAACTTGCAATCTTGCAAGCTCTTGCGCTTGCTTTTTAGCGTATTCTTCTTCTTTAGCCCTCTGTTCTTGTTGTTTAATTAGTTCTTGTTTTTTTCTTTCTTCTTCTTGCTTTGCAAGTTTTAGAGCTTTTTTCTCTTCTTCTTGCTGTTGTTGAATTTTTTCTTCGATAATTTTTTGCGCTTTTAAATTTGCCATTTTTTCAATTTCTTCTTTAAGCAAAATGGCTTTTGACGCTTCTTTTTGATTATTAGGTGTTAGTTTTTCTATTTCATTGATTGATTTTACATTTGTATTTACAATTTCAATTTTTTTGATTTTAGATTTAAATTCTTCGCTCACATCAAAAATATGAGAAAAGTATATATCCATTTCTCTTTGGGTAACTTCTTTATTGTTGGACTCTAGACTAAATTCTGATCCATTAGATTTTATTTTGATATTGTAATACACTATCCACCTTTAATTTTGTTGTTATGCGTGTTTTTTTAAAATTTCTTCACGCCATTTTTCAAGTTGTTGTTCAACAAATTCAGCATCGTCAGAAGAAAATTCTATCTCTAAATCACCTTTTTTCATTTTGAAAACATATTGAGGCATGTATAAACTCCTAATACTTTAGTTTTATTATAATCTAAATTAGCTTTATGAGTACATTTTTTTAAGTATTGTTAATAAAATTGTTAAAAAAGTCATGGAAAATTGATTTTCTTTAAAAAATAGTTAAATTGTTGTTAGAATAAGCCAAATTTTAATCTATTTGTATGACTAATTAAGCTAATATTTTCTCTATAATAATTTTGGGGAAAGAGCTTGGGAGCTTTAGTTTGTATAATTCAATTTATCCAATAAATATAAACTATACAAAGCACAATCAGTATAAGAAAAATACTGCTGATAATTCTGCTTCCCAAAGTAGTGCTCAAACTCAAGTAAATCAAGATAATAATCAAAGTCAAAATACTTTTCCTAACGGAGCAAAGGTTGCGATTGATTATACCAAAGGTCAGATTAATATTTCTCAGGTTTTGACCGATTTTAGAAGCACAATCCTTGCAATTAATGCGCCCGATGATGTTAGTGATGAAGTTAGCATATATTTAAATCTTGTTGATAAAGAATCTAAAAAAGAAAATCCATCTCGAGAAATCATTGTTGCAAACTTAAAAAACGCTTCAAGAATTTCTGACGCTTATATTGCAAAAGCGCTAAATAAACAATCTAATGTTGTTGAAAAATGGATTGATACTTTGTTTTTGCAAAGAATTAACTTGAAAGCTGACCCAAACGAAATTAACCCCGATTTTCAGCTTGAGTTTCCCAAAAATGCGCAAGAAAGAATAGAAGCTCAAAAGCAAGCGCAAAATGAGTCTGTTATTGAACAACCTGTTGTTGCGGAAGCTGAAGAAGAAAAAGAAGAAGAAACTGTTGAATCTCATTTTGAATTAGCTGATAGTTCAAGTGAAATTAAGTTGTCTAATCAAACTGAAGTAGTTGATGTTGAATCTCAATTTGAATTAGCGCAAGAAGAGATTAAGGCTCCGGTGACAATACAAAAGCAAACCCCCTTTAGCCCTAAAACCCAAGCCGACATTGAAGCACGTGCTCTTTTTGCTCGTGCAAAAGCTCTTCCTCAAACAAACCAAGGCGATATTGAAGCAATAAATCTTTTAAATGAGGCATTGGGTATAATGAACAATGACTTAGCTGCAAATAAAAATATTAGAGCTGCAATCCACATTGAACGTGGTAAAATATTTGATAGCTATGATTATGTTGATTATGCACTAAGAGATTATTACGAAGCAACTAAAGCTGACGATTTTAATCTAAAAGCTCAGGCGCATTATAAATCCGGTCAAATTTATGACGAATTTAGCGAGTTTTATCCTGCAATGGATAATTATTTTTCAAGTGTTGCATATAGTGCTGAAGCTGAAAATATTGATGCTCAAACAAGGGTTTTATCAAAAATTGCAAGTTTATACACTAAACAATTTGATGTTCAAAGAGCTAGTGAATTTGGAGATTTGGCAATTGAAACTGCGCAAAATTCAAATAATAGCGAGTTGCTTGCTCAAACTTATTCAACCGATGCTCAAAATTCGCAATATTTAGGGCAAAACGATAGAGCTCTTGATAGTTATAAAAATGCATTATCAATTTTTCCTAGAAATGACGAAAGTTTTGAACAAATGGCTTATAATTACGAACAAGCTGCAATTGTTATGAGAAAACTTGGAAACCATGCTAAAGCAGCGAAGCTTCAATTGAAGGCAAATCAATATTATCAAAAAGCGCAACTTGCGCCCTCTCAACTGGAACAAGCAGGTTAATTTTTGAATTTTCAACTTTTTTGTCTTGCTTCATAAGGTTGATTATATCTTCTTTTTTAAATTTAATTTGCTTGGTAGTAAGCTCGTATTTATTTAATAAATTAATAATTTCTTCATAGTATTCATTTGTAATCATATTTTTAATTACAGCAAGTTTGCTTGCATATTTTATACCGTGAGCCACTGCTTCGCCATGGGAAAACTTTTTGTAGTTTGAAAGAGTTTCGATTGGATGAGCATAAGTGTGTCCAAAGTTGAGAATTTTTCTTAAACCACCCTCCAATCTATCATTTACAACAACATTTGCTTTCAAAGATGCACAAGATTTAATTATAAAATCCATTTGCTTTTTGATATCTTTAATTGAATTTCTGGATAAAAATTCAATTAAATTAAATTCGCAATATTTATTGCAAGATTTTTCTATAAAAGCATATTTTAAGACCTCTCCTAAGCCGCATTTAAATTCGTATTCATTTAATGTGTTTAGAAGTAAAGGGTCTATTAAAACTTTGTTTGCCAAATAAAATGTGCCGATTAAATTTTTACCATAAGGACTGTTTATTCCTGTTTTTCCGCCGATTGAAGAATCACACATTGCAAGAAGTGTCGTTGGCATTTGGATTAATTCAACTCCTCTTAAAACTGTGCTTGCAGCATATCCTGCTAAATCTCCAACAACACCTCCGCCAAAGGCAATAATTGAATCTTTTCTTTCGATTTTTTGTTTTAAAAGTTCGTTGATTATATAATTATAAGTTTTTATGTTTTTATATTTTTCTCCATCTTTGATGATTATCACTTGATTAGATGGAAATTTGTAAACTAATTCTGGATATAATTTTGCTAATTTTGTATTTGTTATAAGGAAATATCTTTTATCTTCAAAATGCTCTTGAATAGTGTTTTTAAGATCATCTTGAATAATGATTTCGCTTTTGAAGTTTTCTTGTGTTGAAATTACGATTTTATCCATATATTTTTAATATTTCCTCTGCGATTTTTTGTTGTGTTTTATTGTCGGTTTCAATTGTTGCTTTTGCCAGATTGTAAAATTGTTCTCTTGAATTTAGAATTTTTTTAATTTCTTCTTTTGGATTTTTTACTAAAAGTAAAGGGCGAGTTTTGTCATCTTTAATTCTATTATAAATCGTTTCATAATTTGCGCTAAGATAAATTGTTAAAATGCTTTTATCTGAAAGTAAAATTCTATTTTCTTCTTTTAATACTATTCCGCCACCCGTTGAAATGATGCAATTTGACTTAGTTAGAGCTTTTTTTAAAATTTCACTTTCAATTTCTCTAAACTTTTCTTCGCCGTATTTTTTAAAAAAATCTACAATTTTACATTTTTCTTGTTGTTCAAAAATTTCATCAGTGTCCAATAAGGAAAGATTTAATTTTTCACTCAAAAGCTTGGAAACTGTGCTTTTTCCGCTTCCCATCATTCCGATTAAAACGATTTTATTATATTTCATTTATCCTCTTTTGATAATTTTCAAAAGCTAAATCAATATCTCTTTTTGTGTCTTTGCCAAATTTTTCTAAAAACTCATCTAGTACTATAATTGCACTCATATTTTTTGCTACAACTCCACAAGCATAAACTGCGCAATTATCAGCTCTTTCAAAGTGGGCTTGAACGGTTTTGTGGGTTTTAATTTCAATTGAATTTAGGGCTTTTTTAATGGTTGGAATTGGCTTCATTGCAATTGTTAAAATAATATCTTCCCCGTTAGACATTCCACCCTCTATTCCCCCTGAGTTGTTGGTTCTGTGGGTATGTTTTTCATCTTTAAAATAGATTTCATCATGTGAAAAGCTTCCACTATAGCTTGCGTATTGTTTTCCTAAACCCACTTCAACAGATTTTATGGCTGGAATTGACATTAAAGCAGCAGCGAGTTTTCCATCCAGTCTTTTATCCCAATGCACAAAAGAGCCAAGCCCTATTGGAACATTTTTAATTGTTAATTTGATAACTCCACCTAAAGAATCGCCTTGTTGTTGATAATTTTTAATGTAATTATCAAATTCTTCTTTGTTTTGGCAAGTGCCAATTTGTAAAATTTCAAAATCAAATTCAATGTTGTAATTTTTTAATATATTTTGACAAATTGCCCCAATAGCAACTCTTGTTGCCGTTTCTCTTGCGCTGGAGCGCTCTAGAACATATCTTATATCATTAAAATCATATTTGATGCATCCTGCTAAATCAGCGTGTGCTGGGCGGAATTTGGTAATTTTCTTTTCTTCAATTTTTTCAATAATTTCAGCCTTTGTTTCTTCATCCAATAAATCAAAATTGATTTTTTCAACACTCATTGGATAAATCCAATTTTGCCAATCTTTATTTTCTATTTCAAACGCTATTGGGCTTGCTGTTGTTATTGAGTGACGAACGCCTGATTTTATTTTGATTTTATCTTTTTCAATTTGCATTCTTCCTCCTCTGCCTGTGCCTTCTTGGCGAGCAGAAAGTTCTGAATTTATAAAATCAAAATCTAGCTCATATCCATAAGGAATTCCCTCAATGATTGCGCTTAGCGCAGCCCCATGAGATTCTCCTGCTGTTAAAAAACGTATTGCCATTAAACTCTCACCCAGGGTTTTTCTTCTTTAGCTACAATTACTTCGACTTTTGTTTTTGCAATTAAACCTTGAATTAAAGGTAATACGGGTAATTCTGATTCAAAATGACCAATATCAATAACGGCAAACCCCTCAACTTCAAGAGCTTTATGGAATTTTATATCACCTGTAATAAAAACATCAACATCGTAGTTTTTTAATTTATCAATAAAACTTCCGCCTGCACCGGCGCAAATAGCGATATTTTTAACGATATCAATATTGTTAGGGTTAATTAGTTTAACTTGTTCAAGGTTTAGTGCTTGTTTGATATTGTCAACCAGTTGGCTAAGCGCTAATTCGTCTTTTAAGTGCGTAATTTTAACATAATCTTCAACTGTTACAAGGTTTTGCAAACCTAAAACGCCACATAATGCATCAGTGGTTGAACCGTATGTTTTATCCAGATTAGTATGTGCGCTATAAACACAAATATTATTTTTAATTGTTTCTGTGATTAGCGAATTATCAATTTTTTTGATTGAATTAAAAATCATTGGATGATGAGTAATGATTAAATCACAATCGTTTGTGATTGCTTGCTCTAGAACGTCTTTTGTCATGGAAAGTGCTACTAAAACTTTGTTTGTATAATCATGACCTAAATCAATCTGCCAGCCGGAATTATCCCACGGTTCAGCAAGTTCTAATGAAGCATATTTTTCAATTTTAGAAATAATATAATCAGTTTTAATCACAAACAACCTCCAAGATTTTTCTTGCAATATTTTCTTTTGTGTCTAAATCTATATCTATCATTTTACCACTTTTTTCAATTATTGTAACCTTGTTTTTGTCTGTATTAAGAGCTGTTTTAACATCGTTTGCAATAATGAAATCTAGATTTTTATTTTCTAATTTATTTTTTGCGCAATTGATTAAATCTTTATCGGTCAAGCAAAAGCCGATTATTTTTTGATTTTCTTTTTTATTTTTGGCTATTGTTGCAACGACATCTGGATTTTTGGTTAATTTTAAATTAAATTCTTGTTCAATATCTTCTTTTGATATTTTTGTTTCGGATTGATTTAAGGCTTTAAAATCGCCAACTGCTGCTGTCATAATTAAATAGTCAAAATCCTCTTGTTTTAGTGCTTCTAGCATTTCATCGGCACTATTTACATAAATTATTTCAAAAGGAGAGCTCAAATCAACGGTTGAAATTGCTTTAACTTCATAGCCAAGATAGTATGCCCAAGAAGCAATTGCTGAGCCCATCTTCCCAGAAGATGAATTTGTAATAAAACGAACTGAATCGATTTTTTCTCTTGTTCCGCCTAGGGTTACTATGATTTTTTTAGAGTTATTTTTCTTATCTTGATAAAGCAATCTTAATGATTTTTGATAGATTAAATTGATATCTGCCAATCTTCCTTTACCCTCTGAGCCACAAGCTAAAAATCCACTTTGTGGGTCAATAAAATCGCAATTTAGATTTTTTAATTTTAAAATATTTTCTTGTATAATCGGGTTTTCCCACATTCCATCATTCATTGCAGGAGCAAATAAAACCGGTTTTTTATATCCTAAATAAGCACAAAAAACACTTAATAATAAATTATCTGCAATTCCTGTTGCACATTTTGAAATTGTATTAGCACTTGCTGGCGCTAAAACAAAAACATCCGCCCAAGTTGCAAGGGAGATATGTTCAACATCTTCTCTTGAAGAAAACTGCTCAAAATAACATTTATTTTGTGATAGCGTTTCAATAACCAATGGTGAAACAAAATTAAGTACGTTTTTTGTTAAAACAACTTTAACACTGTAGCCATTTTTTTTATACAGCCTAATAAGTTCGTAGATTTTATAGGCTGCAATTGATGAACTTATTCCAATTAAAATATTTTTGCAATTGGATTTCATTTATTTTGTTTCCTTGTTGTAAATTTCAAGTAGCTTATCTACTGCAACTTCTACTTTGTCATTTTCTATAATATAGTGAAATTTATTTGCGTTGTTTAATTCTTCATGTGCTGCAGCAAGCCTTTTTTGAATAGCTTCTTCTGTTTCTGTGTGTCGTCCTCTTAGGCGGTTTTCAAGCTCTTCAAAAGTTGGTGGTTTAATGAATATTGTAACTGCATCGGGGCAATTTTCCATCACCTGCAGTGCTCCTTGAAGTTCAATTTCAAGTAAAACGCTTTTACCTTGTGCTATTTTTTCGTCAACAAATTTTTTGTTTGTGCCGTAGTAGTTTCCGCTATAGCAAGCGTATTCAAGGAATTGGTTATCATTAATCATTTGCTCAAATTCTTCTTTAGAAATGAAAAAATAATGCATTCCGTTAATTTCTCCATCTCTTGGAGCACGAGTGGTTGAAGATACTGAATAAACAATTTTGTTATCAACTCGTTTGAAAAAATCGGCAAGCATTGTGCCTTTGCCAACACCTGATGGACCTGTAAATATAATTAATTTTGCTTTGTTCTTTTTCATATTAAAAGTTATTATACAATTAAATTTTCAAATTGAATAGTAGGTTTAAAATAACTATGATATAATTCCCTTATGAAAATTATTTTAGCGTCTGCTTCTCCAAGAAGAAAAGGAATATTGGAAAATTTTGGCTATAGTGTTGAAGTTATGCCATCAAATTATGATGAAAAAATTAATGGTTTAATTTACTCTGACACTTTGGTTGAAAATTGTGCCTATCAAAAAGCATTAGAAATTAAAAAACAAATTGGTGATGATGAATTAATTGTTGCCGCTGATACAGTTGTTGTTTTTGATGGAAAAATCTTGGGGAAGCCTAAAGACGAACAAGATGCTTTTAATATGCTTCAAAGTCTTTCAAATAATGTTCATTTTGTGGCGACTAGCGTTTGTTTGATGTGTAAAAATAAAGTTTTAAAAAGCACAGATAAAACTTATGTAACTTTTAGAAATTTATCAAAAGACGATATTTTAAATTACATTAAAACTAAAAACCCGCTTGATAAAGCAGGTTCTTACGGTATTCAAGATGAAAATTTTGATTTTGTAGTTTCTTTGAATGGCGAATTAGATAATGTTATTGGTTTTCCTATGAAGTTGTTTAGAAAGATGCTAGGAGAATTAGGAGTTTAGGTAGTTTACAAATTCTTGTATTTCTTTGTTTGTCCTTCCACACAATAAACGTTCTAAAATATGATAGTTCATTCCTTCTATCTCAAATATTCGCATAAATAAACCGTGTGCTAAAGCTTCTGTGCTGTGACTCATTCCTCTCCCTTGGAGTTTCAAATGTTTAACACCGGAATCAACTAACATTTGGACGGTTTCTTTGTCGTGACATACGCCATTTTTTAAAAAATTTATATCTTTTGGAATTTCTTCTAACACGCACCTGAAGTTGTCGTGAATTTCATATCCTTTATGTAAACTTTCCGTACCTAAATAATGTTGTTTTGCTCTTGGGCAGTTTGGAACGCATCTTTGATTAATCAGTGCTTCTATTCTTGAAATATCGTCTATTAGGTTGGGATTTTCAACTAGTGGCCCCATTGAATATTCTGGTCTTACTACAACTAAATCATATTTTTTTAAAAGCTCATTATAATGATTTGTTTCATTTTCGATTGACCAATTTTTTCTGTTTTCTCCTTGGAATTTTAATTGTGATTGAATAACAGAAGCCACCATATATGCATTTGGGTCTTTTTCTTTAATATAATTAAATAAAATGTCACTATAAACAATAAAATGAGCGCCAATTTCAAGAGCCATATCTAGAATATAATTAGAATATCTATCCTTTAAGTCATCTTTTGTTAATTGAGTATATGTTAAAGTTAATGAAGGAGTTATATCCATTTCCTTGCAATAATTATATATTTTAAGAAGAAATTTGGGTTCTAGTTCGCTCCTTAATTTTGGTTCTCTGCCACCTGTCCAAGCCATAGCACAGCAACCAAACCCATTAACTTGCGGAAGTTCAATTTCAAATTCTCTATATAATTTTTTAATGGAACCCCAAGCTGGCTCATGCTCGAATAATATTGGCAGCGACCAAGTTATATCTTTTCCATATTTAAAAATTTGATTTTCCATTTTTATCTCCCGAAAAAATATTCTATGGATATTGAGTCCATACAATATAGTTTTTCTCTTGTACAAATAGCTTATTTATTGAATATTTTCTTAGCCAATAAACAAATTTTCTGACCATCTTGAATACAAATTCATTTTCTTTATCATTTTTTTTGTCAAATATTGCTAAATTATTTAATTTTAATTCTTGGTATATTTCGTCATCGGGACAGTTGTAAAAAGCTATATTTTTAATTGGAATGTTTTTGTAATTTTCTAAAACCAAATATTCGTGCTTTAACTCAAGATAGTGACTTGCAAAAAGGATATTAATTCCGTTTTTATTTTTTATTATTTCTATATTTTTATTTTTGATTTCTTCTTCTTTTTTTAATTCTTTTTTGAATTTTTCTTTAAAAAAGTTTGAAGTTTCGTTATTATTTGTTTTTAAAGTATTAAATTTTGCAATTTCTTTGTAATTTCCGCCTAATTCAGATTCAATTGTTGCACTTAATAAATTTGTCAAAATTGTCACGTTATTTGGCGTTAATATATTAAGTGCTTCCAATGATTCTGCTTGTTCGTCATATTGAATTAGGTTGAATTTTACATCTTTTAAATTTAAATAGCTTACTAAAAACTCTAAGTCTTGTTTGTTATCTACATCAACCAAAACGGTTTCTTGTTCTTTTGAAAGTTGTGCAACTTGTCTTGATAATAGCCTTATTTTTTCTTCCTGAGTTTTAAAATATAAATCTTTGCTATTTTTTAATTTGGATAAAATTTTGCTGGTAAAATGATTGTTTGTTTTTGTTTTAATACCATAATTTTTTTCTATTTTTTTATTTTCAAAAAATAGACTTGGTGAAACACCAACAATGTTGTCGTAATTTTTAAAGAAGTCCTTAACTGACAATTCTTTTACTTTCAAGCTTCCTTGTTCTAGCCTTAAATGAAATTTTTCAAAATCATATATAATTCTATCGATATCAAAGATAAAAGCTTGATTAAATTTTAAATTTAGTTTATCGCTCATTTTTTCAATTTGCGAGTTTTCGATTTTATCAAAGCCAATGTTTTGCCAGTTTGTAAAAATAATATTATTTTGATAAAGCTTTTTTCTGGTTTCTATATCAACTTCCATCCCCCAAAAAACACTAGCTCCAATATTTAGCAAATCATACAATTTTACAGCTTTATCAAAAGCAATTTTAGCTTTGGAATTTGTTTCAAAAAGACAGTGAATTTGCTCTTTTTTAAAATCTTTTAAAATTGTAAAAACTAAAAAAGGGTAAAATGCTTCTGAGTTTGAAATATCTAGACTGGTTTGTTTTAAGAAACTGTTTAAGATTTCAACATCTTTTTTATTAAAATTATAGTCGTATTCTTTTTTAATCCCTTGAATAGTGATTAAAAAAACATCTTTATAAATTTCTTTGTATTCTTTATCTTTTAATTCTTTAAGTTTTTCTTTTAGTTCCTTATTCTCGAAATCGTATAACGACATCTCTTCCAAGAACTGTTCTTGAATTAACATTTTTTATGCTTTCATATTATTTTTAAATCAATTTAATTATAATATTTACTATTTTTAAAGGCAAGAAAATTTAATAATTATACAAATGGCAAGAAACACAGTTTTTAAAGATTGGTTTTTGATTTTTGCAAATTTCCATTTCATAATTGCACCTTGGGTGAAATTTGCAACCTGAAATAATTTGTGTTATTGGAGAAATTTGTCCTTTAATGCTTTCTAGTTTTCTACCTTTTTGCGTAGGTAGAGCTTTTAAAAGAGCTTTTGTGTATGGATGTTGCGGATTTTTAAAAAGCTTATTACTATCATTTTTTTCGACAATATCCCCAAGATACATTATTGTGGTTGTGTCGCAATAATTTGAAACTATTGATAAATCATGAGTTATTAAAATGATTGTTTTATTTTTATTTTTTAACTCAACTAATAAATCTAAAATTGTATTTGAAACAGTAACGTCAAGTGCTGTTGTTGGTTCGTCCGCTAAAATTAAATCTGCTTTTGAGATTAGTGCCATTGCAATAATAACTCTTTGTTTCATTCCGCCTGAAAGCTCATGTGGATATGATTTTAAAACATTATCAATGTTTTTAATTTTTACTTCTTCAAGTGATTTTTTAATTAAATCAATATCATTTGCAATTTCTAAAAGTTGATTTTCGATAGTATAAAGCGGATTTAAAGACATGAAAGGGTCTTGTGGAATGAGAGCTATTTTTTTTCCTCTGATTTTTCTTATATCTTTGTCTTTTAAATTTAGTAAATTTTGATTGTTAAGTAGTATTTCTCCAGATTTTATTATGCTATTTTTTGGCAAAAGTTGAAGAATAGTGTTAACTAAAACGGACTTCCCACAACCGGATTCACCTGCAATTGCGTGGATTTTACCTTTTTCAAAAGATAAATTAATATTATTTAATGCAAAGTAAAAATTATCTTCAATATTAAAACCAACGCTTAAATTTTTAATTTCTAAAATGTTATCCATAAGTTATATACCTTATCGTTGCGAGGGCTTTAGCCTGCGGCAATCCATTTCATTTTAGCAAAAATTTTTCTTGTTTAAATTATACTTTTGTCGTTTTTTTTTCGTCGATTTTTGCTTTCATTTTTTTGCGACGCATTAAATCAACAAAAGCTTCAAGACGTGTAATATAGCCAGCTCTTCCTGTTTGCTCGTCCATAATTAACGATAAAATTGGAAGATTGATATCTTCTCTCATTTTAGGGAAGATGTTTTGGCTCATAATTTCAGGCATACAAGTAAAAGGAGAAACATGGATTAAGCCGTCAACATTTCTTTCTTTTGCATATAAAACATCTGAAATGCATTCTAGTGCATCTCCTCCTATATCTCTCATTAAGTACGGTTTTGCTAACCTATAAGCACGCTCAAGGTGAGTTTCGCCTTTT
>SUTT01000006.1 GCA_015152565.1 Cyanobacteria bacterium SIG27
ATCAAAAAAGTTTGCTCCAGCTAAAGAATAGATTGTAACCAGTTTTTCAACTTCATTGCAATCTTCGTTTCCAGCTCCGCAAACGAGTTTGAAACATTTTTTATTTTCTAATAAATCTTTTAACATATTTGCCTTATTTTTAATTTACTAGGAAAATTTTAGTACGATAGTTTTTAAAGGTAAAGTTTTTTATGAATATTGCACCTGCTTCAAAAGAAATTTTAATAAAATTGTTAAAAGGAAATGAACAATTTGTTAATGGTAAATATGAGGCTAAAAATATTACAATTGAAACCCTAAAAGCCCTTGCTCATTATCAAAATCCACACGCTTGTGTTTTGAGTTGTTCTGATTCTAGAATTGTGCCGGAGTTAATTTTTGAAGCAGGAATTGGTGAGTTGTTTGTTGTTAGGGTTGCTGGTATCACAGTTGGTGCTAATGTGATGGAAAGTATTGAATATGCAATTAAAAAACTCCAAGTGCCACTATTAATGTTATTAGGGCATGATAATTGCGGTGTAATGGAATATGCGCAAGAACATTACCCAGAAATTAGCGAACATTTTAAGACTATCTTAAATTGCGTATATCCTGCAATTGAATGTGATAAATCCGCATTGGAATCTGAAAACTTGTTAGCAAAGCAGCATACTCTCTGGGTTGAAGAATATATTTTAAAACATTCCGATATTATTTCAAATGCAGTTAAGAATAATCAATTATATATTGCAAAATGCCACTTATCCCATGAAACTGGACAAGTGCATTTGCTTGATTCTAATTTAGAATATGTTGAAATAGAAGAAATTTAGCAAAGAGGATAATTCTCCATAATAAAATCAACATCTTTATCGCCTCTGCCTGAAAGGTTTACAAGGATTTTTTTGTTTTGAACTTGTGATGATAATTTTATGGCATAAGCAATTGCATGAGAACTTTCTAGCGCTGGAATTATTCCCTCTGTTTTAGATAGTTCATAAAAAGCGCTAATTGCTTCGCTATCGCCAATTGTTTCATATTTTGCCAGTTTTTCTTCGTTTAAATGGCAATGTTTTGGACCAATTCCAGGGTAATCTAGCCCGCAAGCAACGCTGTAGGCATCTTGGATATTTCCAAATTCATCTTGTAAAACTTTGCATTTAAAACCATGCAAAATGCCATCTTTTCCGTATTTAATACTAGCTGCATTTTCGCCAATTTTTTCACTTTTTCCTAATGGTTCAACACCTATTAATTGAACTTCTTTTTCATTCACAAAGCCGTTAAAAATTCCAATTGCATTTGAACCCCCGCCAACGCAAGCTATAACGTAGTTTGGCAAACCATTATATTGTTCTTTCATTTGTTTATTAGCTTCTATGCCAATTCTTGTTTGAAAATACTCAACAATTGTTGGAAAAGGATGAGGTCCTACAACAGAGCCTATAGCATAAAATGAATTATTAAAATCTTTTTTATAAGCAGCAAGTGCAGCATCAACTGCTTCTTTTAGACTTTTTGTACCATCAGATACAGCAATAATATTTGCACCTAATAAACGCATTTTATCAACATTTGATTTTGCTTTTTTAATATCAACTTCACCCATATAAATATCGCATTGAAGCCCTAATAAAGCGCTTGCTGTGGCTAGTGCAAGTCCGTGTTGACCAGCACCAGTTTCACCGATTACTTTTGTTTTTCCCATTTTTTTAGCTAGCAAAGCTTCACCTAAGCAATGGTTGATTTTGTGCGCTCCTGTGTGGTTTAAATCTTCTCTTTTTAAATAAATTTCGTTACCTAATTTTTTAGACAGGTTTTTTGCGAAATAAATTGGGCTTGGTCTACCTACAAAGTTTTTCATTAAATAATCAAGCTCATTTTGAAAGGTTTTATCTTTAATTATTTCAAAAAAAGCTTTTTCAATTTTTTGAAGCTCATCTTTTAAATCCTGCTCAATAAATTGTCCGCCGTAGTTTCCAAAAAAACCATTTTTATCAGCTAAAATATTTAAATTATTCATTATTTTTCTCCTTTATCAAAAATTTTGTTGTTATAGCGTTTTTGTTTTTTAAAATTTTAGAGCCTCTTGTGACTTTACAAAGGCTAACATTTAAATCTTGTGCAATTTGCCTTTGTGTTTCGCCTTTG
Organism: Cyanobacteria bacterium SIG27; assembly: GCA_015152565.1. Classification (GTDB taxonomy): domain Bacteria; phylum Cyanobacteriota; class Vampirovibrionia; order Gastranaerophilales; family Gastranaerophilaceae; genus RUG14156. The sequence goes on from SUTT01000006.1 coordinate 2,131, forward strand.
GCTAAGAGTTTTAAAATACGCCATCGTTTTGATAAGGTTTTAAGCTCGTTGTCTGTGAAAATTTCGCTAAAAAATTGCGATATTTCTTTTGGTGATTTTAATTTATTAATGATTTCAAATATTTCATTCATATCTAATATGTTTCTATCTATAGTAACATAATAACATATTTAAAATTGAAGTCAAGATATAAAAATCATATAAAGAAAATTGCGCATATTGAGCTATAATGCTATAATTTTTTCAAAATTATAGGAGTAGAAGCATTATGAACAATTACATCGAAAAAGTTTTAAGCGAAGTTTGTGAAAAAAACGCAACAGAACCTGAGTTCGTTCAAGCGGTAAAAGAAGTAATTAAAAGTATCGCACCTGTTATTAAAGAAGAGCATGAAGCTTTAGCGTTGTTAGAGCGAATGGTTGAACCAGAAAGAATTATAACTTTTAGAGTTCCTTGGATTGATGATAATGGAAAAGTTCAAGTTAATCGTGGATATAGAGTTCAATTTAATGGCGCAATTGGACCGTTTAAAGGTGGTTTAAGGTTTCATCCATCAGTTAATCAAAGCATTATGAAATTCTTAGCTTTTGAACAAACATTCAAAAATTCATTAACAGGCTTGCCTATTGGCGGCGGAAAAGGCGGTTCTGATTTCAATCCAAAAGGCAAATCAGATAATGAAATTATGCGTTTTTGCCAAAGTTTTATGAATGAATTACAACGTCATATAGGTCATGACTTAGACGTTCCTGCTGGTGATATTGGAGTTGGTGCTCGTGAAGTAGGTTATTTATTTGGACAATATAGAAAAATTAAAAATGTTTATGAAGCTGGTGTTTTAACTGGAAAAGGACTTGATTACGGTGGTAGCTTAGCTCGTAAAGAAGCAACAGGTTTTGGTTTAATTTATTTTATGAGAGAAATGCTTGCTGCTAATAATTCTAGTTTAGAAAATAAAGTTGTTACAATTTCGGGTTCTGGAAACGTTGCAATTTATGCTGCACAAAAAGCCATGGAATTAGGCGCTAAAGTTGTTGCAATGTCTGATTCTAATGGTTGTATTTATGATGAAAACGGAATTGATTTAGATGAAATCAAAAGAATTAAAGAAGTTGAAAGATTAAGAATTAAAGAATATCAAACTAAATATCCATCTGCAAAATATTTAGAAAATGTTCAAGGTCAATCTCCTATGGTTTATACAATTAAAGCAGATGTTGTATTACCTTGCGCTACTCAAAATGATATTAACCTTGAAACTGCTAAAATTTTAGTTTCAAATGGTGTTATGGCAGTGGGTGAGGGTGCTAATATGCCAACAACAATTGAAGCAATTGACTATTTAATTGAAAATAATGTTCTTTTAGCTCCAGCTAAAGCTGCTAATGCAGGTGGTGTGGCAACATCAGCATTAGAAATGAGCCAAAACTCAATGCGCTATTCTTGGAGTTTTGAAGAAGTTGATAACAAGTTAAATCAAATTATGACAAATATTTTTGCTGCTTGTTTAACAACTTCAAAAGAATTTAATCTTGGTATTAATTACGTTGCGGCAGCTAACATTGCTGGCTTTAAAAAAGTTGCAAATGCTATGATAGCTCAAGGAGTTATTTAAAAATAAATTATTTCATATAAAAACCCTCTTTTTTTAGAGGGTTTTTTTGTTGTTTAATTTATCTTTTTCTTCTTGCTGTTTTTGTTGGACTGCTTTATCAAGAAACTCGCTAAAGGCTTTTGAACGTTCGTTTTCAGTGTTAAATTCACCTCTATATTCTTGTAATTCTCCGCCATCTAAAAATTTAGCGCCACAAGTATAACAGTCATCAATTTTGATACCTAAATTGTTTTTAACCATTGTAGCACCGCAACTTGGACAGATTCTTGTACCTTCGTTTCTGATTTTCATTAATTCTTTATCTTTTAAAAATTCTTCAATTTCTTCAATGCTTTCGCATTTTTCATCCATAAGTTTAAATTCTCGATTGTCAAAGAAAATTCCGCCACATTTTGCGCAAATATCAATATTTCTTCCTAATCTTTGAATAAAAATTTTGTCCATTTTGTTATCGCAAGCTGGGCAAACAATAATTTCTTCTGAATCAGCCATAAATATCTTCCTCTTAAATTAAATCTAAGAAAATATTAGTTTATTTATATATAGCTGTCAAATAAATTGGTTATTTTATAGGAGAAGTGATTTTAAACATTTTATCTATACAATTAACAGCTTTTTTAGCGATTTCAGGGTCTATTTTGATTTCATTTGTTTCGTTTAATAGAGTATTGTAAATACCTTCAAGAGTGTTCTTTTTCATATCTGGACAAATGATATTTTCATCAATTAAAATAAATTCTTTATTCCAATTATATTTTTTAGAATCTCTATTTAATCTATCAACTACACCTTTTTCTGTTGCTATAACAAATTGTTTTTTGTCTGATTTTACAACGTACTCCATAATTTCTTTTGTGGAGCCTATGAAATCAGAACGCTTTGCAACTTCTTGATTGCATTCAGGATGAGTTAAAATTAAAGCATTTGGATAATTTTTGCGAGCAAGTTCAATTTCCTCTACTCTAATTCTTTGATGAATTGGACAAAAGCCATTAAAAGTGATTACTTCGATATTAGGCAATTGCTCTTGAACATATTTTCCTAAATAATTATCAGGCACAAAAAGAACTTTTGGTGCGTTTAATTTTTTAACAACTTCAATTGCATTTGATGATGTGCAACAAACATCGCAAAGTGCTTTAACTTCGGCGGTTGAATTAATATAGCAAACTACAGGTGTGTTTGGATATTTTGATTTAAAGTTTCTTAAATTTTCTACATTAATCATATCTGCCATCATGCAACCGGAAGATATTTCAGGCAGTAGGACTTTTTTGTTTGGAGATAATAATTTAGCGCTTTGCGCCATAAAATAAACGCCAGCAAAAAGAATAATGTCAGCATTTGTTGAAGCTGCCATTTTGCTTAAATATAGAGAATCTCCAACAAAATCAGACACTTCGTCTATTTCAACATTTTGATAACAATGCGTTAAAATAATTGCATTTTTTTCTTTTTTTAATTGGTTTATTTTATCTATTAAACTCATAATTATCCTGTATATAAAAACCGCACATCATAAGCGTATTGTATTAATTAAACTACAACAATAATGTGCGGTCAAATATTTTCTTATAGCATTGCTGCTCTTAACTCTTCATTTGTTTTAGGGCTTAGATAAGCTGGAGCTATATCAAACACTGTTTTGCAGCCAAAATTTCCTTCTTTGCTTAATTTATTACATGCTCTTGCATAAGCAACAAGAACTGAAGATGTAAATTCTGGGTTTGAATCAAGTTTTAGACTATATTCAATTAAATGTTTTGTGTTTTTTGAGGTTTCGCCGCTTCTTAAAACAAAACCACCGTGCGGAATGCCTGAATGTTTTTCATTTAGTTCTTCTTGGGTTATAAAATGAACAGTTGTATCATAATCAGCAAAATAATTTGGCATTGATTTAATTTCTTGTTCGATTTTTTCTGCATCTGCGCCATCTTTTAAAACAACAAAACATTCTCTTTTGTGTTTTTCTCTTGTTGCAAGCTCTGGGTTTTCGCCTTTTCTTACTTTTTCAAGTGCTGTTTCAATTGGAATAGTGTATTGTTTAGCATCAGCTACACCCTCAATTCTTCTTATAGCGTCAGAGTGTCCTTGGCTTACACCTTTACCCCAAAAAGTATAATCTTTTCCATCCGGTAAAATTGCATTTGCATAGAGTCTGTTTAATGAAAACATGCCAGGGTCCCAGCCAACAGATATAATTGCAGTTTTGTTTGATGCTTTTGCTATTTCATCAACATTTTTAAAATGTTCAGGGATTTTTGCATGGGTATCAAAACTATCTATAACATTAAATAATTTAGCGTATTTTGGAGTTTGAACAGGTAAATCTGTAGCACTTCCGCCGCAAATTATTAAAACATCAACTTTATCTTGCCAAGCTTCAATTTTTTCAACTGAAACAACTTCAGCGCTAGAATTAATTTTTAAATCAGATGGATTTCTTCTTGTAAAAATTGCAACAAGCTCCATATCGGGGTTTTTCTTTATTGCTGCTTCAACTCCACGACCCAAATTTCCATAACCCAAAATTGCTACTCTTGTTGTCATATGCTTACCTCCAATTTTTTTTAATTATATATCTTTTTTTTTCAAAAAAAAAGTCGGTTTTTGCCGACTTTTCTAATCTTAATAAATTTTTAATATAGATAAATTTTTGAGTCAATTTCGCTAAATTTGTCATACATTTTAGGTGAAACCGTGTTTGGTGCTTGATATTTTTCAAGACTTTTTTCTAATAGTTCACTTTGCATATTTAGCAAGCTTTCTTTTCCTGAGGCGATATCTCTACAATGAGTATTTATTGCAAGATGAACTGCTTGTTCAGATGGTGCGCCATATTTACAAGTTGCTTCTTGAATGGCATAACTTGCCCAAGCGTCATCTAATTTATCGACTGTGTTAAATGTGCCATCTTTATCTACTCTTTTATTTGTTTCTTTTTTAATGATTTTTTCGACATATTCTTTTTGTGATTCAAAATGACATGGTTCAATCATCTCTTCGCCAATTATTTCGCTTGCGTCACGTTTTTCGTATTTTTCTAAATGTTGCGCTGCGATTTTAGTATGCTCTATTTCCATCATAAACATTTCTTCAAAAATCTGTTTAATTCTTTCATCTGTTTCATCTTTATAGCAATTGTAATAACAACATGCTTCTGCAAATTCGTGCAATAGCCATTTTTCGTACATTGTTTCATTTGGATCAATTAATGTTTCATACATTGTAACGTGTTCTTCTTCAACGTCGCATATTTCAGCATATAAGCGTTTTAAATCGGTATTTCCATACATAAAGCCGTGTTCTGCGTAGAAGTTATGCGTTTGTTGTTCTGCTGAAACTAAAGTTAAAATGTTTACTTTTGTTTGTGTGCTCGTTTTATCTTTATCATAAGGATTTCTTATTCTTATGGCATTGCAATTGTGGTGATATTGCGTTGGGCGAGCTAGTAAAACATCTGTCATATTATGAAGAATTTCATTTGGGTCTGTTTCTTCAATTAAATTTGCAAATTGAGAATAACGATATAAATGGTCAAAATCTTCTAACAAACCAAAGTCAAATGTTTCTTTAACGTATGAATCTGGTTCGTTTTGCGCAAGCCAAGAAGTAAGATCAACTGCGACTTGTTCGTAACCCAAAGTTGTATCTAGTACAGTTTGCCTTGAGGGAGTTAGCCAATTCATTGTAGTTTGTTGCATATCTTCGATTCTTCTAATTGAAACCAATATTTTTTTAAGTTCAATATCATCTAATTTTCGAACCCAACAATGTTTAAAACCCCAAGCTTCAACTTCAATTCCGTTCATTAGAATTTGGCGTGTTCTTGTGTAATTATCAACCATATCTCTATTGAATGGTCTTTTTACGATATCTTGCCAAGTTTTAACTTGTTTATCTAGGCTAATACCTTTTTCTTTTAAAATATTCATTTTTTGTCCTTTCTATAAACATAAAGCATGCGCAAAAAGTTCACCAACTTGACGGTTATAGTTCCTACCGTCGTCTTTTGTAAATAAATTTTCAATATGACTCTCAGCAGTCCCATCTGTTGAATAATTTGGATTACTCATCATAATATGATGTGTATTTGTATCATATCGAAGAGGAAATATATCATTTGTTTGCATAAAACTTGCCAATTTATCGGAAGCAAATTCATAGCCAAATAAAGCATTTCTAATTCTATTTAAGCGCTGCTCATAAGTCATTCCGCCTTCATAATTATCATTTTCTATTGTTATTCCTGGTGCATAAGTGCGATTGTATTTCATTTTATGTGATAGATTTTTTACCTCGTTAAAATCATCTCCAAAAATAAAATCGGTTCCTGCATTCATTCCTAAATTTTGATATCTTATAAAATCATCGTTGGTCTTTTCACCCACTATTGCAATGCTTTGACAGTTTGAGCGACTTCTGATTTCATGGAAAATATATTGCGCTTGATGATATTGTGGTAGCGCTCCAACTCCTGTATAATTTCCCATTTCATATCCTCCGATATGCTTTGCGCTATCAACAAAAATTGCTTCAAAGCCAAGTTTAACCAATTTAGCGTGTTCATTGATATAAAGTTCAACATGTTTTTCGTTATTCCAATTGAAATTTTCTTCATATTGCGGATAAACAACCTTTATTTGATCGGCTGAAATTACCGTTCTAAAGCCTGTTTTAATTCCTCTAAAGTGTGCTAAAAGATTAAATGCTCTAAGCTGCTCCTCACTTTTAATTTTATCTTCTAAGCAATAATCAATCACATTAGCACTGTAGCCACAGTTTAGCTTTATTCCATAAATTGAATTTTCGATATTGATGGCTTTAGTATACCCATCTCCATAAATATTAGGAAAAATTTGAGATAATATTATGCAGTTTGCCCAAGATTTTGCGCTCGGTGGAATTGCTGGTAAAAGTTTAATCATGTTAATTATTCCACAACATGATTTATTGTTTTGCATTTGTGATATTGCCCTATTATTTATTTCAATATAGTTTGCAAATCTTCCCCAATTATCTCCATAATTAGGCGTTTGTATTTCGGGTGGGAAAAATTCAAAAAATATTTCACTTTCTGATAGTGTTGCTATCAAGTCGATTGCTTGTTTAATGTTTAACTTAAGCAATTCAAAAGGTAAGATATTTGCAATCCATTTTTTATTTTTATAACACCCAATAGAATGAAAAATTTTTTCATTAAAACAGTTGTTTATTTCTAGCTTATTTGAGCAATTATATGCACTTAATAATAAATTTACACTTGAAGAATTCATAATGTGTAATTTATTACAAGAATATTATTAAAACATTGCCAAAATTGGCATTATGCGCTTTGAGCTTGTTCTAATTTTCCTAATGTTTGTAAATATGCTATTTGAGAGTTTATTGTGTCAGGGCTTGCCAAAATTGAAGTTGTTGGATTGTGAGAGAAGATAAATTGTGCAGCTTGCATGATATCTTCTTTTGTAATTTTATCAATTGCTTCAACATATTTATCAATACGTTTAATGCCATAAGGCTCTAGAACATTCATTGCTAAAAGTTCGTTTTCGGATAATGGATTTTGACATTGTCCTATAATTTTTTGTTTTAATCTCATTTTAGCTGAGTCTAATTCTTCATCAGTTACTAGTTCGCTGCATAATAAATCAGCGTGCTTTTTAAAGCCTTCAAGAGATTTTTGAACATTATCATAGCTTTGAACGCCAGCTTCTTTATTGTCTGTTGTTGTTTGAATTTGCATTGTTAAAATGCCTGTATTTTCAAACGATTGAATAGTTGATGATACGCTATAAGCAAGGTTTTGTTTTTCTCTTAAATCAGAAAATAATCTAGCGTTAGAGCTTCCGCCTAATATTGTGTGAACTAATTCAAATTTTGCCTCATCTTCAATGTTACCTGACATTGGGAATTTGAATGATTGATATATTTGAGCCTGGTTTAAATCATCCGTATCATAAATTACGTTTGGATATGGGTTTGCTTCAAAAATTGGAGTTAATTTTTGAACATTTTCCTTAAAGATAATATTTGGCATATTTTGATGCGAAATTACTTCATTAGCTAATTGCGGATGTTTATCTAGCGGAAGTGTTGCAACAAAAGAAGATGAAGCGTTTTTTAACATTTCATTATAGAAAGCTTTAACGTCTTCTAATCTTAAATCATCAATTGTTTTAAGCATTTTATCTGCATTAGGGAAATATCCTGGGTATAATCTATCTAATAAGTTATCGGAAGCGTCTTTTGTTGTTGCCATTAACATTGACTTAACGTATTTTTTTGCAGCTTCAAAATCTTTTTGGGTTAATTTTGGATGATACATTAGCTCGTTAATTATACTAAGAGTTTTTGAAACGTTTTCAGGCAAACAATCGCCTGTGATTTCAATACTTCTTCCATTAACAAACGTGCTGATATCAATTCCGTTTAATTCTTTATATCTATCTAGGTCATTTTGGTCTTGATATTGAGTGCCTTTTGTAAACATATATTTTAAAACCGCAGGAATATTTGGGTTTTTAGGCTTAATCGGAGGAGTATTTACGCACCAATTAAAAATACAAAGGTTTGAATTTGTTTTGTTTAAAACAAGATGAGTATTGTTTGAAAGCCTATATTCTTTAACTTCATCGGTGTTAATTTTTTTCATTCCAGTAAAAGAAATGCTTGATTGTTTTTGAATGTTATGCGAAGCATATTTTGAATTTGAATAATTTTGCTGAATTTGATTTTTTGTAACACTTGATGGGTGCACAACCATAATTGAAGCTTTGTTTAAATCATAATATTTTCTTGCAAAGTTCATTATATCTTCTTTTGTAATTGATTGCATAATTTCTCTAAAATTTGTGAAAAAGTCCAAAGAGTTATCCCTCAAACAATCGCCTAAGGTGTCACAAACTGCTTCAGAATCACACATCATATATTCTAAATTTTTATTTAGGTAGTTTCTGATTGCCGTCATATCGTCGTCTGATAGGGCTTGTGTTTGAAGCTTTTTAATTGCATCATAGAAATTATCAAGTGCAATTTGTTCTTCGTTTGGATTTGTTTCCATTACGCTAATTAAAGCGTATGGGTCATGGGCTTCTAAGCCAACTTTTTGTATTGTTGAATCATACATTGCATCCATATCTTCAAGGTTGTTTTTTAAGTCAGATGTTGAACAGCTTGAAAGATAGTAACTAATCATTTTTTCAATTATAAAGTCTTTTGAACTTGATGCTTTTGGACCTGCAAAACCAAGATAAATTGTTGTTGAATTTGTTTTTGTGCTAATTATATCTTCACGAGTTGCCTGCTGAATTGGTCTTAAAACCTCTCTTTTTTCAGGAATTTTTAAATTATGTTCATAACTTGGCTTAAAGTTTTTAGCAACTTCTTGCATAACAATTTCAGGGCTGATTGAATCGTCGCAAACAATAACAGTGTGCATTTTATCAGGTGAATAATATGTTTGATGATAATTGTGCATATCTGTTTTAGTTAGTGCTTGAACTGTATCAATTGAGCCAGCCACCATGTTTTCGCTATTTGATTGAATTTGGAAAAGATTTCTAATCATCTTATCAAAAGCTTTGGTTGTAGGATCATCGTTTATCATTGAAATTTCAGAACAAACCGGTCCTTTTTCTGATTCCATTGCTTTTTCATCAAATGTTGGATTATAAATCATATCTCCTTGGATTTCTATTGTTTTTTTAAGTTCCTCAAAACCCATATATGGAGCTGTAATATAATAATTTATTTGAGCATAATCGGTTGAAGCGTTTGTATAAGCGCCCATTTGACCAGTTAATTTAAAAACATCGCCATCTTTTAATTTAGATGAACCTTTAAAAAGTCCGTGTTCGTTAACGTGTTGAACACCTCTTTTTTCATCTGTTTCATTCATTGAGCCCGCATCTACAAAGGTTTTAACCACACTTTGTTCATCGCTTCTTGGCATAATTGCAACTTCATGACCGTTTGAAAGTCGATACATGTGCGTAATTTCACCATTTGGCGCTGTGATTTCTCCTAATTTTACGTAAGGAGCATTTGTTGGACTATTTAAAATTGGCATGTAAGGGAACATCAAGCTTTGGTTGTAAAAGCTTGCTTGGTAAGGATTTGCCATATAATAATTAGTATTTACATTTGGAATATAATTTACTTGTCTAAAATCGTAATTAAATTGTTTTGGCAAGTAAATTGGTGATATATTTTGAAAAGACATAATTTTCCTTAAAAATTCCCTTATATTATTTTAAAACAAATAATGTCTAAAAATTGACTTAAAGTAACAAAAATTAAATTATTTTATATAAATACCGCTTTGTTTGTTGTATTATTGGTTTATAGATAATTTTTGGATAAATTTATGAACAAAGAAAAAATAATTGGAATCCCTAAAGCAATGTTATATTACACCTATTTTCCTTTTTGGTGCGGTTTTTTTGTTGATTTAGGTATCGAAGTTGTATTATCTGATAACACTACTAAAAAAACTGTTTCAGATGGAGCTTCCTTGGTTGTTACTGAAACTTGTTTGCCAATTAAAGTTTTTGTTGGTCATGTTTTAAATTTAATCAACAAAGGTGTTAAAAATATCTTTGTTCCGTCTATTCAATCGATTGCGCCAAAAATTTATAACTGTTCTAAAATTAGAGGACTTCCTGATTTAATCAGAAATATCATAAAAGCTGATTTTAATTTAATTGAAGCAACTTTGGATAGATCTGAAAAAAATATGGATATTGAAGATTTCGCTAAAGAAATTGCTTTTCAATTTAACATTAAAGATGATGAAGTAATTAAAAATGCTATAAAAGCTGGAAATATTGTTCAAAATAACTTTAATGTAATGGTTCAAAACGGGCTAGACTTTGATGAAGCACTCAAAAACGCTAGAGCTTCAAGAGTCATTATTTCGCCTAAAAAAGAATCTAAACCCATATCGGTTGCTTTAGTTGGTCATGGATATAATATTTATGATAAACGAGTGTGTATGGATATAGCTAAAAAGCTTGATGATATGGATGTTCAAGTATATAACGCTTATCAATTAACTCAAGAGCAGCTTGAAGGCGGCTTAAATGCGCTAAATACATCTTTGTATTGGGCTAACCAATATGAAATGACAGGTTGTGCTGGGCATTATTTCCAAGAAGAAAAAATCGACGGTGTTATAACGGTTACTGCTTTTGGCTGTGGACCCGATAGCTTAATGCTTGAAGATATCAGAAGAAAAGCTAAAAATTTCAATAAACCTCTTTTGAATTTAACAATCGACGAGCATACTGGCGAAGCTGGTTTTATTACTCGTCTTGAAGCATTTTGTGATATGTTATATAGAAAAAAACGAGCTAAAATTTTAAAAGATAAACAAAAAGTTGAAGAATTAATTCGAAGATAATGATATAAATAAAAGCCACAAATTTTGTGGCTTTTATTTATATTGAAAACTTGTTTACTATATACGATTGTGCCAAACACCGCCATCTCTGTCGATAATTGCGTCATAGAATGACCAAATTCTAAATACACCAGTCAAACCTAATACTGCGTGAGTTACATTTTTTTCTGTAGTTTGTCCATTAATTGCTTGTCCAATTCCTGGCCAAATTAATAATGAACATACTGCTGCACCAACGCTTCTTCCTGAAATTTGACCATCTCTACCATGAGTTCCTGCCATAGCTGGTGTTGCTAGAGATAAAATTGCCATAAGTGCAACTAGAGTAAATAATTTTTTCATTTTTCCCTCACTTTCCTAATTCCTAAATGTCGATATTACGATATTAAATAGTTTATTAGTGTTCTAATCATAACCCCTGTTGGGCCAGATGGTGTTTCTTTGTTAGATTTTTCGGGTGCTGCCGTTCCTGCAATATCTAAATGTAGCCAAGAGTTTGATTTAGTAAAGTTAGATAAAAACCAAGCAGCGGTTGAAGTGCCTGCGTTTCTTCCGCCAGTGTTTTTCATATCTGCAATTTCAGATTTTAAATTATCTTTCATTTCTTCTAAAATTGGCATTTGCCAAGTGTTTTCGCCACTTTTTTTAGAAATTTCAATAAATTTATCAATTTGTTTTTGGTTATTTCCCATAACTCCAGTTATATTATGCCCTAGTGAAACTATAACTGCTCCTGTTAGGGTTGCAATATCAATCACTTCATCAACATCTAGCGTATCAGCATAGCATAATGCGTCTGCTAAAGTAATTCTGCCCTCAGCATCTGTGTTATCTACTTCGATAGTTTTCCCGTTTTTAGCTGTTAACACGTCACCTTGTTTATAAGCGCTTCCTGATGGCATGTTTTCGCAAAGTGCGCTAATTACGTGTAGTTCGATTTCTGGTTGAAGCTTTGCAATTGCTTGAATGATGCCTAAAACACTTGCTGCTCCTGACATATCTGTTTTCATTGTGAGCATTGAAGCTGCTGGTTTAATATCAAGACCTCCAGCGTCAAATGTGATACCTTTTCCAATTAGGGCGATTTTTTTTCTTATTGCGCCTTGCGGTCTATACGTTAGATGAACAAATTTTGGCTCGTTAACACTTCCTTGTCCAACTGCCAAAAAGGCGTTCATACCCAGTTCTTTTATTTGGTTTTTGCTTAAAACTTTTGCTTCTAATTTATGTTCTTTAGCTATTTCGCAAGCCAATCCTGCTACATAAGCAGGTGTTACAATTTGAGCTGATTCATTGATTAAATCTTTTGCAAATTTCATTGCAAATGATGTATAAGCGCCAATTTGCGCTCCTTGTTCAACATTTGCCGAAAGGTCGGTATCTATTAGCTCAATTGTTTCTATTTGTTCTTTTTTGTCTGATAGATATTTATCAAATTCATAAAGTCCAATTCTAACAGCGCAAAGTGCAATTTGAGCAAATTCCCCTTTGGTAAAATTTGAATAATTGCAATCGCATTGGTTATTATTTTCAATTATTTCAATTGCTAAAGATTTATTTCCAATAATTGTTTTAGCGCATCTTGCAGCACTTGCGATTGTTTGAGAAAGCTTTTGTCTTGTTAATTTTTCTTTTTTTCCTAATCCAACAATGATTGCTTTTTTGTCTTTTGAAACCGAATATTTAAAAATTTCTCCTAATGAACCTTTGATTATGTTGTATTCATAAATTTGCTTTGAAAGTTCATTGTTTGATAATTTATCTAGATAATTAAAAACATCGCTTTTTGTTTTAACGTCTTCATATATAAAACTTATTATTACTCCTGAAGTATTATCTTCAATTTTATTGGTTAAAAATCTCATTTTTACTCCTCATTGATTATTTTTTTAATTTTTTCTATCACATTTAATGCTCTTGAAGAGCGAAGTTCGTTTTTGTATTTTTTGTCTTTTAATTTCTTTTTATCGCCCTCAACTTCTTTTATTATCCCCCAATTAGAGTTAATCGGCTGAAGTTTTTGATGATCTTTGAAGGTTATATAATCAATCAAAGCGCCCAACATAGTTTGATTATCAAGCTCTATCATTGGTTTGTTGTTTAAAAATCTATCCATATTAATTGCTGAAAAAAGACCTGTTGAAATGCTTTCGCAGTACCCTTCAACCCCTGTTAATTGTCCTGCAAAAAATATATTTTCATATTTATTTGTTTGAAGTGCTTTGTTTAAAATTTTAGGTGAATTGATAAATGTATTAGCATGCATTACCCCATAGCGTACAATTGAGGCATTTTCTAGCCCCGGGATAGATTGAATTAAACGTTTTTGTTCTCCCCATTTTAGGTTAGTCTGAAAGCCTACTAAATTATATAAGTTTGCCTGTTTGTCGTCTTGACGAAGCTGCACAACGGCGTAAAATTGATTTTTCTTAAATTCTGTTGGTATTCTTTTATCAAAAAGCCCAACCGGTTTCATTGGGCCAAATCGAAGCGTATCTACTCCTCTTGAAGCCATAACTTCAATTGGCATACATCCCTCAAAATATCCTGCTTCAAAATCGTGAATTGGTGCACGCTCTGAAGTTGTTAAAATTTCATAAAAATTTTCATATTCAATTTTATTCATCGGGCAATTGATGAAATCTGCATTTCCTTTATCCCATCTTGAAGCCCAAAATGCTTTATCAAAATTAATTGAATCTTTTTCAATAATTGGCGCTATAGCGTCAAAAAAATGAAAATTATCTTCGCCGAATTCTTCTTTGATGTTATTTGCTAGTTCATTTGCGCTTAGTGGACCAGTAGCGATTATTGTTGGGATTGTTGGGTCAATTTTTTCGTATTTTTCATTTACCCAATTGATATTTGAATGAGAATCAATTATTTTTTTAATTTCTTCACAAAAGCCAAATCTATCAATTGATAAAGAATTACCAGAAGGGACTGCGCATTGCTTTGCCACTTTAAAAAGAGTTGAATTAAGTCTTAAAGCCTCTTCCTTTAATAATCCTGAAGCTGATAGTAAATCGGTTGAACCAAGGCTGTTTGAACAAACAAGTTCAGCTGGATAGTCGCTTGTGTGTGCTCCTGTTTTATACTTTGGGCGCATTTCTATTAAATCAATCTCGTATCCTTTTTTTGCTAAATATATTGCAGCTTCGCTGCCCGCTAAACCTGCTCCGATTATCCTAACTTTTTTTGCCATAACTTAATTATAGCGCAAAATTTATAGCTTAATAATAATTAATATTTTTTAAAATATTATTAAAGAAATTGAAAAACATGTCGATAACATTAATATAGATAAATGCATGGTGTATATATGTTTAAAGCGGCAAAAAGACAAAAGCAACATTTAAATTCTAATGATTTAATTATCAAAGGCATGTTTAAAAGAAGAAAACTTGCTTATTCTATGATTGCTCATATTTGTGATGATAGACAGCTTTTAAGGGTTGTTAAATAATTAATCTGAGATTTTTTCAGGTTCCATGTCTTTGTTAAATTTAGAAGAAAAGGTTTCTAAAAATTTAGTAAATTTGTTTTCTGAAACTTTTTTGGGTTGAGGAGTTTCAATTGTCGGCTGATTGATGATGATTAATACTTCATCTTTAGCTGCCATTTTAAGGTTGTTTCTAGCGATTGATTCGACTTTGTGCATTGTGCTAAAGTTTTGAATTTCGCTTTTTAGAAATTGATTTCTTTTTTGAGCTTGCTCTTGCAGCTCCTGTGCTTTTATAATTTTTGATTGATATACAACGCATTTTGCAAGATTTAAAAGAGCGCTGTAGCTAATTTGGCAAACGCACAACAACAAAACAATCGTTAAAAAAGAATGATAAAATTTAATTTTTCTTATTTTCTTTTTTTGCTGTTTTTGTATTCTTGTTTTTAAATTCATGTAGTTAGAAGCTGCCATAGAATAATTTTATATTAAAACGAATTAAATTAGCAATCCTAGTCGCTAATATTTAACATTTTTTTAAGACGTTTTTTCATAATAATGTTTTCGTTTTCAAGTCTGGCAATTTCTCTTTGCATTCTTGTTATTTGATCTTGTTCGTCTTCTTGGTTTGTAAATTTGGTTGAAATAAAACCTACACCAACAGGTAAACGTTTTCTTGCCTCTTCTTTTAATAGTAACAAGCTATCAAGACCTGTATCGGTTACAAAGCCAAGTTTAATTAAAATGCTTGCCATTTTAATATGGCGACCTTCATCGTTTAATTCTTTTTGGTGGCGAATTGCTTGTTCTAGTTGAATTGCACTGATTTTATTAATTCTTTTTAAAAATTCACCCGTTTTAAGTTTCCCTGCTATAAACATTGCCACTGCAACATTTTTATTTGTCGCATAATCTGTGATATTTAAATATTCTAATTCTATTAACCTGCAAAATATTTTTGCACTATCAGCTAATGTCCAATTGTTTTTAATTGTGATTTCAAAAATTGTGTTACCATCTATTAAATCTTGAAGAAAAATGTAATATCCTTGTGATAAGTTTAAATTACGCTCCTGAAGCTCTTGTTTGCCTTTAAAGGTTACTTTGGGGCACATATATTGAAACAAGTCTTCAATGCTTGCTAATTCTGAAAATTCACGTAATTTTTTGTTTAAATCATCGAAAATTTCTTTGGTTATTACTTGTTTTACCCATAAAGGCAAATTTTTAATGTTTTCAATAAAAAGATCAGATATTTTTTGCATGTCATTATCTCCAAAACTATTATAACAAGTTATAAATATCTATAAATACACTATTTGATTTATTAAATGTGTCTTAAAATTATGTATAATTGTCTTGGAGATTGCTATGGGACTTGATGGAATTTCTATAAACCAGCTTAGAGTTACGCAAGAAAATAATTCTGCTGAGATGAATAGAATAAATAAAACTTCAACGAACGAACACAAAGTTGTTGATAGCCTTTCTGATAGTCAAAAGATTGATCCAGATAAAGAAAAAGACCATCAAAACCCAGAGTTTGAAAACTTTAGCGAAGAAAATGAAGAAAATCAAGAAGAGACCACACTTGTTGAAACAATAAAATATGATTTATCTGATAGCGGAAAATATCTCTTGAAACTTGATGAAGAATCCAATAATATATTAATTATTGAAAAAGCATCTAAAAACATAGTTCAAGCCATCAATGCGGACGAAATGTCTAGTTTTGTAGGATGTATGTTAAATTCGCAAGGAAGCATGGTAAATAGGAAGTTTTAAATGAACCAATATGTAAAACAATACCAAAAATCTAGCATAGAAACAGCTTCAAGAGAACAAATTCTTATAATGCTGTATGATGGTGCTATTCAATTTTTAAACAAAGCCCGTGTTGCAATGCAAAATAAAGAAATTGAAGCAACTAACGATAATTTAATAAAAGCACAAAATATTATTCAAGAATTTATCAATTCCATGGATAGAGAAGTGGCTCCTCAGTTGGCTGAAAATTTGATTAGTTTATATGAGTATTCTATTCGTCGTTTAATTCAGGCCAACATGAAAAGACAACTTGAACCAATTGATGAAGTTTTAAAATATTTAAAAAGCTTAAAAGCTACTTGGGAACAAGCAATTATTCTTGCACAAAAAGAAGCCCAAGAATCTGCTTCTGCTTCTAACATCGATTATTATGATTCTGATGATGAAGATGATGATGACGATGAAGAAGACGACGAGGATGAGGATGAATAATGTTAAGTATTAACGATTACAACTATCTTAAATTGCTTTATGATAAATTTTTTAAATCAAACGCTCATATTAGGGCTTTAATTAAAGCTGACGATTGGGATAGTGTTGATATTGCGGTTCAAGAAAAAGAATCTTTAATCAGGCAAATTATATTTTTTGAAAAAGCAAGGTTAGAAGAAGTTAAAGCTAATAAAGAGCTTATGGGTTTAAGAAATAAGCTTGTTGAGCTTGAAAAAGAAAATATTGAGCTTGTTAAATCTATTAAAGAAGATTACTTTAAGCAAATTTCAAACATTAAAAAAACAAAAAAAGTTTTAAATGCTTATGAACCTGGCCTAAATAGTAATGTTTCAACTTTTGAAGTAAATTTAGATGATTAATTATCTTCTTAAATTTTTATAGCTAAAGCCAAAGTATATTAAAGCACCGATAAAAATCCAAAGTGGAAACATAACTGTGCTTGTTGTTAGTTGCTGAAGTGAATATATCATTAAACTTAAACAAGCAATTATTCCTAAAATTGGGAATAATGGCACAAAAGGTACCTTGAAAGGTCTTTTGAGGTTTGGTTCTGTTTTTCTTAGGATTATTACAGCTATGCAAATAGCAATAAAAGAAGTGAATGTACCATAATTACATAATTCTGCTGATATATTCAAATCCATAAATAAGCTGCAAATAATAATTACAAGCCCAACAATCCATGTCATAATGTGCGGAGTTCTGTGTTTTTTGTGAATTGAGCGAAGAATTTTTGGCAAGAATTTATCCCTGCTCATAGCATAAAGTATTCTTGTTGAAGCTAATTGACAAATTAAAAATACAGAAGCCAAAGCGCATACTGCGGCAACTGATATAAAGCCTGCTAAAAAGTTTTTGTTAATCAGCGTTAATGCGGCTGCAATTGGTGCGCTTGGGTTGATTTGATTAATTGGAACAATTCCTGTCAAAACTAGCGCAACTAAAATGTATAAAATTGTACAGAAGATTAATGTTCCTAAAATTGCAACCGGTAAGTCTTTTTGAGGGTTTTTAGTTTCTTCTGCTGCGGTGGATACGGCATCAAAACCAATGTATGCAAAGAAGATTATAAAAGCACCCATTAAAATTCCTGATATTCCGTTTGGTGCAAAAGGAACCCAGTTTTCAGGTTTAACATAAAAAGCGCCAACTATAATAAAAGAAATTATCATAAATAAGTTTAAACCAACCATTATGGTTGCAAATCTTGTTGATTCTTTAATACCTTTAATTAAAATTAAAGTTGAAAGTAATGTTAGAGCGATAACTGGCAAATTTATTGCAAAAGGGATTTTGTCAAATAAAAACGGAATTTTATCGTGCACATCAAGCCCATATCTTTCGCACATGTGATAAATTGAGCGAACATCGCTTCTAAGCCAAATTGGACAATTTGTGATAAAACTTGGAAGATATTGAGAAAAACCTTTTAAAAGTTGTGTTAAATATCCACACCAAGAGCTCGCAACGGTAATATTTCCAATTACATAGTTAAGCATTAAGACCCAGCCGACTATCCAAGCGGCAAATTCGCCTAATGTCGCATAACAATATGTATAAACACTTCCTGAAACAGGAATAATGGAAGCTACTTCGCTGTAGCATAGCGCGCTAAATACGCAAGCTAATGCTGCTAAAATCATTGATATAACTATAGCAGGACCTGCTCCAATGCTTTCGGGTCCGCCTTGTATTGCTGTTCCGATAATTGTCAAAATTCCAGTGCCAACAACGGCGCCAATGCCTATAACAAATAAATCAAAGGCATTAAGCGTTTTTTTGAGTGAGCCGCTTCGAGCCCTGTCTATCAGTTGTTGAGCACTTTTTCTTGATAATAAATTGGAAACAACTTTTTTAAACATTATTTTCCTCGTTAGTATTTTGCTGGGCGAGTCTTTGTTGTCTATAGCTATAAAGCAAGTAGCAAGCCACACCTATTACTATCCAAGCTAAAAATAGCATTGTTGATAGTGGTTTTAGTGTCATTGAATAAACCATTAAACCACCACAGCACAATGCTCCTAAAATTGGAAATAACGGACAACAAGGTACTTTAAACGGTCTATGTCTTTGTGGGTCTTTCTTTCTTAAAATTAACACTGCAAGACATACGATTATAAATGCTGCAACAGCGCCAAAATTAACCAAGTCTGCTGCTTTTTGAATATCTAAAAATAGTGAACCAATAATGCAGATTGCACCAACCATATATGTTAAAACGTGTGGGGTTTGAAATTTTGGATGTATTTTTTGAAATGCTTTTGGTAAGAAATTATCTCTGCTCATTGAAAAAAGTATTCTTGTTCCAGCTAACATTAAAACAAGTAGAACTGAGGTTAACCCAGTTAAAGCGCCAATTGAAATAAAACCAGCTACCCAGTTTTGCCCAACCATAGCCATAGCACTTGCAATTGGTGCTTGCGTATCAATCATATCAAGCGGAACAAGCCCTGTCAAAACTAACGCAACTAATACATAGCAAATTGTGCAAACTATTAAAGAGCCGATAATTCCTATTGGTAAGTTTTTTTGAGGATTTTTTGTTTCTTCTGCTGCTGTTGCAATAGCATCAAAACCAATGTATGCAAAGAAAATAGTAAATGCACTTGCAAACATTCCGCTAATGCCGTTTGGCATAAATGGAGTCCAGTTTTCTGGTTTTACATAGAAAAATCCTGTTATAACAAAAGCTGCAACTACTGCAATTTTTATTACAACAAGTATTCCTGTCATGTTTTTTGATTCTTGCATACCTTTAATTAAAGTTGCAATTATAAAAAATGTTATTAATAACCCTGGAATATTAATACAAAGTGGAATTCCTAAAAACTGTGGAATTACTGTACTTGGGTCAATTCCTTGGCTTGTTAATTGAGAAACAGCTGTAGAATAATCATGAATTAGATATATTGGCGGATTAGAAAGCCAATGAGGTATTCCTGGTATTCCACTAATAAGTTGCATTAGATAACCGCTCCAAGCGCTTACTACTGCAATATATCCAACCAAATATTCAAGCATTAATACCCAGCCTACTATCCAAGCCATAAATTCGCCCATCGTAGCGTATGTGTATGTATAAGCACCACCTGAAGCAGGAATCATTGCTGCAAATTCACTATAGCAAAGTGCACTAAAAACACATGCTAATGATGCTAAAATCATTGATAATGTTAAAGATGGACCTGATTCAAGTGCAGCTAAACCAACAACAGTGAAAATGCCGCTACCAATAATTGCTCCGACCCCTAATATAATTAAATCAAAACCGCCAAGAGTTTTCTTTAAGCCGCCATCTTGCGCTTGCTTAATCATGTTATCAGGGTTTTTAACAGTTAGAATATTTTTTACAAAATTAGAAATCTTGCTTAATTCCTTGCTGTTTTGAAAATTGGGCGTAAAATCCCCATTGTTGTTTTCTGCCATGCTTCTTCCTTATTTCTTAATTAGAGGAAAACCAAGTTTTTCTCTTTGTTCCACGTATAATTTAGCAACACCTGCCGCTAAAGTCCTAACTCTATTGATAAAATTAATTCTTTCGTCTTTTGAAATAACCCCTCTTGCGTCAAGCAGGTTAAATGTGTGTGAACATTTTAACACCCAATCGTAAGCAGGGAGTACAATTCCTGCTTCCATGCATTTATTTGCTTCATCTGAAGCTAAGTCGAAAAGTTTAAAAAGATGTTCAGGGGTTGAATATTCGAAGTTGTATTTTGATTGTTCGATTTCGTTTTGAAGATAAATATCTCCATATTTTAATTCGTTATTCCATTGAATATCAAATACGCTATCAACATTTTGAAGATACATTGCGATACGTTCTAGTCCGTATGTAATTTCTAATACTACAGGTTTAACTTCCAAGCCGCCAACTTGTTGGAAATATGTAAATTGAGTGATTTCCATACCATCAAGCCAAACTTCCCAGCCAACACCCGCAGCTCCTAGTGTTGGAGATTCCCAGTTATCTTCAACAAAACGAACGTCGTGTTTTTCAAGGTCAATTCCCATTGCACTTAATGAATTTAAATATAAATCTTGGGAATTTTCCGGATTTGGTTTTAAGATAACTTGATATTGGAAATAATGCCCAAGTCTGTTTGGGTTTTCGCCGTATCTTGCGTCAGTTGGACGTCTGCAAGGTTCAACCATAGCGCAATTAAAAGGTTCAGGTCCTAATGCCCTTAGGAATGTTGCAGGGTTCATTGTACTTGCGCCTTTTTCGATGTCATAAGGTTGCTGAATAACACAACCGTTATCTGACCAATATTTTGATAAATTTAAAATTAATTCTTGAAAAGTTAATGCCATTATTTTTTCCTATATTAATATGTTTGTGGGTTATTTTTGTTGTCGTAGTCAATTCTTCCAATAACTTTGTTTAAAGCTCTTGTTACGTCTTTGAATTGTTCAATATTTAAGCTTTGAGCTCCGTCACACATAGCATTATCAGGATCATGATGAACTTCATACATTAATCCATGCGCTCCTGCAACTAAAGCTGCTTTTCCCATTGGTTCAATCAGATATCTTTTTCCTGTTCCGTGAGATGGGTCAACTATTACAGGCAAGTGTGAGTATTTTCTGATTATTGGAATAGCTGCAATATCAAGAGTATTTCTTGAATATTGGTTATCGAAGCCCTTAATTCCTCTTTCGCAAAGAATTACATTTGGGTTGCCGTTTGCAACAACGTATTCTGCTGCTAAAAGCAGTTCTTTAATTGTTGCCGCTGGCCCTCTTTTAATCATTACAGGTTTTTTAATTCTTCCCAATGCTTTTAAAAGTTTGAAGTTTTGCATGTTTCTAGCGCCAACTTGTAAAACGTCTGCATATTGACAAAGTAGTGCTATATCCATTGTATCCATAACTTCTGTAACGACTAGAAGCCCTGTTTTTTCTCTTGCTTTTGCAAGATATTGTAAGCCCTTTTCTTCTAAACCTTGAAAATCATAAGGGCTTGTTCTTGGCTTAAATGCGCCGCCTCTTAAAAATTGGCAACCCATTTCTTTTGCTGCTATTGCAACTTTTAAAAGTCCATCAAAATCTTTTTCAACCGAACAAGGTCCAACCATTAAAACTGGTTTTTCTAATCCACCAATTTTAACGCCGTTTGAAAATGTGATAACAGTGTCTTCTGGATGCGCAACACGAGAAACAAGCTTGAATGGCTCTTGGATTTTTTTAATTTCTCGAACTCCATCCATTGCAGCAATATTTTCAGCATTTATTCCTGATTTATCACCAATTACAGCCACTACGTTTAAAACCGTACCATTATTGACTTGGGTTTGAAGTCCTTTATTTTCAATATATTTAACAACACGATTCAATTGTTCCGCTGTTGCATTATGCTCCATAACTATTATCATTTGTTGTTTTCTCCAATTTTGTCGTTAATATCGCAAATTACATTCAATCATAAACATGGAAATATGTATATATTATATTAAGATATGTTGTTTGTGGTATCATTTTTTTATGAATAAACCAAATGTTTCAATTTATACGGATGGAGCTTGTGCTAATAACCCTGGGCGTGGTGGTTATGGTATTGTTTTGATGTATGAAAAATCAGATGGCACTTTAATACAAAAAAATCTTTCTCGCGGTTTTGAGTTGACCACAAATAATAGAATGGAGTTATTAGCTGTAATTGATGCGCTAAACGCTCTTAAAACTCCTTGTAAAATTAAGCTTTATTCAGATTCAAAATATGTGGTTGATGCGATTAATCAAAAATGGCTTGATGGCTGGCAAGCAAAAAATTGGAAATTAAACACTAAAAATCCTGTTAAAAATATTGATTTATGGAAAAAGCTACTAAGTGCAATGCGTCCTCATGAAATTGAATTTATTTGGGTTAAAGGTCATGCGTCAAATGAATTTAATAATTTGTGCGATAAATTAGCAGTTGAAGCTCGCTCTAAAGATAACTTAGAAATTGATAGCGGATTTATTGACTAAAACTTTCAAAACAACTGGCAGATGTGATTTTGTGTAGTCATAAAATTCCTCATCTTCTTCAAAAGATATATCCAAAAACTCTTGCGATACTGAATTTGACTCGTAGCCTTGTATATAAGGACCGTAGCGCTGATTGTTTATTGTAACATTTCCGTTTTCATCAAATTTTGCGATGAAATTTTTTCCGTTTAAGGTTGTTACAAAAAGCAGGGCTTTGATATGTTTTATGTGAAGATATGTGGGATAATTTCATATCTTGCTAAAACAACTAAAAAATAAAAATTGCCCTCTAAAACATTCTTCTTGCGTTTGAGCAAGGTAGTGCAGTTGTATGGATTATAAAATCATTAATTGGTTTGACATATTGAATTAAAAATTTTTTATTTGTGATTTTTTCAGCACAAATTGTTGAATCAAGCTCTTGTGTGAAATATTCGCCTAATTCAGCTTGCAGAGGGGTTTTTGCGTAATCCTTTAGCAGTTTTATTATTTCCATATAATAAATAATATCCTCCAGATGGAGGATATTATACTAAAGTATTAGAAAATGTTACATTTGTTAACTAAGAAAATCTTGATGGATTTTGATTTCATGGAGTTTTTTACCCTCTTTTTTGCTTGTTGTTTGAATGCCAAGGTTTCTTAATTCTTCAATTTGTTTAAAAAGCTTTGTGTTTGAGGATATTTTTTCATATTCTTTGTTAAATTTAAGCGTATTTTCTTCTATGATTTCTTTGATTTTATATAAGTTTTGGCTATGAATTGAAATATATTCATAAATATTCTGTGCTATTTCAATAATTTTATCTATATTTTTTTCTTGTGTATCTTGTGCCCAAAGCTGTTTAATTAGTTTAATTGTAGTTAATATTGAAGAGTTTCCAACAATAATTATATTTTTATCATTTGCATTTTTAATTACATTTAAAAAGTCACTGTCCGTGTAAATCAATGTAATAATAGGTTCTAGAGGTATATACATTAAAATAAAGCTCGGTTGGTTTAAATCAATTGCCGTTTCATATTTTTTATTTGATAAAAGATTAATTGTTGAGTTTAAATCTTTTATAAATTCGTTTTTTAGGCTTGGATTTTGCTTATATTCTAAATATTTATCTAAATTTAGCTTACAATCAATTAGAATTGATTTATTGTTTGGAAGTTTTACTAAGTAGTCTGGTTTGATATCTTCATCGTTTTCATTTTTTGTTCGGTATTGTTTAAAATAATTTATATTTTCATTTGGATAACAAGTTTTTAAAATTGCTTCAAGGCAATCTTCTCCATATTGACCTTTAAGGTTTTGATTTGTTGTAAGAGTTTTTGTTAAATCAGAAGCTGTTTTAATGGCGGAATTTATTTCTTTTGTGTTTATAATTGTTTGATTTTTATATTCATCAATCGATTTTTTAAATTCGTTTAGCATTGTAAAAAGAGCTAAATCGTTGTTTTTTCTTTTGAAAATTAAAAATGCTAACACGAAGCCAACAAAAAAAGATATCACTCCAATGATTATGTAATAATAATTCATTTAAATCCCCTTAAATATGAGCAAATTATAACTTTTTTTAAAGTTTTTTGCAATTTTTTGTGCTGATTATAGAATAAAACTAGGGAGATATTATGAAAAAGATATTTTTAACTTTAGTTTTATTTTTATGTGTAAATTCAGCTTTTGCAATTGATTGGATTAATTTAAAAAGCGCCACTGGTAATATGTTTGCTCTCGATAAAGACAGCATAACCGAGAAAAACGGATATTATTTTTATAATTTAAAAGTTTATACAAATGGGCTTGATGATGCGGTTGTTACTATGCAATCTAAAATCAATTCTCCATTTTGCACTCGAATTGAGTTTTATAAACTTTCTCAATATGAAACTTTAAATGGTAACTACAAAAACATTTCAAAAAATATGACAGATAGACTAGAACCCGTTCCTTACGAATCTAGTGCTTATACTGCATATAAAAAAGTAAAAGAAATTTTGAGTAATAAAAACAAGCCACAGATTACGTTTTAATTATGAATAAAGATAAACAAATAGCTTTAATAATTGGGGCTGGTCCTGCTGGGCTTGCTGTTGCGTATGAATTGATTGTTAATAATTCTAATATCAAACCAATAATTATTGAAAAAAATTCTTGTGTTGGGGGTTTATCAAGGACTGTTTATAAAGATGGCTCAGGTGTTGATATTGGTGGGCACAGGCTACATACTAATAATGAATATATTAAAAAAATTTGGATGAAATTTTTAACTGTTCAAAATTCCCCTTCGATTGATGATATTATAGCAAAGCGAGATAACAAATATCCGACTAACGGCAAAAACCCCGAGCTTGAAGATGATGTTATGCTTATTCGAAGAAGATTTTCAAGCATTATTTATAATTCTAATTTTTTCCCTTACCCTTTAAAAATGTCGCTTGAAACTTTTAAAAAGCTTGGGTTTAAAACATCTTTTTTAGCTGGTTTAAGTTACATTAAAAGTATGTTCTTTAAGCACAAAGAAAATAGCCTCGAAGATTTTATGATTAATCGCTTTGGAAATGTATTATATGGAATTTTCTTTAAAGACTACACTAAAAAAGTTTGGGGAAAAGACCCAAGCGAATTATCAAGCGAATGGGGACATCAAAGAATAAGGAAATTATCCTTATTTAAAACAGTTTTAAATGCTATATTATCTCAGTTTAAATTTTTAAAATTTAAAAAAGAAACATCGTTGATTGATGAATTTTATTATCCTAAATTTGGCTGTTCTCAACTGTGGGATTTAATGGCAAAGTTTATAGTTGAAAATGGCGGAGAGATTATCTTGAATTCTCAATTTGAAGATTTTAACTGCGTTGATAATAAGATTATTGGGGTTAAATATCGAAATCAGTATAATTTAATCGATGAAATTTTGGTTAATTATGTTGTTTCAACTATACCTATAAAGGACTTAATTAAAGGACTTGATGCTCCTTATGATATTAAACAAGAAGCGCTAAATCTTCCCTATAGGGATTATATTTTAGTTAGTTTTTATACTAATAATTTCAATCTAAAAAACCATACTGATTATAAAACCATAAACAATATCACTCCTGACTGTTGGATTTATCTTCAAGAAAACGGAGCAATTGCAGCAAGAATACAGATGATGAACAATTGGTCGCCTTATCTTGTTTCTGATTTTCAAAACAAATATCTGATTTCTTTAGAATATTTTGTTAATGAAAACGAAGAATTTTGGAATAAAACTGATGATGAAATTATTTCAATTGCCCTAATGGAAGCTCAAAAGTATAATTTATTTTCATCTAATGATGTATTAAAATCCTTTGTCATAAAAGAAAAATGTGCTTATCCATCGTATTTTGGCAGTTATAAAAACATAGACAAGATAAAAAATCATTTATCAAAAACTAAAAACCTATATCTTGCAGGAAGAAATGGTCAACATAAATACAATAATATGGATGAAGCCATGGTTTGTGGTATAAATATTGCAAGGGAAATCATCAAAAATGGGTGCAAAAATGACTAATAAATGTCCAAACTGCGGATTTGAATATGGTGAAGAAGATATATTTTGTTCAAGATGTGGTTTTAAAATTTCTTCTATAAATTCACCAACCGTCAGAGAAATTAATAAATTTACTCGTGAAAATTATAATAATAAAGAGATTAAATCGTCATTTTCTGGAAAAAATG
The DNA here is from genome assembly GCA_015152565.1 of Cyanobacteria bacterium SIG27. GTDB lineage: Bacteria > Cyanobacteriota > Vampirovibrionia > Gastranaerophilales > Gastranaerophilaceae > RUG14156. The sequence goes on from SUTT01000006.1 coordinate 28,547, forward strand.
TTTTAAAGTTTTTTGACAATATGGCATTTAATGCTGTTATTTTTATGATTGTTGTGCTCGGGGTTTTGTGCATATCTTTAATGGTTATTTTGAGCAGGCATGATAACCAAAGAATTACTCTTCAATATAAAAATCTTATTCAAAATCCTGCTCAAATTCCAATGTTAAAAGAACCTAAAACATATATTGAATTAAGCCACAATTTAAAAGATGTTGAAGACTTTTTGACTTTATATCTTGAAAATTCGGATGATTCGCAAGATAGAAAAAATCAAATTTTTGCTTCTTACTTAACTCAAATTCAAAAAATGCCAAACGTTTTAAATCAGAAGTTTAATCCTGATACTATAACTGAATGCACAAATTCTAAAAATGCCGTAAATTGCGTTAAAATTTTGAATGAAAAATATAACAATAGAACAGTTTCTGTTTATTTGGCGGGAGATATGATTTATCTTTATCCTAATTACAAAAAAATTGATGATAAATATAAAAAATATCTTTCAAACGATTTTAAAGATTATTTATCACTTTTAGCTAAGTATGATACACCTGTCCAATTTGGCTTGGGTACTACAATTGAGCCTAAAAAGCTTGTAAATAAAATATACGATTTTGAGCAGTTTAGTAAGAAAAATGAAAATCAATTCATTGATGAAGAGCTTAAAAAAACTCTGTATTTTGATTTGAGAAAGCTTTTGTTCACTCCTGCAAATTACGCTACTTTAACTCATGAGCTTGATAAAAGGTATAAAAATGCATATTTATACTTTATTAATTCTAAAAAAGATTCTATTTTTAAACCTATAATTATGAGCTATATGGAAAAAGGAAAAAATTATACCACTGATAATTTTAAAAATGACTATCCACTAAAGCAATATAATCCGGAAGATTTTAATAAGAATATTGAACAAAGTTCTTTTGATGATGTTTTTATGCAGCTGAGGAAGAAATTCTTCGATGATAAAAGTGCGATTTTACCCTTGACTTTTGTTTATAATGTCAGAGAGGGAAAATGGCGTAAATACACTGCGGATATGCGTCTTTCTTCTGGTGAATTTGTTATTTCAGAACCTGATGAAAATAATAATATTGCAATTTATAACCACATGTTTTCACCTATGCAAGAGTTGAATATTTTGAAATATTCTAAACTGTATCTCATTTCGGATGTTGTATATGCTTTTAACAAAGATAAATTAACTCTTTTTAAAATTACATATAATGGAAGAACATTTAATTTATATACCTTGAATAATATCGACGTTACTTCTGTATTTCCTGGAATTGAAGTAATTAATATGGATTCTTTAGCTAGTTATGATGCAGTTGTTTTAAAGGATAACGCTAAAGCACATTTTATTATTCTTTCAAGATATTCGCAAGGTTGGAATGACTATAATCTTGCACCTGTTTCAGGGGATTATTCTGAATCGATTTTACCAAATATGTTTAGCGTAAATAGCAATAGTGATGTTGTGATTTCTTTTGGTGAGTCTTTGTCTGAACAAAATCAAGAGTTTAGCGAAAATAAACCATCTTATAAATTTATTGTAAGAACAAGAGGGCATAAAGAAGAAACACAAGCTTCGCAAGAACAAAACACTCAACTTGAAGATAGATTTAACCAAGAAAACACTGAACTTCAAGAGGAACATTCTCCAAATATTATGCCAAAATTACCAGAAGGAGAAAAAGAGGATGCTAAAGAAGATAAGCAAGATGATTTATTAACTCCTCCAAAGCAAGAAATTGAACCACCAATTGAAATTGAAGATGTTGTTGAATAATTTATAATGGCAATAAAAAACCTCCCGTTTTGGGAGGTTTAATTTTTTATGAATTTTGTCTTCTTTGTTTTACTTTTTCAACTATTTCATCAAATTCTTCTGCGTTTATGCTTTCGTTTTCTAATAAAGACATTGCTAATTCGTTTAAAATATCTCTATTTTCAATTAAAATTTGACGAGCAAGTTCATATTTTTCATCAATTATTCTTTTAATTTCCTTATCAAGTTCATAGGCAACTTGTTCTGAGTAATCTTTTGTTTGACCAAAGTCACGTCCCATAAATACGTGTTCATTTGGTTGTCCGTAGGTCATATTGCCCATTTTTTCACTCATACCCCATTGAGTTACCATATTTCTTGCAAGTTTTGTAGCTCTTTGCATATCGTTTGAAGCGCCTGTTGAGATGTTATCTCCATATACAAGCTCTTCTGCTACTCTTCCGCCTAACAGGTCTGTAATATGAGCTAATAATTTTCTTTTTGTTTGATGTTTTGAGTCGTCTTTTGGAGTGTACCAAGTTAAACCCAAAGCTCTGCCACGAGGAATGATGGAGATTTTTTGAACTTCTTCACAATCTTCAAGCATTTTTAATATAACAGCATGGCCTGCTTCATGGTAGCTTGTTCTTTCTTTATCTTCTTGGGTTAGAACGGTTGATTTCTTTTCAATACCTGCAATAACTCTATCAATTGATTTATCAATATCGCCCATTGTGATTGATTCGCCATTGTTTCTTGCTGCTAAAAGCGCTGCTTCGTTTAAAAGGTTTTTAAGGTCAGCTCCAGTAAAACCGGGAACTCTTTTTGCTAGAGCTTTTAAATCTACATCTGCGGCTAATTTTTTATTTTTAGCATGAACGTTTAAAATTTCTTCTCTACCTTTAACGTCTGGTTCATTAACGTAAATTTGTCTATCAAAGCGCCCTGGTCTTAATAGAGCGCTATCTAGAATATCTGGTCTATTTGTTGCAGCAATTACAATAATATTGGTGCTTTCATCAAAACCATCCATTTCAACAAGCAATTGGTTTAATGTTTGTTCACGTTCATCGTGTCCACCACCCATGCCAGCACCTCTTTGGCGACCAACGGCGTCAATTTCATCAATAAATATCATACAAGGTTGATTTTTCTTTGCTTGTTCAAATAAATCACGAACACGGCTTGCGCCCACACCTACAAACATTTCAACAAAATCTGAACCGGAAATTGAGAAAAACGGAACGCCTGCTTCTCCTGCAACAGCTTTAGCCATCAATGTTTTACCGGTACCAGGAGCGCCAACTAAAAGAACGCCTTTTGGAATTTTTGCTCCAAGTTTGGTATATTTTTCGCTATTTTTAAGAAAATCTACAATTTCTTCTAGTTCTTGACGTTCTTCGTCTATTCCTGCCACATCTTTAAATGTGATTTTAATTTTATCATCTTGCAATAATTTTGCTTTAGATTTTCCAAAATTAAGAGCAGACGAACCTGTTTGTTGAATGCCTTTTAAGATTAAAATTATCATTATTGCGATGAAAATGATAGGTATAATAACAGAACCCACCATACTCATCCAAGAGCCGTCTTGCGGTTTTGCAACCTGTATTTCAACATTTTTTTCTTTTAATAAACTGTATAGTGTTTCATCTCCTTGTGGAATTTGCACTCTAAATTGTGTTTTTGGTTGCTTTATCGGTGTTTTTTCTTCTGTAGAAGTATTATTTGTTGTTTCAGTTGGTGTTGCAATAAGTGTATCTTTAGATATTTGCACCTTTTCGATTGAGCCCAGTTGTACTTTGTTTAAAAATTGAGTATAAGAAATTTCGCTTGTTGAAGTTGCTGGACCTTCAAAAGCTACAGATAAAAGTGCAATAAGGATTATGGCAACTATTATGATGATGCCTGTTGATTGATTTTTATTCATAAGCTCCTCTAAAATACTAATTACTTATTGATATTATAGCAAAATAATTATAAAATGTATAATATACTAAAGGAATATTAATAATGGCTCGAGTTTTTCTTTCTCTTGGTTCAAACCTAGGCGATAGACTATCTAACATTCAACATGCGGTAAGTTCGCTTAGTATGTCCGATAAAATAAAAATAGTTAAAACTTCATCTTTTTACGAAACTGAACCTTGGGGAAATAAAAATCAAGAATGGTTTATAAATGCAGCAATTGCAATTGACACCGAGTTTTCTTGTGAAGAGTTGTTAGAATTTTGCCAAAATATCGAAGTTCAACTTGGAAGAATTCGCCATCAAGGCGATAAATGGTGTCAAAGAGCTATTGATATCGATATTTTAATGTATGATGATTGTGTTATAGCTAAAGGCGAGCAACTTGTTGTACCTCATCCTTTAATGCATTTAAGGGCATTTGTGCTTGTTCCTATGCTTGAAGTTAAATCAGATTTAGTTCATCCGGTTTATAAAAAAACCATTTCTGAGTTATATGATGAACTAGAAAGCCCAGAGGACGTGTTTCTTTATGGAACAGTGTTGCCAAAATAAAATCAAAATTGCAATCGTCGGGGCTGGTCCTGCTGGAATATATTGCGCACTTCATATTGCTTTCGGCTTTAACAAATTAAACTTTTTTGATTATTCAATTGATATTTTTGATAAATCTCAAGCATTAAGAACAATTCTTCCAACCGGAGGAATGAGGTGTAATTTATCTAATGCAATTTATGACATTAAAGAATTTGCAAGCAATTATCCTCGAGGAGAAAAATTCTTATATTCAATTTTTTCAAAGCATTTTGTCTATGATACTTTAGATTTTTTTAGCTCAATTGGACTTGAAACATATACTCAAGATGACAATCGAATTTTTCCAAAATCCAATTCTTCTAAAGATGTTAAAGACAAGCTTTTAAATGCTTTATCTAAATTTAAAAATATTAAACTTGTTCACAAGGAAATTAATTCAAAAGATGATTTAAAAAAATACGATAAAATTATAATTTCTTGCGGCTCAAAAAGGACTGAAAAATTAATTGAAAGTTTTAATCAACCAATTGTTCCTTTTAAAAGAGCGCTTTGTGCCCTAAAAGTTCAAGATTTTAAATATCCAAAAGGAGTGAGTGTAAAATCTTTAGATGGTGATTTTATATTTAGTGAAGATGGCATTTCTGGACCATTAGCGTTTAAGATTTCTTCTTTAAATGTTGATAAAAATTTCCCTTATGATGTTAGAATTAAGCTTTTTGAAGTTAATGAATTGTTTGATTTAATTTCAAAAAATTCCAAAAAATCTATAGGCAATATTGTTTCAATGCTCATTCCTAAATCACTTGCAAGTGTTATTGTTGATGATTTTGATAAAAAAGCAGCAGAAGTTTCAAAAGAAAAAATTGAAAAGTATTCATATTTAAATTTGACAATCATAAATAACGCTAATCAAGGTGAAATTGTCCATGCGGGCGGAGTTGCACTTTCTTCTATTGATAAAAATTGCAAATCTAAAATAACCGATAATCTTTGGTTTTGTGGCGAAGTGCTTGATATTGATGGTTTTTGCGGCGGTTTTAATTTACAAAACTGTTGGTCGAGCGCTTTTGTTGTTGCAAAAGATGTTATAAAGTCTATAATAGAAAAATAAACTTGGAGTATAAATGTACGATATAGCAATCATAGGGTTGGGAATAGCAGGACTTGAAGCGGCATTATGTGCAGCTAAAAATGGTTTAAAAGTGATTGCTTTTGAAAAAAATGAAATCGGCGGAAGTTATTTAAATTTTAATTCTATTCCAACGAAAACAATTTCATATAGTTCTCAGCTATTAAAAAAGATTGAGCAATCTTCAAAATTTGGGATAAATTTATTTGCTAAGCCCGGCTATAATTGGCAAATTATGCTTGATAGAAAGATTGAAATCACAAATAAATTTTCCAAGCTTTTAAACTCCGAGCTTAATAAAAATATAACAGTAGTTAAAGCCGAAGCTGAATTATCCATTAATTACGATGAAATTGAAATTTATGCTGATGATAATATTTATCAAGCTAAATACATTATAATTGCAACGGGTTCTAAGCCAAAAGAGCTTGCAGGTTTGACTTTTGATGGTGAATTTGTTGTAAAACCGGATGATATGCTTAAAAAGATAGATATACCAAAAAAAGTTGCAATTGTTGGTAGTGGCTCAATTGGGCTTGAATGGGCGCAAATTCTTTCTGATTTAGGTTCTGAAGTAAAAATAATTGAAATAGAAAAACAACTTGCTTTTAATTATGATGTTGAATTGCAAAAAAGAGCAGAAAAAATCTTAAAATCTAATAAGGTTCAAATATTCAAAAATGATTGTATAATTAGAGTTTCAAACGATCAAGTATTTTTAAAATCTGGAATTGCTTTTGATGTTGATTGTATTTTGGTTGCAATAGGAAATGAGTCTAATCCTTGCAAAATCTCAATCAATGGCTGTGCTGAGCAGTTTTTAATTAAACCACAGGATGATGGAAGCTGTGATATAGATAATCTATATCTTGCCGGAAGTGCTTTTTGTGGTAATTTTGCACCACATGAAGTTTTGTTTCAGGCAAAAAGTGTTATGAATAAAATTTTATTTAATAAAGAAATTGAGAATAAAATTTCTCCTTATATTATAAATATTTCTCCTGAAATTGCGACAATTGGCGTTAAAGAGCAAGATGTTGATTTGTTTGACGGTTATGAAATAAGGAAAATTTCGCTATCTTCCTTAATGGAATATTGGTGTGAAGATTGCCAAGATGGAATGATTAAAATTATAATCAAAGATGATATTATTGTTGGCGCTCATATAGTTTCTAAAAATGCAAGCTTGCTTATTTCAATATTTAGTATTTTAATCAACCATAAAATTAAACTGAATGAAATTGAAAACTTGGTGTTTCCGCTTCCAAGCTTGGCACATGGTGTTTTGGAAGTATTAAAAAGCGAATAGCAAAGCTATTTTTCAGCTTTAGGCTTTCTTCCTCTCCTTGCGGTTTTTTCAATATTATTTTCTTGGATTTTTGTGTCTATTCCAGCTTTTTTTGCAACTTTATCGATTATAGACATATAATCCATCGGTTTAACATTCATTTCTTCAAGAATAGCAAGGATTATTTTTACGCCTGATAAATTTAGTGCTAAATTTCTTGTCAAAAACAAGATTAATTTTGCTTTTTCAAGATCATCAAGACTGTAGTTTCGTCTGTTTTTTTCTGTTCTTTGAGGACAAAGAATTCCTTGCGTGTCATAAATTCTCAATGTTCTTTGGTGAACGTTAAGTGCCTGAGCAACTGCGCTAATTGGTAAAATTGGTAGTGTTGTATTGATTGTTTCTTGTTTTGTTGCGCTCATTTTCTTAATTCCAGATAAACTTCCTATACTATTCCATACATATCATAGCTGGTTACTTTTGTGATTTTAACATCAACAATGTCCCCGCATGTTAAATATTCGTCACTTTTTATGTATACTAATCCATCTACTTCAGGTGCATCTTTGTAACTTCTTGCAACGATTGTTCCATCAGAATGAATTTCTTCTATTATACATTGAATTTTTTTGTTTTGGCAATTTTTATTTACTTCAAGAGAAATGTTTTTTTGAAGTTTCATTAATGCATTTCTTCTTTTCTTTTTAATATTTGATTTTATTTGCGGTTTTAAGCCGTATGCGTACGTATTTTTTTCTCTTGAATATTCAAAAACACCAACTTTATCAAACTTCATTTCTTCTATAAAGTTATACAAATCTTGATATTCTTCTTCGGTTTCACCTGGATAACCAACAATAAAAGTTGTTCTTATGGCAACATTTTTAATTTTTTTTCTTAACTTTTTAATGAATTTTCGATAATCTATTGCAGGGCGTTTCATCCTTTTTAATACGCTAATATGTGAATGCTGAAGCGGAATATCGATATATTTAACAACTTTATCTAAATTGTTAATAGCATCCATTAATTCATCGTTAAAGTTTGTAGGATAAGCATACATTACCCTTATCCAATTAAGATTTTCAATTTTGTTTAATTCTTTTAAAAGTTCAGCAAGCATTGGCTTTTTATATAAATCAAGTCCATAGCTTGTGGTGTCTTGTGCAATTAAAATAATTTCTGATACGCCTTTATCAGCTAGCATTTTGGCTTCTTCAATAATGCATTCCATTTTTCTTGATTTATAACTTCCCCTGAGATGAGGAATTACACAATATCCGCAATTATAATAGCAACCCTCCGCTATTTTTATATAGCTTGATGAGCCTACTGTTATTTGTTCTCTTTTAATGTCTTCTCGATAGTTGTAGTCAGGCTTTTTTGAAATATTGTGATAATTTTTATTCTCAATTGCTTCAATGATTTTGTCGTATTCACATGTGCCAATAAAATTAGTAATTTCAGGAAGTAATTTTGGAAGCTCGTCTGGATGTTTTTGAGGAAGGCATCCTGTTAAAATTACCCTTTTTCCTTTTTGAATCATATCCAAAATTGCACTAACACTTTCTTTTTCGGCGTCAGATATAAAAGAACAGGTATTTATTATTACTGTTTTAATTTTTTCATCATCAGGATTTAAGCTATAGCTATAGCCGTTTTTTACCAATAAACCTAACATTAATTCCATATCTATTAGGTTTTTTGCGCATCCAAACTGTAAAATTCCGATTGTTTCTTTATTTTTCATTTAGCTTAAAAATTAACACTTTCATATTGTTATCAATTGTCGCCACTTTGGTATAATTATCTATTATATAATAACAAAAATCAACAGCATAATCATAGCAGATTGTCTGGGCTCCGTAATCAAGTGTATTTCTTGGGTAAAAAATTATGTAGTCAGTTTTGTTATTTTTTAAATTTTGTATAATTTCCTCTTCTTTAAATGTTTCAAAATCTAGTGGTGTAAAAGTATAATTTGGGTAATTGTAGCTTTTTTTGTGAATTAAATTAAACAATTGCCCCTCGGGCAATACAACAAAACTTTCGTTTGGTTTGATGTTTTTTTCTATATAGTAATTTGTTTTTTTAAATATTTCACTTTCATTTTTGTTAATATAGAGATTTCCAATTTTTGTTTTTATTTTTTCTTTTGGAAGTTCAACATAGTAAGTTACATTTTTAACTGTGCTAAAAATCAAAAATATTATTAAAGTATTCATTAACCATTTTTTATTTAAGTTTTTTTGTAAAAGTAAAAAACAGCTTAAAATTAACAAAAAATATCCAAAATTAGCATAATTTAGCGAATTTGTGGCAAATATCGATTTTAGACAAATTGCTAAGCTTGTAAGTATTAAAATTAATTCATTTTTTTCAATTTTGCCTTTTTTAAAGTAAATTATCGTAAGAATTATTGTAAAAATTCCTAATAAATTAAAAGCATTTGTAGCATCTATAAATAGTAAACCAATTATAAAAACAAAATAAGCTATATTTTCTTTTTTTGTTAAAGCAAAAAAATACGATATCGAGCTAATTAAAAGTAATTTTATAGAAATTATTAAATTGAATTTAAAATAATTTATTTCAAAAAAGCTTCCCATACCTTTGTAAAGATGTTTTAGAGAATTAGCGTTTAGCATATTTGATAAATAATATGAATTTTTGATGATATCTTCCAGATTTATTGAATTAATTAAAAAATAAAGTAAACAAATGCTTGGAAAGATTAATATATAACAAATTTCTTTTTTGAAATTTTTTTTTGAATGAATTAAATGTAACAGGCTTATTATAAAAACCGGAATGAAAAATTCTATCCTTGCAGATAAAATTAAACCTAAAGAAAGAAAAAGTGTTGTTTTTTTATCATAAAGTAGGCTAAAAATAGCTAAATATATCCCCAATATTGCAACTAATGTTGAATATGAATAGGGAAGTACGAATGAAAAAGTCGAAAACGAAAAAATACTAATTAAAACAAAAAACACGCTTAAAATTAAACTTGCTTTGTTTGATAAAAATTTATTTGCAATTAAATAAAAAAGAATTAATATTCCATAAGAGATAACATGTGCTTCAATTAAAATTAGATTAATATTTGTGCTAATTTTATATAAAAATGAGTTTAAAATATAACCCAAAGGTCCGTAAATTAATAAAATATTTTTTATAAGATGTTCGTTATTATTGATTTGAAACGGAATATAACTTTCTCTTGAAAAATCAATTAGCATATTTCCTGTTTTGCCATAGAAAAAAATGCTGATTATTACAAAAAATATAGTTAAAATTATTATATTTTTTTTGTTTTCCATAATTTTTTTATAACAAATTGAAATCTTTGTGGCAATTTTTTAATAAAATAATACTTTATTTTAATATGTATAGCGGAGTTAACAATACGGGATATAATTTAATGTCCAGCGCAGATCTTTGCGGTCAAAGAGTGTTGGGGGTTAATGGCTCGTTAAAGAACTGGATTAATACCGGCTCTGCTGATGTTGTTGTGACTTCTAAAAATAATCAAGCTAAACAAAAAGAACCTAAAAACAACAATTTTAGTTCAGTTTTGAAAGGTGCAATAATTGCTCTTGGTGCAGTTAGTGCAGGTGCTTTATTGTTTAATGGCAAAAAAGTTGATTTTTCTAAGTTTAAAAAATATCTTAGCGACGCTTTTTCTTCTTTTAAAACTTCAAAACCGGCTAAAGCACTTGATAAAGCGGTCGAAGATGTCGGTATAGAAGCACAGAAGGTTAAAAAATCTATTAAAAAATTTGAATTTCCTAAGTTTGAGTTTAAAAAACCGGAATTTAAATCAAGAAAAAAATCCGCCAATGAAAAACAAGCTTTAAATGTTAAACAGTGGTTTTCAAATACTTTTAAGTTAAATATGCCCAAAAAAGCTGCTAGAGTTAAAACTAATCAATCTGAAAACGTTACTTCAAAAAACAAAAAAACTATAAAAAGTTTTTTTGCAGGGTTTTTTGCCAAATTTAAAAAAACAAAGCCTCAAATAGAAACAAATAATCCAAAAGCTTTATATAAAGGCAATCCTAAAGTAAGAAAAAATACATTAACTCAATTCCAAAGAAATCAGCAAAAACTTGAAAATGCTGTTGTTGAAGAAGTTGTTGAAGATACTACTTCAAAAACTTTATACAAAGGCAATCCTAATGCAAGAAAAAACACTGTTTCTAAATATCAAAAGTTAGCTGATAATTCTCCAGCTGCTCAAGATGTAATTGAAGAAGTTATTGAAGATACTGCTCCAAAAGCATTATATAAAGGTAATCCTAAAGTAAGAAAAAATACTTTAACAAAAGCTCAAAAACAACAACAAGAACTTCAAAAGTTTGATATCGAAGATATTATTGCTGAATTTAGTGATAAACCTCAACAACAGCCAAAATATTCTGGTAGCGTAGCTGCAAGAAAAAACGCTGTTTCTAAATATCAAAAGTTAGCTGATAATTCTCCAACTGCCCAAGATGCAATTGATGAAGTTATCGAAGATACTGCTCCAAAAGCATTATATAAAGGCGATTCTAATGTAAGAAAAAATACTTTAACAAAAGCTCAAAAACAACAACAAGAACTTGAAAAGTTTGATATCGAAGATATTATTGCTGAATTTAGTGATAAACCTCAACAACAGCCAAAATATTCTGGTAGCGTAGCTGCAAGAAAAAGCACTTTAAGCAAAGTTCAAAAACAGCAACTTGAACTTGAAAAAAATAGAATAAAAATAGGTGATGAAATTGAAATTCCAAGAAGGGATAATTCTTCTTTGTTTTTAAAATATGGTATTGATGAAGCTGGAAATTCAATCTTTCAGGAAGTTTCAGAGCAACCAAAGTCTAAGCCTGTTTATTCAGAAAAACAAATGCAAAAAATGGAAGCTCAAAGGCTTAAAAAAATTGAACAATTACAAAAGCATCTAAACGAAGCTATGAACTACAGTCAAGAAGAAATTCAAGCCAAACTTCAAAAAATTAAAGATTTCGGCTACAGTTATTATACTCTTGATGGCAAAAATGGCTTTAACAGAGATTTTGTTGTTAGTAAAAAAATGATAGACGAACTAGAACAAGTTGGTTTTCCTTTTAATGTTAAACCAAATGACATTCTAGAGGCTTTAGAAATTGATGACCTTAATGAGGGCGAATGTTGCAGAATTTTGTTTAATCCTAATCCACGCTTTAGATTAGGCGAATATAAGCTAAATTCTAAGGGTCTACAAACTCTTGTTGGAATTACTAAAAAACAAGATGGAACTTTGTCGTTTATTTATGTATAGCAGGACGACTATTGTTTAGCATCATATCTTTTTTTAATTCTTTAAAGGTGCTTTTTTGTTCTTCGTTTAACATGTTTTCAAAAGATTTTCTGTATTCCATTCTTAATTTATCGGCTTCTTGTTTTAATAAAACAAGTTCAGCTTTCATTGGCGCAGTTCTGATATCTGCTTGAAATTTTGGAATTCCAATCATATAAATTTCTTTTATATTATCGTGTTTTGTTTCCATTTTTTTGATGATTTTACTCATCTCTTTTCTGTGTTGCGTGCGGTTTTTGCTAATTTGCTCTTGTTGTGTTTCGGATAAATTTAATTTTTCCTTTAAAAAATCATCCATTTTCTTTTGCTCTTGAATGGTTGGTTTTCTAGGCACGAATTTTTCTGTACACTCGTATGCAAAGGCGCCACATTGTGTTACAAAAATTATCGTTAAAATGGTTAAAATATTTTTAATCATTTTCGTTATCCTCTTTCATTAAGAAACTTAGTTTTTCTTTTAAAATTTTTCTTGCGTTATTAATTCTTGATTTTACGGTGCCTTCTGGAATTTTTAGTTTTTGAGAAATTTTTTCATAAGAATAATCTTCAAATTCGTACAGAATAATAACTTCTTTCATCTTTTTAGGAAGAGCGTTTATTTCTTTTAAGATTATTTTTTGGCGTTCTTTTTGTGTATATTGAATTTCTGGATTTTTTGTTTCTTTGATATTATTTAAAATTTCTTCGTCACTTGTCGAATTTTGTGCAATTTTAAATTTAGAACTTCTTAAATAATCTCTGCATAAATTTGCTGCAATTGTGCAAATCCATTGTGAAAATTTATTTTTTTCGCTATATTTATCGAGGTTTTTATACGTTTTAATATAAACCTCTTGTTCTAAATCTTCGTTATATTCGCCTGTAAAATTTTTAATTATTTGTCTAATTTTATAGCTATTTTTATTTATTATGTCTTTCAATTGTGAAGTCCTAAAAGCCCATATTCGTCGTCCATTAATTCGTATTGCAATACGTTTCTATCCAAGGACAAATAAATGTCATTACCTTGTAGATATGTTTGGCAAATACTCGTCATTAAAAAGACAGGCATTGTAAGCCCAAGTACAAGCTTTGCTATTGTTTTTCTTGTTTTTCTTTGTCTGTATAAAGGCTTTGCTTCTTTTAAAAGTTCTGATAATTTATCCATATTGTTTTTTCTTTTTTATCTCTACATAAATTATAACGAAAATTTTTTATTTTTGTTCATTTTAAAATAAAAAGCTACTTAAATTTTTAAGTAGCTTTTGTTGTATTACATGTCTGATTATTTTTTCTTGAATAAGCTTGTTACTTTTGATGCTAAGCTTGATGCTGCTTTACTTACCGCACTTGCTGCCTTGCTTGCAACGTTACTTACTGCGTTTGCTGCCTTGCTTACTGTATTGCTCACGGCTGTTGCTGCTTTTGCAACTGTTGCGTTGTTTGTTGATGCTGCTACCTTGTTTGCAACGTTACTTACTGCGCTTGCTGCTTTACTTGCCGCATTGCTTACTGATGATGCTGCTTTGCTTGCAGTATTACTTACTGTAGTTGCTACTTTATTTGCCGCATTACTTACTGTGGTTGCTACTTTGCTTGCGCTTGATGATGAACCTGAATTGTTGCTTGATGATTTGGCTGCATTTGCTGCATTTTTTGCCATGTTTACTGCTGTTGTTATAACTTGTCCGCCGTAAGAGTCTGCTTTTTGAAGAGTTTCTTGGACTGTCGTTCCAATGTCTGTTATAGTATCTTTAATTACAGCGTTATTGTAATCTATTTGTGCTGCAGTTGTATTAAGATGGTCGCCGATGCGTTCTAAAATTGAGCCAGATAATGATGTGCTTTCGTTGTTTTTAGTTTCGTTTTTTGCTTCGTCTAGTCTTTTTTCTGCTTCTATTTTTGCCTGTTCTGATCCATCTCTTAGGCTTTGGTTTTGGGCTTCAATTCTAGCCCTATCTGCCTCATATTCTTTATTTATTTTATCGTTTCCTTTTGTTAAGGTGTCTATAATACTTTGAGTTGGTTGTGTAACTGTTTCGCTTAAAACCGTTTCGCCATTTTCTGAGTGTTGAACTATTCTTTCAACAACAGTTCCGTCAGCTTTTTTTGTTGTTTCTTTTACTGTTGAATGTCTTGTGCTGCCGTTTAAAACTTCGTATGTTGTTTCTTCAAGTACTTTTTCACCTTGTTCTGAATGTTGTATAATTTTTTCAACCGTGCTTCCATCTCTTTGTTGTGTTGTTTCTTTTACTGTTGAATGTCTTGTGCTACCGTTTAAAACTTCTGTTGTTCTTGTTTCTAGTACTTTTGTGCCGTTTTCTGAGTATTGTATGATTTTTTCAGTAACTGTGCCATCATTATTTTGGGTAGTTTCCCTTATTGTTGAATGTCTTGTACTGCTGTTTAAAACTTCTTTTTTGATGTTTGAGTTATTTTTTTCTTTGCTATCACTATCATTATCTTTTCCGCTACCAAGAGGTTTTTTGTTGGTAGTTGTGCCATTTTCATCTATCGTATCATCAAAGGTTCCATTGTTTGTTGTGTCGTTTTGCTCTCCGGTATTATTTGTACCATTAGTATCTGTTACACCATTATTTGTTTCTGAGTCTTGTTCGCCTTGACTAGGTCCTATTTGAATATCTTCATTATTTTCGTTTAATTCATTTATTCTTTCTTTTGCTGCATTTCTTATTGATTGAATTTTTTCTTGTGTTTTATTTTTTAACACTTTAATTGAATCAAACGCTGCACTAATTTCTTCTGTTGTTTCGTTTTTCACGCTATTCAATATAGAAGCTTCTTCTTTTTCAAATTCTGCTTCAAGCTCATCTATTTTTTTATTCATGATGTCAATTACTTCTTGCGCAGTTTTTGCATCTTTAAATAAAGCCTTATAGCCTATTTCTTCTTCTTTTGTTTTCTCAGGTGGTATTCCGGAAACAAAACTTTGTGTTGCTGTGTTTTTTTCAACAGTTGCATATTGAGTTTCTTCTGTTTTGTTTGTTTGAGTTGTTGCTTCTGCTTCTGAGTTTACAGGAGTTGTGTTTTGCGTGGTCGTGGGTTTGTCTGTTGGTTGTGTTTCTGTTTTTGATGTTGTTGCATCTTCTTTTTTAGCTGTTTGTGCTGTTTGTGCTGTTTGTGCCGCATTTTGCTTTTGTTGTTCTTCTTGTTTTAAAAGAATTGCTTTTTGTTGTGCTAGGTTGCTATAGTTTGCTTTGGCAGCCAGACTTTGCACTTCTGTTGTATTGTTGATTTCCATGTGAATGCTGCTTTTTAAAATTTCAAGCACACGAGCATTTATATGGTCACCACTTTCTTTTTTCTGTGTAATTTCAGCTTCAAGTGAGTCTTTTGCAGTTTTAGCTATCATTTCAAGGTTATCTAATAAAGCTTTCTCTCTTTGTTTAAGCTCTTCTTGGGATAATTCTTTTAGGTCTTTGCTGTCAATATTTCCATCTTTATTAACATCTAGCGATTTATTATGTTCTTCTACTAATTTATTGCTGTTTTCTGCAAATTTTTTGTAAAACGCATTGTTGTTGTACACAAAATTAAAATTATTGCCAAGACTCATCTTTCAAGCTCCTTATTTATAAAAAATCAATGTTTTATTTATCGTTTTTTTTTTCAACTTTAGGCTTTTACCTTGTTTTTGTTTAAATTGTTACATATCTTAAAATATCCAACAAAGCGTCTTGTGGTCTGAGTTTAAGGCTTTTTTTTATGAAGTTTATATATACTTTTTAAATAAAAAAAGGCAATTTTTTAGCTAAAAAATACTTTATTTGTATATAGAGAAAATATCAAGAGAGAGTTAAACAATGGCAAGATTTCAAAACAGAACAAATTTAATGGAAGAAACATTCAACCCTTTTAATCCGGTTGATAATTCTGAAAGTTTGAAGTCTAACTTGAATGAAATTGATTCAAGAAGCATTAGAAGTCGTTTTAAAGCTACAGATGATCCTATTCAATATGTTTTTGATAGCTTTGATAATACTTCTTTGAAAACTTTAGCAAAAGATTTTGTTAAAGAGGGCTTTTCTGATATTATTTCGTTCGTATCAAATATGATAAACAATTAATTTTAATTGTTTAGCTGAATGGGGGAATAAAGGTAGGTTTACGAATCAGGCGCTTGTTAGCGCCTTTTATTTTATGAAAATATATTATTTTATACAAAAAAAGTCGATACCGAAGTATCGACTTTTTATCTATATACTTGCTATTCTTGAGAACCAGCTTTTGAAATAATTTCTTTTTCAATATTTGCTGGAACTTGCTCGTAGCATTTGAATTCCATAGAGAATGTACCACGACCTTGAGTATTTGAACGCAAGTCTGTAGCATAACCAAACATGTTAGCTAATGGAACGATACCACGAACGATAACGTTACCGGTATTACCAACAGGCTCTTGACCTTCAATTCTGCCACGACGTCTTGAAATGTCACCGATGATTGTACCTGTGAATTCGTCTGGAATTTCGATTTCAACTTTCATCATTGGTTCAAGTATGCAAGGTTGAGCTTTTTTAGTACCTTCTTTGATTGCCATAGAACCAGCGATTTTGAATGCCATTTCAGAAGAGTCAACTTCGTGGAATGAACCATCGTAAAGTTCAACTTTAACGTCAATCATAGGATATCCAGCTAAGATACCGCCTTCAAGAGCTTCTTCCATACCTTTTCTTGCAGGTTCAATATATTCTTTAGGAATAGCACCACCAACGATTTTGTTTTCAAATACGAAACCTTCGTTTTCGCCAGCTGGACTGATTTTAATTTTAACGTGACCGTATTGACCTTTACCACCTGATTGACGTATGAATTTAGAGTCTTGATCAGCATTGCCACGAATTGTTTCACGGTATGCTACTTGAGGTTTACCGATGTTAGCTTCAACTTTGAATTCTCTAAGCATACGGTCAACAATGATATCTAAGTGAAGTTCGCCCATACCAGAGATGATAGTTTGACCAGTTTCAACATCTGATTTAACTCTGAAAGATGGATCTTCTTCAGCAAGTTTTTGTAAAGCGATACCCATTTTATCTTGGTCTGCTTTTGTTTTTGGTTCAATTGCAACAGAGATAACTGGCTCTGGGAAGCTCATTTTTTCAAGGATGATTGGAGCTTTTTCATCACATAATGTATCACCTGTTGTTGTGTCTTTTAAACCAACTGCTGCGCAGATGTCGCCAGCAAAGATTTCATTTTCTTCAATACGTTGGTCAGCATACATACGAACTAAACGAGAAATTCTTTCTTTTTTGCCGTTTGTAGCATTTAATACATAAGAACCAGAAGCGATTGAACCAGAGTATATTCTCATGAATGTTAAACGACCAACGAATGGGTCTGTCATAACTTTGAATGCTAAAGCTGAGAATGGTTCATCATCTGATGAATGACGTTCTGTTTTAGTTCCGTCTTCTAATTCACCTTCGATAGCTTTAACGTCAACTGGAGAAGGCATATACCAAACAACGTTGTCTAATAATAATTGAACACCTTTGTTTTTAAATGCTGTACCGCAGTTAACAGGAACGATTTTATTATCGCAAACAGCTTTTCTTAAAGCAGCTTTTAATTCATCAACTGTAATTGTTGAAGGATCTTCGAAGAATTTTTCCATTAAAGCATCATCTTCGCCAGCGATTGCTTCAACCATTTCATCTCTGTATTGTTGAGCTTTTTCAACTAAATCAGCAGGGATGTCTGTAACTTGAATATCTGTACCAAGGTCATTTGTATAAATGTGTGCTTTCATTTCAAATAAGTCAACGATACCTTTGAAAGAATCTTCAGCACCGATTGGAAGTTGAATTGGAATAGCATTTGCATTTAATCTATTTCTCAATTGGTCAACTACACGGTAAAAATCTGCACCAGTTCTATCCATTTTGTTAACAAATACCATACGAGGTACTTCGTATCTGTTAGCTTGTCTCCAAACTGTTTCAGATTGAGATTGTACTCCACCAACAGCACAGAATACTGCAACAACGCCATCTAATACACGTAAAGAACGTTCTACTTCGATTGTGAAGTCAACGTGCCCAGGGGTGTCGATGATGTTAATTTGGTGGTTTTTCCATGAAGCTGTAACAGCAGCTGATTGGATTGTAATACCTCTTTCTCTTTCTTGTTCCATAAAGTCGGTTACAGCAGCACCTTCGTGAGTTTCGCCGATTTTGTGAGTTTTACCTGTATAGAATAAAATACGCTCAGTGGTAGTTGTTTTACCTGCGTCGATGTGCGCAGCGATACCAATATTGCGGATTTTTTCCAATGGAGTTTTTCTTGGCATATTTTGTTTCCTTTTTTAAATAGTATCTATTCTAATATTCTAATTTTCGCACAAACAAACCCCTTGGCAAGCAATTTTGACCTATTGTTTTTGATATGTTACAAATATCCAACCGGCGGTGCTTTTGGTCATTAAATCGTTAATATTTATACTGTTTGCGCTTGTTTCAAAATGTTTAAAATATTTTCCATTGTCATTTTGAATAAATTGCTCTATTTTTATAGCTTTAAAATATTTTTCAATTACTTCTATAATAAGTTTAATTGAATAACTATTAACTATTTCACCAAGATAGCTTTGAGTTAAAAATTCTTTGTCTTTTTTATTGAGTTGATATTTTAAAGTAGAAGTTTCTTTCTTATGGCTGTAGTCCATCTCTAAAAGAGAGTTGATTTCTTCATTGCTAAAGCGAAAAATTTTTCCATCGGTATTATAAATGAGAATAAAATTTTCCTTTTGTTTGATTTTGTCTATAAATTCTTTTAATAAAAATTCTTCAAGTTTTTTGCTTTGTTTTTTCTCTTGGATGAAAGGTTTTATTAGCTCTTTAAAGTTTTTTGCATTTGCATTTTTGGCAATTTTTTCTCCATATATTAATTCAATCCATTTTCTTGAATGAGAGCCTTCAAGTTCTTCAAAATCAATATCAAAAATATTTTTATCTTTGTAATAATGTTTTGCAAACCTTGCTGCATCAAACATCATAATTGGAGTTTTATTGTCAATTTTGGAAATTTCATAGTCTAAATTTCCAAAAAGTTTATATTTATTTTCTCTTTTTTCTATCGGATAAGCGTTTGTTATAATAAGCTGAGCTATAACAAGATAGCTTATTAAAAAAGCCCTTAGTTTTTTATTTTTAATCGAATATAAGCCAAAAGTTGAAATAATAATTAAAGCTAAGCCGGAGCTAAATTGATAAATTGGCAAATAGCCTGTTATCTCAAGTGCAATCAATGTTAAATATATTAAAATATTTACACTTGTTATAATTAGCAAAAAATCTATTGTTTTATCTTTTTTGACCGCTTTAAAAATGCCAAAAATCCCTATTAATACAGGAATTAAAGACAATAAAACAAAGCTTATAAATGATACCCAATCAAAATTAATACCCTCTTGCAAGCTTTTTAGACTTTTTATCAATAATGGAATACTCTCAATGGTTTGTGTGTTACAAGAATAATTAATCAAAGGGGAAAAATAATCATTTAAAAAGGTAAAAAAGCCCAAAAAAGATATTGATGGATAATCTCCATGTGCTGATATTATGCTATTAAAAGCGCTTTTGGTCTGTACAAATAAAATTGGAAGATATAATATAAAGCTAAAAAACGTGATTGAAAAAGAATTTAAAAGTTTTTTGCTTTTTTTGATTTTATATAATAAAAGATTTTCCACAAAAACCCATAAAAACCCAAGAGTATTGCTTAATATAAAAAATGAATTTGTAATTGCCAGTTTAATTTCGTTTTTATCTTTTTTTATAAATTTAATCAAATAATAAATTGAAATTGAAAACAGCAAAAAAGCTAAACAATAGAATTTTATAAAGTTTGCTATTGAAATCTGCAAGTGGTTAACCGCTAAAAGCAAGGCTAAAACTAAGCCAAAGTGCTTATTTATTAATAATTTTCCAATTTTATAAAAAACATAAACGTTAATCAGTGAAAAAATGATATTTAACAATCTAAGAATTAAATCAGAATTTATAAGGTTAACAAAGGGGTGAATTACTAAATAATAAAGCGGTGCGTGATAGTCAATTTGCGCTATTGTTTTAAAAATTTGTGAAATATTATCTTTCGCAACTGAAACCATTGCAAATTCGTCAAAATTATAGCCTAAAATAAATGTGTCATAATTTAATCTTAAAAACACGCTTAAAATTAAAATAAGTATTAAAAAGATATTTCTTTTTAAAAAATTCATTTTTAAATTCTAGCAAAATTTGCTTTAAATTGTCTAAATTTAATAATTTTTCATACATTTTGAGGTTTTACTTTTAAAAAAAAATAATTAAACTATTAAAAAAAAGTGAGGTAAATTATGGCAAATTTAATAGGTTCAAGTTTATTTACTAGTGCAATTTCAGGGCTAAATTCCAACTATTTATTGCTTTTAAATGGTGCCGACGGTCTAACTATGGATAACATTTTAAATCCAAAAGATGATACCATCCGCTACACTGTTAATCAAACATTTAGAAGCTATATGATGACTAATTTTAACCAAATCGACATGGATGGGGACGGAAAATTAGGAATTGATGATGTAAATAATTATGTTACACGACTTAAAACCCAGGGTATGACTTATAACGAATTAACTCAATTGTGTGCTAATGGTAGTGGTTCAATGTCTAGTTTATTAGATACAGTTTTATCTAATTTTACAAAAATTGATACAAACCATGATGGTAGAGTTACTCAAAGCGAAATTAACGCATATCGAATTAATGAAGAAATTAAGGATGTTAAAGAAAAATATCCAAAAATTAATCCAACTCAAATGTCTATGTTTTATGAATCAAAGGTTGATAGCCCCGATTCAACGTCATCTAAAGAAGATAAAGTATTTGGTTAATAAAAAAGAGGCTTAAAGCCTCTTTTTTTATGTTTTTAATTTCCTTTCATTTGTATCTTTTATTGAGTTTTCAAATTTATAAAGTTTATATTTTTCTCGAAAACTTTTTGTCGTTAAGTATCCATAAAACTCCAAGTTGTGGTTAAGCGCACATTTTTGCGCAAACGCATTTTTTTGCATAAACATACCTCATTTCTTATTGGTTTAAAAACCATGTGCTATATTTTCCCCTATATTTATAAAAAGTATTTTTTCGCTTTGCGATTGCTTTTTTGTATATACTTTTTTAACAATAGTTAACATTTTTTTGTTTTATAATTTGGACATGAATCAAATAATAGTAATCTCAGGAAAACAATATAGTGGAAAAGACACTCTTGCAAAGATTTTGCTGGATTTAATGCCAAATTTTAAAAGAGTTGGGCTTGGTGATGCTATAAAAATCGAATATGGTAAACGTGTTGGATTAACTTTTGAAGAAATTGAAGTGAAAAAACATTTATATAGGGCTGATTTAATTGAGCTGGGTAATTGGGGACGAGCTCAGGATGCTGACTTTTGGCTTAAAAATTTAGCTAATATGAATAATATCATCGTGCCCGATGTTCGAGTTAATCACGAGGTAGATTTTTTTAAACAAAAAGGTGCATATTTAATTAGAGTTGAATCAAGTGTTGAAAACCGCTCTAAAAGAGGGATATTGGTTAATGCTGATGATGATACCGAAATCGCTCTTGATAACTATCAAGATTGGAATATTGTCATAGAAAACAATTCTACTTACGAAGATTTAATTAAAAAAGCCGAACAAATCGTGCAATTATACAAAGAATTTGTCGGCTTATTGTAGCAACTATATGTAATATATTATATTTTTATATGATTATAGTTTTATTTTATTAAATTTGAATTGCTGAAGACTCGATTTCTGAGCTAATTTGTTCTTTTACAACGTCAAATTCTGCTCTCATTGCTTCCAATTGCGCTTCAACGGTTGTTTGTTCTTGTTGCAACATAGATTCTTGATCGCTGGCTTCTTGTTCAAGTCTTGCTAATTCATCATCATACAATTCGCTAATGTCCATTTTTTCGGCTTCGTAGTCTTCTTTAGCCAATTGATAATCCATGTACCATTCGTTATATTCGTCGCTCTTTTTATCTTCTGGTCTATCTTCTTTAATTTCATCAAAGATATTTTTTGCTTCTCTTAATTCAACAGCCTTATTATTTTTAGTAATAGACTGGTCATAAGCATATTCTCTTTGAGAACCTCTTAATGTACGACTTATTTGTAAGTCCCTCATTTCAAGGCTACTTAAAGATAATCTTAAAGATTGTTTTCTTGCTGCTAATGTTACCCAGCCCATTATCTTTATCCTTTTGCTGCTACGTCTGGATACTAACGACCTATTTTTGTATCCGTATATATATAAAGTATATACTCATTACATAATTGCAAAACTCGTTAAAATTGTTACATAACTTTACATAACAAAAAAATAACCAGCAATAGTGCTGGTTTTGTTTTATATGTTTTTTAATAAATTATTCTGTAAAATTATTCGTTATTAAGTTTATATATTCAACCATGTGTGCAAAGTAATTTAAGTCGCATTCGCCATTAATTATAATATCGCAATACTTTTTATTTGGTTGAATATATTTTTTACCTGCTTGTTGAATGTAATCCCAGTGCTTAAGAGCGTTTTGCTCATCTTGATTTCTTGAAAATGCTCTATTTAAAAAGCGTCTTTTTCTTTCTTGTTCGTCTAAATCAATGTATATTTTAATATCAAATATATCTTGAACTTTATCATAAATCGAGCACATTCCCTCAACTATGATAATTTTTTTAGATTTAACCGGAATTGAATTTGGTTTAGAAATGCCTGTTCCGTTAACAAGATATTCAGGAGTTAATATATCAATTCCTTTTTGGAGTTTCAAAATGTCTTCTTTTAGTAAATCTAGATAAAAGTTGTCAGGCGAATCAATATCGTAGCCTGCATCTCTTAGCGCATCAAAACCACCATATTTTTTAATTAATTCTGAAATATCGTTAAAATAATTGTCAGCAGTCAAAATTTCAACAGGAAGATTAAGTTCTTCGATGCATCTTGTAATTTGCTTGCAAATTGTTGATTTGCCGCTTGCAGATTCCCCGCTTAGTGCAATTAAAATTTTGTCATCAGGACGGTTGATTAATCTATCTGTGAAATTATCCAAAAAGTTGTTTTTATAGTTGATAATTACTTGTTTATCTGATTTTTTGTCGTGGTTGATTATTTGCTTAAATTTTGTTTGCAAATAAAACGCAAGAAAGCTTCTTCCTGCTCTTGTTTGGCAGTTTGGCTTTTGAATTTTCTCTTTTGTTTGAGTTTCTAGAAGATTTTTAACTAAAATGTCCATTGTACTTTATATAATAATTCTAAATATTTTTATTTGCTAATTTATCCATTAATATTAAGATTGTGTTACGAATTTCTTCAAAATTTTTATCGAGTATATCTTCTTTTGCCATGAAAATTAGGCTTTGATAATTATTTAGTTGTGCTAATTCGTTATTTTTTAACATTAGTCTTATGTTTTCTCGAATTAGTCTTTTTATTCTGTTTCTTTTTGTTGCACGTTTGTGAACTTTTTTAGAAACGACAAAACCTACCCTGGTAGGGCAGTTTTCGTCTGTTTTTATTTTTCCTGCATATACTACCATATTTTCATCACTAACAATGTTTCTATTATTATATGTTGCAGTATATGAACGTTTGCTTTTTAGCCTATTTGTTTGCTTAAGCACGGTTTTTTGGTGTGATTGCTACTTGGTGACGACCTTTAGCACGTCTAGCGTTAATTACTCGTCTGCCGTTTTTTGTAGCCATTCTTGCTCTGAAACCGCTAACGTGTTGTCTTTTTCTTTTAGTACCTTCCAAAGTACGACGCATTTTATTTTCTCCTTGTGATTAAGTTTTTATAAGTTTTTGACATTCTTATAATGTCGGTATTTACTATACTATATTAGACAAAATGAGGTGTCAAGGTTATGTGCGCATTTAGTAAAGATGATGTTAAGTTGGGTGTTGTTGGTTGTGGAAAAATGGCAAGTGCTATATTAGGAGGCGTTGCTAAAAACAAATTTATGAGAGCGGATGATATTTATGTCTATGATATAAATATGGATTCGTCTGGTGTATTGTGTCGTGAATATGGTTTTAGAGAGGCTTATTCATTAAAAGAACTTGTAAAATCGACAGATGTTATTTTACTTGCTGTTAAACCTTTTGTTGTTGGTGAAATTTTAGCTGAACTTAAAGAATATATTGATGAACAGCTTATTTTATCGATTTTAGCAGGTGTAAAAATTAAAAAATATACTTCAGTGTTAAAAAATTCTAAAGTAATTAGAATTATGCCAAATACTCCGGCGCTGGTCAATGAGGGAATGAGCGCTATTTGTGCTGATAATAAAGTTACTAATGATGAACTTGATTTTGCTTTTAGCTTAATGTCAAATTGTGGAAAAGTAATTAAAACAACTGAAGATAAAATTGATATAATTACTGCGCTATCCGGTTCTGGACCTGCTTTTTATTTTAAAATTATTGATTTAATGGCAAAAAGTGCAGCAAAACTTGGGTTAAATCCTGATGAAGCATTGTTACTGTCTTCTCAAACTGCTCTTGGAAGCTCTAAAATGATATTTGAAAATGATTTTAATATCGAACAATTAATCAAAAACGTTACAACCCCGGGCGGTTGCACCGAGGTTGGAAACAATGTTTTATTAAATTCTGATATTGAAACAGTTTTTGATGAATTAATTGAAAAAACCATGCAAAAAGCAATAGAGCTTGGTTAGCCCTGATGTGCTTGGCATATTATTTTAACTTCTTCATCTTCAATAGCGTCAATTCCTTGTTCTCGAATTAGCTTGATGATTTCTTGAGCACGCTTCATGCCGGCTTTGTATTCGTCTTGACCTGCGATGTCCCACATTAATCCGTAGGTTTTTGCTGTTGCAATTTCTTCTTGTTGGGTTAATTTTTCAAGTTGCATTTCAAGCTCTTCCACTTCTTCAGGTTTTAAGTTTACATCCGCAAGTGCGTCTTTTAGTTCTTTAATTTGTTTTTGAATTCCTTTTAATAATTCTTCGTTTTGTGCAAATGCTTGACTTGCGGCGTTTTTTGTATTTGGACAAAAATGCCAAGCAAGTTTGCTCCTTAATGATGTTAGTGAATTATTTTCTTGTCTGTGTAATTCTCTTTCAAATTGCATTCTGTCTAAAAATGCTTGATTTTTCTTTGTTGCAGTGTTAATTTTTATCGTTTTTTCGCCACTACCAATACATTCTCTAATTGGAACAATTTCACCTGATAAAATTGCATCTTCAATTACTGTAGCGTTTGTTTTGGCTCTTTGTGCCATCTGCTCTACATTGCAAAGATTTTTATTGTTTGTTTCTAAATATTGTAACACACCTCTTGCTTTGGGTGTATCAATATCTATAGCAGCAACCATTCCATCTTTAGCTTTAACCATTCTGGTTGGAATTTTGTAATTTTTAAGAGCTTCTTCTATTTCTTTTGTTGTTCCAAAGCCTATTTTTGATAAATAATCTAATGGAACTAAAACAGGTTTACCTTGACTTTTTAAACTTTCAACACCTTTTGATGTTCTTGGAGTTAAATCGTATAATTTTTTTAGTCTTTCTAAGCCTGCTTGTGTTGTTTCGCTTTGCCAATCAATTGCTCTAATCGCTACTTCTTTTCCGGTTTGCTTGTCTATTAAGGTAACTGGTTCAAAGAAGCCACTATTAATATATCTTCTGATATCTTGCGGACTCATACCTGTTTCTTGGGCTACTTTTGTAATCGACCAAGGCAGTGCGCCATTTAATCTTGCGACATTTTCAGCGTTTAGTTTGTTTGATAAATCTATAAAAATTTGCCCTTCGCCAATCGCTTTTTCGTCGAAATATTTTTTCGATGTTATAACGGATTTTACTGTTGGATGTTGTTTGTATAAGTCATGAAGTCTTATAATTTCTGGCTTTTGGGCTAATATTGCTTTTTTCTCTTCAAATGACAAAAGAGGGTCGTACAAAAAGCTTGTGTTCGGTGCTTTTGTATCTTCTTCAAGAAAGCGTTGAATAAGTTGTGGGCTTTCTTCGTGCTTAGCTTTTCTTTCTGTAATTTCTTTTAGTGCTGTTTGAGCTTTTTTATATTCGTTGTATGCTGCTCTTCTGCCTTTGCCATTTTGTGCTGCAGGAGTTGTCGAGTTGTATTTTTGAGTTGCTTCTTCTAAATGTTCTTTTGCCTGCGCAATTAACAAGTCAAATTTTTTCATTATGGCTTGAATGCCTTCTTCATCAAAAACTTTTCCGCCAAATGAATCGTTTGGCATCTCTAATTTAGCCAATGGCATTGTTGCTACTTGTGTTGTAATTTTTTGTACTGCGCCAATACTTGCGTTTGCAACTTTACCAAAATCAATAGCCATAAAAACTCCTTATCAATAACTTTATAGATAATTAAAAACATTTTTTATAAAAAAATTGCGTCTTGTGTGTTAAAATTCAACTATGAAGCATAATTTATTCAAAATTCATTCTGATATGTCACCCTCGGGTGATCAGCCAAAAGCAATTAACGCTCTTGTTGATGGACTAAAACAAGGTGCTTCATCTCAAACGTTATTAGGTGTTACTGGAAGCGGTAAAACTTTTACTATAGCAAATGTCATTGAGCAACTACAAAAACCAACTCTTGTTATTGCTCACAATAAAACTCTTGCAGCTCAATTATATAACGAATTTAAAGAGTTGTTTCCAAACAATGCTGTTGAATATTTTATTTCATATTATGATTACTACCAACCAGAAGCTTATATTCCAAGAACAGATACATATATTGAAAAATCAGCAACAATTAACGATGAAATTGATAGGCTTCGCCACAACACTACACGAAGTCTTTATGAAAGAAATGATGTAATTGTTGTTGCTTCTGTTTCTTGTATTTATGGTTTGGGCTTGCCGGAAAACTATTTTAAAGGAACTGTTACTCTTGTTGTTGGGCAAGAAGTATCAAGAAAAGATTTATTAACTTATCTTGTCGGTGTTCGTTATGAAAGAAATGATGTTGAATTAAAACGCTCGACTTTTAGAGCCAGAGGCGATGTTGTTGAAATTATGCCAAGTTATGAAAAAGTAATTAATAGGATTTCTTTTTTTGGAGATGAAATAGAATCAATTACCAGAATTGATGCAATAACTGGTGAAATAATTGAAAAACCATCTGAAATTGTGATTTATCCTGCGGTGCATTATCTTTCTTATGACGAAGAAGTAGATGAAACTTTGGATTTAATTAGAAATGAATTAAATAATCGTTTAGTAGAATTAAAAAATGAAAATAAAATTGTAGAAGCTCAAAGGCTTTCTCAAAGAGTAAATTATGATATTGAAATGATTAAGGAGATGGGCTATTGCTCTGGTATTGAAAACTATTCTAGAATTATTGAGCGACGCGCTCCAGGGACTCCTCCTGCAACATTACTTGATTATTTTGGAGATGATTTTTTAGTTGTAATTGATGAATCTCATGTTACTATCCCTCAGCTAAAAGGAATGTTTTTTGGAGATAGAGCAAGAAAAGATGTCTTAGTTGATTTTGGGTTTAGATTGCCTTGTGCTCGAGATAATCGCCCTTTAACTTTTGATGAATTTTATAATAAAATTAATCAAAAAATATTTATTTCAGCAACCCCAGCGGAATTTGAAAAGAAAGAATCCTCTCAAATAGTAGAACAAATTATTCGCCCAACTGGTTTATTAGACCCAGAAATTGAGGTTAAACCTACAATTGGTCAAGTTCAAGATTTAATTTCTGAAATAAATAAAGTAATTGAAAGAAAAGATAGAGTCTTAGTTACTACTTTAACTAAAAAAATGGCAGAAGAATTATCAACCTATCTATCAAACCAAGGTTTAAGAGTTCGCTATTTACACTCTGAAGTAAAATCTTTAGAGCGTGTTGAGATTTTAAGAGATTTGCGTCTTGGGGAGTTTGATATTTTAGTTGGAGTAAATCTTTTAAGAGAGGGGCTGGATATTCCAGAAGTTTCGCTTGTAGCTATAATGGATGCCGATAAAGAAGGGTTTTTAAGGTGTGAAACATCGCTAATTCAAACAATAGGAAGAAGCGCTAGAAACGTTAATGGCAGAGTTATAATGTATGCTGATAAAATAACCGATTCGATGAATGTTGCAATTGAAGAAACAAAAAGAAGAAGAGCGCTTCAAGTTGAATACAATAAAACCCATGGAATTACTCCAAAAACAATTAAAAAATCTATTCAAAACAATCTTTTATCTCTTGTTCAAAGCTATAGAAGCATAGAAGACGTTGTGGCAGAACAAATGGTTGAATTGAACGTTAAAACAAAAGACTTACCAAAGCTTCTTGAACAATTAGAAAAAGATATGCACAAAGCTGCAAAATTACTTGATTTTGAACGTGCAATTCAGTTGAGAGATGAAATTAAAAAGATTAAAAGCCTAATTGAAAATTAAAAAGTATAAAGTCTATCGTTAAACTTTAGTGCTTGGTTTGATAATTCAACATTATGAACTCTAACGTATTCAATTTCATTTTGAATTAACCAGCTTGTTGCAAGCACTGTTTGAATATCAGCATCTTTTGGCTCTTTTGTATTTATGACATCTTGCAAGAAGCGCTTTCTTGAAACTCCGGCTAAAATTGGAAAACCAAGTGATTTAAACTCTTTTATTCTCTTTAAAAGCATAAAGTTTTGTTCTGTGGTTTTTGCAAAACCAAAACCAACATCAACTATTATGTTTTCTTTTGGCATTCCAAGCGATGTTGCTAATTCTATTTTTTCAGATAATTCTTGATATACTTCATCTACAACATTTTCATAACTTGTTAGGTCATCCATTGTATATGAGTTACCTCGAGAATGCATTATAACCAGCTTTTTATCATGTTCTTTGCATAGATTAATAAATTCGGGATTATTTAAAAAACTAACATCATTAATAATATCAGCTCCAGCATCTATTGCAGCCTTAGCACAACTAAGAGTCATTGTATCAACTGAAATTTCAATATGAGGATATGCAGTTTTAAGAGCCGTTACTATTGGAACAACTTTTTCTATTTCATAAACCACGCTAACAAGGTCTGCTTTTGGTTTTGTCGATTGTGCCCCAATATCAATTATGGTTGCACCTTGTTCAATCATATCTATAGCATGATTTATGGCTTTATCAATTTCAACAAATTCACCACCATCCGAAAATGAATTTGGAGTTAAATTTAAAATTCCAACAATTTTTGTTCTTGGTGTATCTTTTTGATAAAACTCAATCTGCTCCTGAATTTTAGAAGATAATTTTGCTAAAGAAAAAGGTTGACCTTCTAATTTTTTAGCGACATTTGATAATTGTGCTATAGTTCCTGATAAAACGCAGTTTGAAAAATCAATTGAGCAATCTATAACTCCACGATTTACTGCACAATCACAATCGCAAGATAAGGCAGTTTGCTTGATTATAGAAGCTTGCGAAGGTGTTACATTAAAGATTTTGATAGATAAAAAAGAATGTTTTTTCACAGCGTGAGAAACATAACTCTCGTCAAAACCCACTGATGAAATTTCTTTATTTATAAACTTTTTTAAAACTGTTTTTGATAAAAATTGCATATTTTTTTTTAACAAATATAATGTAATACATAACTATTAAAAATTAAGCAAAACATTAAGTCAAGGAGAATAAAATGGCAAACGCTAAACTTACAATTTTAGAAAGAGAAACAGACAAAAACCCACGCCAAATCAGATCCGCAGGTTTCTTACCTGGTTCTATTTATGGTAAAGGTATGGAAGCTAAATCAATCCAAATTAATACTCATGATTTTGAAATGGCTTACAAAAATAACCAAGAAGGTACTTGGGAATTAGAATTAGGTAAAGAAAAATTCAATGCTAAAATTCAAGAATTGCAAATGAACTTTGCTACTAATGAACTTTTAAATGTTGAATTTGCTTTAGTTTAATTTATTTGTTATTAAAAATTAATTTAAATTAAAAACCGCAAATGCATTTGCCTTTGCGGTTTTTAACACCATATAAATTTTAAATTTCATCGTCATCCAAAAAAGATGCACTAAAGACTTCTTGTGAATTAAGCGAATCGATAAAGTGGTTGTATCGCTCCATTCTCAATTTTAGCCAGCTCAACATTGAATTTGAACCAATAATTTTTACCACACGAACGGGAGCAAAGCAGTTTCTTGTTGTGTTGTATTTTTCTTCCATAAATGTTTGAGCTTTGCAATTTAGCTCATCAATTAATTCGTAAAGTGTTTTAAGCCAAGCACTCTGGACTGATAATTCGTCTACTTTAAATTCTAAAATCATATTCCCACCTGCCTTTGCAATTACCTATAAATCTAACTTCAATAGTTATGTTCCACGAAAATTACTTTTGTAACAGGTATGATATTTTTATAAGTTAATATTATATACTACTTCCTTAAGAGTTGCGTTTGGATTGTCTTTTAAATATGCCATTGCTTTATCAAATTCAGCATCACTTAAATCTCTAGCAAGTACAAATACGTCGCTTGCTGATAAATTATCGTATTGTAAAATTTGATAGTTATCATCAATGCGTTTGCCGATTTCATCAGTCATTTCGACAAAGGTATATTTCAAATTGCCGTCTTTATCTACTTCGCCAAGCTGGTATCCACTTCTATTGTCGCCATTATCCATATTAAATGTTAATGTTGTTTTAGTATCTTTATTTCCTAAAAATCCCGAAGTATAGTTTTTATCTTCGTCAAAGTTAAAGCCACCACAGAAGCCTGAATCGTAAATGTATTCATATCTTACTTTTGATAGTTCGTTTTCGTCATTGTAGTAATATTTATATGTTCTTGTATATTTTTCTTCTTCAACTCTTTCTTCTGTTCTATCTACCATACCATTTGAATTGTAGAATGCTTTTTGTTTGAAATAGTTTACTTTTTCATTGTTTTTTGATAGATCACACACATCCATTCCTTGAAAAGCTTTAAAAAACTCTTTTTTGGGTAAAACTATCTCATGTCCTGAATCCCAAGGATTTATTACTGTTACATTGACGCCATCATAATCCTTGACTGAATAAGCATGGTTGCCAACTATTGGAGTTGGTATGCCATTTGCATTAAGTACGACGCTTGATTTGTCTGTATCAACTGCAACTGCAAAATCTTTTTTATTATTATTTTTAAATTTTTCAAGTTGCTCTTCCATTTCTTCAACTGTATTATAACTTTCACCCATTTTTCCTGTAATTAAATACATTGCTGCTCTTGACCAGCCACCTGTAGTTGAAGAATGTCCTGGTTTTGTAGGATCCTCATTTGTTAACCAATGCAGCACACTAGGCGCGTCTTTCGATAGTTCAATTGTTCCATTTATGCAGTCATCTATCATTTTTTCTAATGCAAGTTCAAATATTATCATATCATCGTCACCGCTTGAATATTGAAATGAACCTTTTGTTCTTGCTATCTCATCATCCGTTACCACGTAATCACCACATGCTGTATGAACTACTGTATGGTCTGATTTATAGTCTAGTGACTCTCTGATTAATTTTTTGCCTTCTTGTGTTGTATTGAGCGCATTTACTCCAGATAATAACCAACAATTTCCTGTCCCAACCTGATTTGTATCTCCAATTTCACCATCTTTCGATTCTCCATCTAAATCATCAATTATTCCGCCGATAATATCTGCTAAACCTGGAAATAATTCTGCTCCGCATTGATTTATTTCTTCTGGTCTTGTTTCTTGTGGTGTATCTTCTATGTTTAAAAAACTACTAGAATTGTCTTCTGTGTCTACTGGCAATCTGTTTTGTTGTGCTGTGTTTGAAGTTTTTTCAAGCCCAAATTTATCTGCAAATAATACACTTATGTTGATACTATTTGATGACATTTTCTATCCTCTTTTTATGTCGATTAAATATATAAAGTATATACTATGTAAATAATTGTCTTTTTGTAAAGAAATATTTAAAAAAACAAGCGAGAACTATTGCTCTCACTTGTTTGTAATTTTATTTGATTTTCATTAGTCAATGTTATTCATAACTTCTTGGTATGTGGCATTTGGGTGTTGTTTTAAATAGTCTATTGCTTTATCTAGTTGTGTATCGTTTAAATTTTTCGCTAAAGAAAAAATATCTTGCGCTGAAAGCTGTTCGTAACTTAGCATATCGTTATCTAAAATTCTATCTGCAATATCTGAATTCATTTCGGTAAATGTATATTTTAATCCGCCATTACTATCTAATTCTCCAAAATATACATTGGTTATGTTTCCTTCATCATCATAATTTCTTATTAAAGCAATATTAGTGTCTTTATTGCCATTTTGAGCATATGTGCATTTGCCATCAGCATTCCATTTGTATTCTAAATATCTTCCATCAATGTAATTTGCATTGCAATTAATATCTGTCAACTCCCCTTTTTTGTTATAGTTGTATGTGTATTTTGTGACATTTCCTTCTTTGTCTTTATCAATAGATTTTTCCAAATCTCCATTTTTGTTGTAATACATTTTTGGTCTAAAGTAATCTTGTGTCGGATTTGCACTTGATAAGTCGCAAGATTCTACGTCAGAACAATATTCCATAAATGTTTCTCTGTCTAGTACGATATCCTTACTTGAATCCCAAGGATTAACAATTGTAACGTATTTATCATCAACATTTTTGACAGAAAATGCATGCGATGTTATTAATTCAACATCATTTCCGTGTGCATCTTTAACGACATATGAACTTTTTTTACCTGATTCATCAATATTTGCTTTAAACCCACAAGTCATAGTGAAGTTTTTGTTGCCATTTTTGGAAAAAGTATCTAATTGAGCAGATATATCTTCACTTTTAGTGTAGCGTTTTGCCATTTTTCCGGTCAATATGTAAATTAAACCGCCAGAATTTCCACCTTCTGTGGAAGATTTTCCTGTTGTAGTTCCTTGTTCGCCTTTTACTGCATTTTTTAATAAATCACTTGCTTCGGCATCTATGCTTACTCTACCATTTGCAACATCGTCAATAATTTTTTCGACCGCAAGTTCAAAAATAATCATGTCGTCGTCGCCATCAGAATATTGTCTATCTGCCTTGGTTAATCTAACTTCTTCGTCAGAAACTACATAATCGCCACATGCAGTATGTACAACAGTGTAACCTTTTTTATATTCAAGGGCATCAGAAATCATTTTTTTGCCCTCTTGGGTGTAGCTTAGTGCATTTACACCAGCCAATAGCCAACAGTCACCAGTTGCTCCCTGTTTTGAATTTCCAATTTCGCCATCTTTGGACTCGCCATCTATAATATCTTTCCAGATGCCTTTTATATTATTCCAGAAATTATTATCAACAGCCGAACATTGCGTTACACCAATATCCGAAAAATTAAAATTATCTGAAATTTGCGGAAAAATTGGTTCATTTGTATTTAATTTGCTTTGTTCACCACTTTTTAATGATAGAATTGTTGTGCCATGAGACAAATAGTCTGGATTTAATGTGCTTTTTTTTGATGAATTTTTTCCAAAAAGTGAATTTATCATATATTCCTCGTTATGCTTGATAATATATATAAAGTATATACTTTGTAAATAATTGTCTTTTTGTTAAGAAATATTTTGCAAATAAAAAAACAAAGAACGATTATTGTCCTTTGTTTTTTTATTTGAGTGTTTTTATATATTTATTTTGTGAAAATTCTAACAGATGTTTGTTTTAGAGTATCATTTTCTGTTTTGATGAATGTTCGCTCTGTTACTAAGCCGTTAAATATCTGCCTTGCAATCACTCTATTTTCTTTTTGAGCTATAGAAACAATTGATTTATCAATTTCATTTACATAATCAAGTCTTTTAATTGAGCCATTTGGATTAAAATCAACTTCAAACGCAGTATTTCCTGCTATATCTTTTTGTGAAGCTCGAATGTAGTCGCCATTTTGATTGTTTCTTATTACTTCACATCTTGTACCAAGAATGTTAGTGTATAAATATGTTGATGTTCCATCTCCATTATCTGTGATTTCTGGTTCACCTTGAAGTTCAATGTCGTTTGTTAAATTGTTAACAATTCCTCTAGCATTTCCTTTGAAACCATCGCCAATTATTCTAAAGAACATTAAGTTTGAAGCTTTTGCTGTATCTTCAAGCGCTTCTTTTAGTCCTTCGGCTTTTGTTGTTTTAAATTTTTCTAGCATTTCTTCTTGCATTTCAAGGATTTCAGGTAGCATTGCAAGTCCTCTTTGTGCTATGTTTTCCATGGTGTACGCTTCTTCGTTATCTAGCATTTCTTCCATATCGGGTAAATCTTCAATATCTGGTAATTCTATAGTTTCAAGTTGAGCTTTTGTTTCTTGAATACTATTTTCTAGGTTTTGTATGTAATTTTTATATTCAAATTTAACAAATGCTGGGACATGTTGTGCTGCAATTGTTGTTGCACCTTTTGCAGCTGCAGCTGTTTTCAATGACATAATCACCATATCAGCACCCATATCTGATTGTTCAAAATCTTCATTAGTTACATCGTATTCTGGTTTGATATCAATTGTTCCTTCTTCATCTTCTGTAAAAAATCCGTATTCTTCCAATCTATCAAAAGTTGAATTTATCTGCATTTGCATATATGTTTCTGGTGTAAATCTTATTTCAAGACCGTTATTTTGTAAGCTCTCACTTCTGTTTTTATTTTCATTTTCTATTGGGTTTGAAGCGTTATTTCCTTTAAAATTTAAAGTTCTATAAGAAAAATTAGAAACTGGAGAAATATTCATTAACACACCTTTCTTTAAATTACAAAAA
Organism: Cyanobacteria bacterium SIG27; assembly: GCA_015152565.1. GTDB lineage: Bacteria > Cyanobacteriota > Vampirovibrionia > Gastranaerophilales > Gastranaerophilaceae > RUG14156. Next base: position 63,386 of record SUTT01000006.1, read on the forward strand.
CAACAAAACAACTGAAAGAAAAAAATTGCCTAAAAATATGTTATTATTTATCTATGGCTTTTAAAAACGAACAAATCAAACAACAAGTTAAAAATATGCCCAAACTTCCTGGGTGTTATCAATATTTTGATAATACAGGCGAGATAATTTATATTGGAAAAGCTAAAAATCTTTATAATCGAGTAAATAGCTATTTTATGGGAGATAAAAAAGATTCTCCTAAGCTTCAAGTAATGGTTCCACAGATTGAGCGTGTTGAATGTATTGTTGTAAACTCTGAAATAGAAGCGTTAATTTTAGAAAACGAATTAATTAAAAAACACAAGCCTAAATACAATATCTTATTAAAAGATGACAAAAAATTCCCTTATTTTTTAATTACGAAAGAAGAATACCCCCGAATTTTAGTTGTTAGAAAATCTAACAGAAATCAATTAAAAGGTAAATACTATGGTCCATATACAGACTCTAGAGCAATGCATGCGACACTTGAAGTAATTAATAAAATATTTCCAATTAAAAAATGCAATCATCCAAAATATAAAACTCGTCCTTGTTTATATTATGACATTGGGCAATGCAGTGCTCCTTGTCAAAAAAAGATAACAAGCGATGAATATAAAAATATTATAAAAAATGCAGAGTTATTTTTATCCGGTAAAAGAAAAGAATTAATAAAAACCCTTAAAAAAGAAATGGATAAAGCAAGCTCTAAAATGGATTTTGAAAGAGCTTTATTGTATAGAAATTCAATAGCTGATATTGAAAAAACCCTTGAAAAACAAAGTGTTGTAATTGAATCAACTAAAGCAAATTATGATTATATTGGAATTGCTAATTCTTCAAATTTAATCTGCATTAGCATTCTTCAAATTCGCCAAGGTCGCTTAATTAATAAAAAAGATTTTTCTTTTTCTCAAATTTTAGACGATAGCGAAAATTTAGATGAAATCATTCAAAGCACAATTAGAGAATATTATATAATGTTAAACGATGAAGAATTGCCTTTTAAAATCATACTTTCTGATGTCTTTGAAGAAGTTGAGACTTACAAAAAATGGCTATCTTTAAGATTAAATAAAGAAGTGAATATTTTTAAAGCAACTAAAAAAGCAGATAAAGAAATTCTTTCTTTGGCGCAAAAAAATGCACTCTTTAACCTTGAACAACAAAAATTAAAAGAATTAGCAAATATTCAAAATGATTATAATGAAATTGGTTGCTATATTCAAGAAAAATTAAACTTAACAAAATTCCCTCATACAATTGAATGTTATGATATTTCACATATCCAAGGCACAAATACAGTTGCTTCTGGAGTTTATTTTGAAAATGGTCAACCTAAAAAATCAAAATATAGAAAATATAAACTAAAAACTATTCAAAAAGGCGAAGTGGATGATTTTAAATCTATGAGAGAAATTTTATCTCGAAGATTTAAAAGAATTAAATCAGGGCAAATTCAAGCTCCTGATTTAATTATAATTGATGGCGGTAAGGGGCAATTATCTTCTGTTATTGAAATAATGGAGAGTTTTAAGCTTAAATTAAACATTGTTTCATTAGCTAAAAGAGAAGAGGAAGTTTTTCTTCCAAACAAAAAAGAACCTGTTATTTTGGCTCAAAATTCTGCTGCTCTTCATTTATTTCAAAGAATACGTGATGAAGCTCATAGGTTTGC
>SUTT01000051.1 GCA_015152565.1 Cyanobacteria bacterium SIG27
CTCTTTTTTCTCATGCGCCGACGAAAAAGAGAAAAGTAGACGGAAAAGAGAAAAACACGGCTTGATTTGATGTTAGTTTCTTCTTTTTTAAATTTTTATCTACTCAAAAAACAGTCGAGAGCTTGTAGTTAAGCTAATCTCATACAAAATAAGTATCGAACCAAAACTCAACAACAAGTCACAAGCTCTCTCCAGATTTTTGATGTGATGATAAAAATTTAAAAAAGGTTAAATGGAATTTTCACGTGCACTTAGTGAAAAATAGTTGCGTGAGGTATGTCTGAGCGAAGCGAAGAATCTAAACACAATATTTATTCTTGTAATGACAAAAATATGGCAATAAAAATGCGAGGTTTTAACCTCGCATTTATTATGTATAAACTTAAAACTACATCGCACCTTCAATTAAAGCTATAAAGCTTTCAGCCTCTAATGAAGCACCACCGATTAAGCCACCGTCGATTTCAGGTTGTGCCATTTGCTCAACAATTGTTGATGGTTTAACAGAACCGCCATAAAGAATTCTGATTTTATCAGCAACATCAGCAGAATATAATTTAGCAACAACTTTTCTGATTTCGCCAATTGTTCTGTTTGCTTCAACAGCATCACATGATTTACCTGTTCCGATTGCCCAAATTGGTTCATAAGCAATAACTGATTTTGCAACATCGTCTGCGCTAATTCCAGCTAAAGCTTTTGTGATTTGAGCTTCAAGATGAGAATCTGTAACGCCTGCTTCTCTTTGTTCTAAAGTCTCACCACAGCAAATGATTGGAATTAAACCAGCATTTAAAATAGCAATTGCTTTTTGGTTAATAAATTCATCAGTTTCATTGAACATTTGACGGCGTTCAGAGTGTCCAATGATAACAAATTTAACGTTAAAATCAGCTAACATTTCAAGAGAAACTTCGCCAGTATAAGCGCCTTTTGGGTTTGGATTAACGTTTTGTGCAGCAAGTGCGATTTTTGGTTCATTTTTGATTAAGTCATATACTTGCCACAAAGCTGTATAAGTTGGCGCTACAACTACTTCAGGCATTTTAGTTGCATCTAATTTTGATACACCATAGGTAATACCGTCCATTAATTCTTTTGCAGCAGCTTTATTGTTGTGCATTTTCCAGTTACCAGCAATAATTGGTCTTCTTGCCATAATATAACTCCTTAAATTTACTTACAAGGAATATTTTAGCACAAAATAAAAAACAACAATAATTAAATGATAGCTTTGTTAAGTCTTTCTGTGCGATTAGCGCTTAGAATATTTCTTAGTTTCATAATTGCTTGCGCATGAAGCTGACAAACACGAGATTCTGAAACGTTTATTGCTTCGCCAATTTCTTTTAAGGTCATATTTTCGTGATAATAGAATACTAAAAGAGTTCTTTCTCTTTCTGGTAATTTTTTCAAAGCCTGCTCCAATTCCTTTTTGGCATCCGTACGTTCAATTTCTTCTTCAGGACGTGAGGAATTTTCATCTTCTATAGTATCTATTATTTCAACGCTATCTTCGCCAACACCTTTTTTGTCATAGATTGAATTAACGCTAACATCACCAGACATGATTTCAATTATTTTTTCTTCGCTAAGTCCCATAACATCTGCAACTTCTTTGGTTGTTGGGGCTCTGCCGATTTGTTGTTTTAAGCGTTCTGTTGCAATTTTAACTTCTTTGATTTTTCTTCTTAAAGTTCTTGGAAGCCAATCAGATGAGCGAATTTTATCTATTATTGCCCCTCTGATTCTCATTAGAGCATAAGATTCAAATTTTGCCCCTTTTGATGGATGATATTTTTCAATTGCATCAATTAAACCCTCAATTCCAAAAGAAACAATATCTTCAAAAGAAAAACTAGGAGGTAAATTAACCTTGATTCTTCCTACAACGTATCTTGCAAGATAAATATATTGAACGATTAATTTATCTCTAGTTTCCTTAATTGACTTATCTTCTAAATATTGCTCCCAAAGAGCTGATAGTTCTTCATCTGAAAGTCTGTTTATTTTTTTATATGAATCAATGTCTGCTGTCTGACTCATTTTATTTACTTTTTATCCCCAGTGTCCGTAAAAAATATTACAATAATTATTCTCTTAAAATAATGACTCCATGTCATCATCTAAACATATTATTGTGCTGTTTGCAGATTTTTGTTGATGATTTTTTTAGATTTATCAACATTTTTCATCTTTTTATTGATTTCTCTAATTTCTTTTTTTAATGCTTTACAGTTAGCTATCATTTTATTTTTTTCAATTACGGCTTCATTGTATTTTGCTGTTGTTGTTGCAAGCTCTTGTCTTAGTTCAACTTGAGCATCGTCAAGATTAACTAATGCTGAGTTAAATTTTTGTTCTTTAATTGAAGTTGAATAAACTGAATTAACATTTTTAACAGCTTGCGTATTTGTTGATGGTGTAGATGATTTGATTGCTGGTGCTAGTTTAACTTCAGTTGCTTTATCCATTGAATCAAAAACAGCATCAAGCGCAAAAGTAGTTGTGGTTGTCATTAAACCTGCTAATAAACATACTAAAAATTTATTCATAATAAACTCCAAATTCTATTCCTATAATTTAATTTTAATTAAAGCCAAACGACTTAGTCAAACAAACTGATAATAATTACTCCTTTTATTTGATTTAATTTTTTGTTATATAATTAATTTATGGAAAATTACATAACAGCATTAATATTTTCTACAATTGCAGGACTTTCAACTGTTATTGGTGGTCTTGTGACCTTTTTTATTAAAGGAAATTCGCTTAAATTTCTTTCTTTTGGCTTAGGACTTTCAGCTGGTGTTATGCTTTTTGTATCTTTGGCTGATTTATACCCTGAAGCTTGCGAGATGATTAAGGCGCAAATGGGCTCAAACAGTGCTTGGCTTGCTGTTTTGTTTTTTGGTTTTGGAATTTTAACCGCCGTTTTAATTGACTTTTTTATTCCTGACCACATTCAAGCTTCAATGTTTACAAAACAAATTGGTGCAAATGAAGCGCATATTGATAGCACTGATTGTGCTGAAAATGAAAATGCTGAAATTACAATTGGTAAAGTTAAAAGAGCGGGCTTGCTTACTGCAATTGTTGTTGCGCTTCATAATTTACCTGAAGGTTTAGCAACATTCACTTTAACAAGTCAAAACGTTATGCTTGGTTTGGGAATTGTGTTTGCAATATCAATCCATAATATTCCAGAGGGGATGGCGATTTCAATTCCAGTATATCAAGCAACACACTCTAAAAGAAAAGCGTTTTTATATTCTTTCTTATCCGGTATGGCAGAACCAATAGGAGGGGTTATTGGTTTTATAATTATTAAAGCCTTATTCCCTGATTTATGTATTGGTTTGTTATTTGCACTTGTTGCTGGAATTATGACATATATTTCTCTAGATACTTTATTACCATTATCAAAAGACTATGATACAGGTCACTATTCAATCAGTGGCGTTGTTTTGGGGTTGATGGTAATGGGAATTGCTTTAGTATTTATTCACTAATTAATTTTTTGCTTTTAAAAGTTTAATGAAAGTATCATAATATGTTTTAAATTTGGTTATAGAGTTAATATTTGTTGCCATTTTTAAAATATAACTTGGTCTTAGATAATATTCTTTATTGAATTTTTTATTTGCATCATAAATTTCTTGGCTTGTTAAAGCATAGCTTTTAACGCTTGGATAAACATAAGGTTTTTCAAGGCTTATATCTCCAAGGCGATTTTTATTTACATAGTCATAAAATTTTGTGCCTTGTAAAGCAGTTGCTGTGTAAAATGTTGCAAAATGAGTATTTAATTTTTTAGCAAAATCAAAAGTTTCTCTTAGAGTTTCTTTTGTTTCCCAAGGTAAACCAATAACATAATAAGCATAGGTTTGAATACCTACTTGATGAATTAGAGAAACCGATTTTTTAATTTGTTCAAGGGTGGTTTTTTTGCCCATTTTATCAAGAAGTTCTTGTGAGCCCGATTCAACACCCATTGAAATTAGGCTGCAACCTGCTTTTTTCATTAATTTAAGTGTTTCAATATCAACAGTATCAACTCTTGTGTTGGTTGAAAAACTTATTTTTAAATTTGATTCGATTATTAATCTGCAAAGCTTTTGAACCCATTTTTTATCCATATTAAAAATATCAGACCAAAAAATAAAATCCTTAATGTTATACAAAGAAACACATTCTTTAATTTCTTTAACGATTAATTCCGGGTTTCTGTACCTTACAATTTTACCGTTTAATGGTGTTGCAAGGCAGAAAAAACAATGATTTGGGCAACCTTTTGAAACCCTGATTATTGTTTGTGGTTTTTTGGTGTCTGGTCTTTGATATATTGAATTATCAATTAAATCTCTATCTAAAATTGGAAGATGATCAATATCGTCTTTTAATTCTCTATCGGTGGTTGAAATGATTTTATTGTTTATTTGATAGGTTATTCCTTTGATTTCTTTAAAGCTTTTATATTGAATTATCTCATCAAAAGCTTCTTCAATTTCGCCACGAAGAGCAACATCAATTTCAGGATTTTTTTGCATAATTGCATAAGAATTAAAGTTAAATATTGCACCTTTAACAATAACAACGGTATCTTCAAGAGAATCTCTTGCTTGTGTTAGGATGGATAAATCTTTTTCTAAAGTTGTTGAAGCTACGTTTAAAACTAAAAAGTCAGGTTTATAAACTCTTAAATCTCTTAAAAAGTCGTAAACGGTTTCATTTTTTAAGCTGTAATCTCTAAAAAATGTTTCATACCCTCTTTTTTTAGCTATTGCTGATAAACTCATCATGTCAACAGGAGGTAATGGAGGAATAACAAAAGTATCAGATGTTGGTTGTTGACATCTGTCTTCTCTATTCATAATGGGAGCAGGAGGATATACGAAAAATATTTTTTGTCTTTTTTTCATTTATTTTTTCTTTTTAATCCTCATTTTTAAAGCTAACTTGATTAGTTTGTTTGTGAATTTTGGTGGTAAAAATCTTGTTAATTTTGTTAATTTTGCATCTAAACCAATATTATATACCGGTTTAGGATTTTTTAATCCTACAATTTGAGCAATTTTTTTAGCAACATAAATTGGGCTTGTTGCATGAAGAGAATTTCTATTAGCATTTTCAACTAAAAATTCTTTTTCTGATTTAAACTTTTCTTTTTGGGAGTTGAATGTGTTTTTGTTTAATTCGATTGATGTTTCCCAGAATTTTGTTGCAATTGCTCCGGGTCTAATTGAAACAACTTTAACATCATTTTCAATTGAGAAAGAATTTAGTAAAATATCTGCTGCTGCTTTTGAAGAGCAATATGGGCTTAAAAACGGGAATATTCCGTATGATGCCATAGAGCTAACATTAACTAAACGTCCACCTTGGTTTAAAAAAGGTGTAAAATATTTAATTATTCTAAGTAAACCAAAGTAGTTAACATCAAATTGTTTTTTAAGCTCTAATTCGTCTAGTTCTTCAACCGCACCTGCAATTGCAATTCCTGCAAAATTCAAAATAACATCAAACCTAAAGTCTTTGAACTTTTCTTTTAAATGAATAAAATCCATTTCGTTTGTAACATCAAGATGAAATTCACGCACTTTTTCATCTATCATTCCAATTTGACGTGATGTAGCGTAAATGTTCCAGTTGTTTTGTTTTAATTCTTTTATGGTGTCTTGAGCCAACTCCGAATTAAGCCCAATAATTAAAATATTTTTATCCATAGCTATATTTTAGACTAAACATCAAAAATATAAATACATTAAATAGAATAATTTAGTTTTGTATCGTTTTTGCGCTCTATTTTAAATCATGTTATAAAAATAATATGAAAAACGTTCTTGTATCGGGCTATATCGGTTTTAATAATTTTGGAGATGAAGCGATTTTTTATGCTTTATCTTCTCATTTGAAAAAAAATGGTTTTAGCGTTAGTGCCTTGTGCAACAATTGCGACGAGGTTAAAAAAGAATATGATGTTAATGTTTTTCATTTTAAAAAACCTTTTGAAATTTTAAAAGCAATTTCAAAATGCGATATTTTAATTTCTGGTGGCGGAAGTTTACTGCAAAATAAAACAAGCAATTTTAGCCTTTTTTATTACCTTTTTATAATTTTTTTAGCTAAAATATTTTTTAAAAAAGTAATAATCTTTGCTCAAGGAATTGAACCAATTATTGGAAAAATTCCCGAACTAGCTACAATGTCTATTTTAAAAATGACAAATTTTATATCTGTTAGAGATGAAAAAAGCAGAAAATATCTTAAATCGTTTAATATCGATGCTACTTTAGTTTCAGACCCTGCTTATTCTTTAGTTCAAGAAGAAAAAATATCTCAAAACAAAAGCGGAATAATTATTCAATTAAGGCAATTCAAAGGAATTGATAGTGAATTTATTCAAAATTTAGCTTGGATAATTTCGCAAATTTCAGATGAGAAAATAAAAGTATTTTCTTTTCAAGATGAAATAGATGAAAAAATTTGTCTTGAATTTATTCAAGAACTTAAAAAATATGGAGTTAGTGCTGATTATATTAGCGCAAAATCACCCCAAGATACGATAAATATTATCAATAATTCAAAATATGTTATCTCAACAAGGCTCCATGGCTTGATTATTTCATCAGCACTAAAATCAAAGACACTAGCTTTAAGCTATGATGAAAAAATCAAAACTTTATGTAATGAACTAGACATTGAACAAATTGACATTTTTAACTATTCAAAAGAAGAGATGTTTGATAAAATTAAAAAACTCTTTAAGCAAAAAGAAGAAAAAAAATATCCTTATCGCAGGTTTGACTGGGATAAAATAGATGAAGCAATAAACAAATAGAGGGGAATATGGGTTTTAAAGATACATTTAATACGTTTAAGAAAAAATACGCTTTTGAAGCAATTTCAGCATTTGTTAATGCATTATTTAAATTAGAAAAAATATTCTATACCTGTAAATGCATAAATTATCCAAAAGAAAAATGCGTTTTTGCTCTTTGGCATGCACATCAATGCGGAGTTTTTTCTTGTAATATGTATAAAAAAACTTGCATTATGGTTTCAAACTCAAAAGACGGAGAAATTATTTCTCGTGCTGCAAATGCAGTTGGGGTTGAAACTGTTCGTGGTTCACAAAATCGTGGTGGCACAAAAGCAAGTTTAGAATTAATCAAAAAAATAAAAGAAGAAGACTATAATGGCGCATTGACGATTGATGGACCAAGAGGACCAAACAGAGTAGTTAAAAAAGGAATTATAGAAATAGCTAGAATGACAAATACTCCGATTGTTCCTGCGGTTTATTGGAGTCCACAAAAAAGATTTTTAAAATTCAATTCTTGGGATGAATTTAGATTTCCTTTAATTGGAACAAAGCTTGTTATGCTTTTTGGTGAACCAATACCGGTACCTGAAAACCCAACAGACGATGAAGTTGAAAACATCAGAAGACAAATCGAAACAACAATGCATGAAATGTATGCAGATTTAAAGAAAAATTATTCTGAATATCTTAAAAAGAAAGATTAAAATAAGTCTAATTGATAATTATTTAAGTTAACTCCAAGGTGTTTATAGGCCTCTTTCGTTGGTTTTCTTCCTCTCGGAGTTCTTGCGATTAATCCTTTTTGAATTAAATATGGTTCATAAACATCTTCAATTGTATGAATATCTTCGCCTAATGCAACAGCTAGTGTTTCAATTCCAACAGGGCGACCTTCAAAAGAATTAATCATTAAATTTAAAAAAGCTCTATCTGTTACATCAAGCCCAATTTCATCAATTTTTAGTGCTTCAAGTGCCGCAGTTGCAATTTCGGATGTAATTTTTCCATCTCCTTTAACAATTGCCCAATCAGCACATCTTTTAACTAGGCGATTAGCAATCCTTGGAGTGCAGCGTGAGCGCTCGGCTATAATTCTTGCGCCATCGTCATTTATATTAAATTCTAGAATACTAGCTGTTCTTTTAACTATTGTCGCTAATTCTTCAACTGTGTAAAATTCTAGTCTATGAATTATTCCAAACCTATCTCTTAATGGACCTGATAAGCTTCCTGCTTTTGTCGTTGCACCAATTAAAGTAAACTTTGGAATTGGTATTCTCATTGTTTTAACACTTTGGCTTTTTCCTGTTGTAAGGTCAATTGAAAAATCTTCCATAGCAGGATAAAGTATTTCTTCTGCGATTTTATTTAAACGATGAATTTCATCAATAAAAAGAACTTCTCCTTCTTTCATCTGCATTAAAATGCCGATGATATCTCTTGGTCTTTCAATACTGGGAGCAGACGTAATTTTAATATTTGTATTTAGCTCGTTAGCTATAATTTGAGCTAAAGTGGTTTTGCCAAGCCCTGGTGGGCCATAAAACAATAAATGGTCTAGATGAGTATTTCTTTTTTTGCTAGCTTCAATTGAGATTTTAAGAGTTTCTTTAATTGAGCTTTGTCCAATATAATCTTCAAAATTAAGCGGACGAATGTTTTTTTCATAGCATTCTTCACATTCCATACATTCTTTGCTTAAATCTGGATTAGTGGTTGTTTTAGGCTTATTTTGTTCATTATCTGAAATAATCATAAGATAATTATACACTAAAAAATTAGTGATTTAAAAAGCAGGGTTATAAATCGATAAAAGTAAAATCTTTACCCAATTTTTCTTCTAATAATTTTGCAAAATCTGAAAATTTAATATTTAGCGCTTCGCAAGCTTTGTATATTGTAGCTAGTCTGCAACTTAAAACTCCTCGTTCAATTTTGCTGAAATTTCCTCTGTCAAAATCAAATTGTCTGCAAAAATTATTTATTGAATTATTGCTATCTTGTCTCAATTCTTTTAAAATCTCGCCAACAATTTTAATTGATTTAGATGGGGTATTAAATAATTATAGTGGTAATTACGATAAAAATTTCATTCCTGAAATTAATGATTTTAAGGTTTGGTATAAATAAATCTTATTGTTGTGCGCAAAAATTTTTGTTTAGCAGTTTTATATATTCAAACAAGGCAGATATCAGAAAGGGAAATAAATGAAAGTAAATAATATTAATCAAAATTTTGGCGCTCAGATTATTATGAATGAATCTTTTAAAAAAGCTCTTGAAAACGCCAAATTAACAAATGATTTAGGTATCTTCAATCAAACTGTTCAATTTATTAACGCAGTTCAGGCAATTAAACATACAGATAAATTTGATACATTTGAAATTAATGCTCAATCTCTTGATGAATGGCGAAAATCTGATATTTCAACCAATATACCTTTTGAAGTAAAAATAGATGGCAAATCTTATGATTGTAGAGATGAAGCGCCAGCAGCATTGTCACTGTTTGGTGATCATAAAAGCTCTTGTGCGACTGCTGGAGTTATTGGGTTTGCTAAAAAATTCTTTGGTTCAGATTTTAATCATCCAATAACTAAAAGACACGAAAGCTATAATGAAATTATGGCAAAAGTTGAAGAACACAAAAGACAAATTCAAATGCTAGAATTAGAAGCTTCTAGCATGAAAAGAAGTGTCAGCAAAGGTTATAAAAAAACTCTTGATGAATTAGCATAAGTTAAAATTGATGCGTGATTATGAAAAATTGCTATACATTTTTCCAAACATTTAATTATACACTAAAAAATTAGTGATTTAAAAAGCAGGGTTATAAATCTATAAAAGTAAAATCTTTACCTAATTTTTCTTCTAATAATTTTGCAAAATCTGAAAATTTAATACCATTAGCTTGTGCCAACTTCCATGCTGTTGAAAGCCTGCAATCATATACTCCTCTTTCTAATTTGCTCAAACTGCCTTTATCGATTTCATATTCAAGTGCTAGTTTGTTCAAGGAAATATCGCCATTAGTAATTCTTAAATTGGAAAAAACTTCACCAATAGCCATCTTGAATTTTGCAATTTTATCAGAATTATCTTGCATAAAA
>SUTT01000007.1 GCA_015152565.1 Cyanobacteria bacterium SIG27
AAGGTTTGCGCACTCGGCGCCGGCTCATCGCAGCCGCCGTCGTGCTTCACACAGTACGCCATTCACCGTCGCTTGCTAAGCTATCGCTAAGCTCGCTTGGTTCAGGTTTGCTCCTCGTTTTTTTATCCTTAAAACTTATTTTTAAAAACTGTCTAAAACGCAAAAACTTTGTAACAAAAAGTTAAAATTTCGTCAAAAACCCAATTTATTCTAAAGTTTCAAGAGTATATGTCGTTAAACTATATGTGTGTATATTAACTCAAAGGTAAAATGAACATCAATTTTGAATCTCTTAAAGTAGAATTTAAAGAGTATTTAGAAAGTTTAGGCATTAAACCCAAGCTCAACGAAGATGATGAGCTTACGAGTGCTAGCATTTTTACATACAGCAAACAATTCAAAGAATTTATAAATGAAGAATACGACATCAATTTAGAAAAAAATAAATTAAATTTTTCTGAATTATTGGATAATGAAATCAAAGACGGAAAATTTGTACTGCCAGAAGAAAATTCAAACAACCAAGATGAAAACTTCATGTTGGAGCTTTTAAACGGCTTATTTGAAGAAGAAGAATTTGCGCAAAACATTGATGAAGATGGAAAAGATGGGCTAAGCGAAGAAGAAATAAAAAAATTCCTTACTTTTTCAAACGAACAAAACTACAGAGATGATGAAGAAGAATTTTCATTTGATGATTTAGAAAAAGGCTTTCAAAAAGTAGAAGATGGCAAATATGATGCTTCTAAAATCAATCTTGAAGAAAATGAACAAATTGAAGCAGCAACCTCTTCAGCAGGAGCCTCAGGAGGCGGTAGCGCTGGTGGCGGATATAGTGGCGGTGGCGGAACTACGAACACGGCAAACACTGCAAACACAACAGCCAACACCACTCAAGATGCCGATGTGGATTATAGCCAAATGTCTAAAGAAAAACTTGAAACTGCTTACAACGAGCAACAATCCACCATTTCTGCAAAATCTCAAAATGTGAACACTGTAATGACCCAAAATCAAGCAGATATTGCAAAAGCAAAAGAAGAATATGACAAAGCCATAAGCCAAGATAACATTGACCCGGCGCTATTAGCAAGCAGAGATGAAAATCTAAATGCAATCACTCAAACAGATACACAAATAACTCAACTTAGCACACAAATAAATGACTTAGATGTACAAATTACATCTTATGAGTCATATATATCAGCTCTTGATGCCAATATATCAGGTCTTCAAGCTGCGCTAGCCTCGCTATCCAACGCTCCTGCTGATGATGAAGAAGCGCAACAAGCAATTGAACAAAAACGTACAGACATCAATCAACAGATAACATCGCTAACACAAGACAAAGAAACAAAAACAGCAGAAAAACAAAAGCTTGAAGCGCAAAAGCAACAAGCTCAAACAAGCCTTGATGAGTGCAATACCAAATTAAGCGAATTAGAAACTGCAAGAACAGAAATTGAACAGAAAATTACACAAACCTGCAATGAAGCGACTAAAGCTGCTATTGAAAAATATAATACAGCTCGTGAAACCGCAAGCACAAACCTTCAAGCTGCAAAAGATACACTAAACACCGAAAAAGGGAAATTAGAAGAAATTAAAACCTATTTAAATAAATCATACGAAGAATCTATGATAGATGAATATGGTTATAGCGAAAAAGGCGACGTTTTCATACCTTATGAAGGCTATAGCGAAGTTACAGATATCGAAAAAACAAATATGGATTATAAAGTCCTTATGGCAAATGGTGCAGACGTAGATAAAGAATTACCTGTTATTGTCTTTTTACATGGCGCAAATGGAAGCAAAAATTCACTACAAAATCAAGCGCTTAACCCCGAAAGACTTGCAGCAGACGGCGTTACAACCAGCTTTAATGGTTATATAATTTGTCCTACCATGGGTGGAAATTGTGAAACTGCTGCTCAAAATATTGATGAAATATTGAATAGTTTTTCTAAAAACCACAAAATTGATAAAGACAATATTGTTCTTGTTGGCTATAGTAACGGCGGAACCTATGCAGCAGGAATTGCAAACAGCACCACATTTAATGATGGAAACGGGTATCAATTCTCTAAAGTTGCGCTTTTAACAGGCTACACTAAACAAAAAACATCTTTCAACATCCCTGTTGGCATTTGGGTTGATGGAACTTCAACTGGCTTAAAAAATACTATTGAATATGATGAAAGCCAAGGCGACAAATTTGTTGATTGGTCTAAAAGTAAAACTCATTACGACATGGAAGATGATGGCTTTAGAGAAGACTCTAACGGCGATGGTAAATCAGACATGATTCAATGGTTATTTAATGATGAATAATTTTAGCTAAACAATTCAAAATTTAAATTCAAACAGCTAAAAGCATGCTCTGGATTTTTTGTAATAAATTTAATTCTTGATGACAATTCTTTCATTGTGTATAGCGGAGCTTGTTTGAAAGATTTCATCGTAGAGCGTGACATTTCCTTAATTAATTGTTTGATAATACGTTTTTTATCAATTGCCTTTGAAATATCATATCCGCAACCATCCGCAATTCGTCTTAAACAACCAAGATTAGATAAAATATAGGTTTCTTCCGCTTTCATTTGGTTGATGTTTGTAGCGTTTGGAATAATGTTATTTCTTCTCATATATTCTATACAAAAATCATTTGCAGCTCTAAAAATTTCAATAGGATTTTTTGTATCGATTTTCGTATCGCAATTAAAGATATTATTTTTTAATTCTAAAGACAATGATCTAACTTCGTCTTCTAAGTTTTTACCATTTAAATCTGCACCGCTTAGCAAGTTTCTTGCAATTAAATCGGTGTTTCCAAATAAATAATCGATATGATTAAATAAATTTTTAGCTGCAACTTTTCTTGTTGTTTTTATGGTATTTCCATAATCAATTATCGTAATAGGTGTGCTTTTTTTATCTTTTAACCCTTTTATTTTAGCTAAATCAACCAAAATATTTCCACCATGTGGATCTGATTGGACAACTTTCTGTGCTTCGTCAGGCAAAGCAAACAATTGTTCACAATATGCAGCAATATAATTATCTACAAAATTAGAAAAATCTTGCTCATCAAGCCCTGCTTCTTGCCATTTAGCTGCAATATCATCACTATCTAATTGAACTCCTTGAGCTTTTTGCATAATAAAGATGCTTCTTTTTGCATCAATCGGTTCAATTGCTTGATATTTTGTTGCTTGAGCTTTGATTTGACCTGCGCTAATGGCTTCTTGCGATAAATCAGTTTCTTTCTCCCAAACTTGACACATATTTTCAACTAAATTTTTATCATAGGTTTGATGTTCAGTACTAAAAATAGTGTGTTTTTGAGGTCCAAAAGTAATATAAAAACCTTCTTTAATATCGCTTTTATCTTCAATTTTTTTCATTAAAGCTTTTTTATCTTTTTCAACTTTTTTGCCATCTTCAAATTGCTTTTTAAGCAATTTAACAACAACTTCGTTTCCATCGGAATCTTTTGCAAGATATGATTCAGCAATTGAGCCAACCCCTAAAAGACCGTCTTTTTTGCCGCCACGAACAATGGTATATTTACCGCTGCCATAAATGCCGTCAATAATTCCTTGCGCATCATCAACGCTTCTTGAAGCAGGGCAATTGCTTTTTATTTTTCTTATAATTGCTTGATAATCTTTTAAACCCTCCAGGCTCCAATTTTTCTTTTCAAACCTTTCAAAAGCTTCATCAAGCGCATAGTTTGTAACGTAATTTCCATCTTTCAACCATCTATTTTGATTTTTTTGAGCTTCTCTTCCGGCTATTATTTCATCAATTTGTTTGCATAATTTTTCTTGTAGCTCATCAGGAATATCCATTATTGTTTGAAAATATTTTGGCAAGAAAATGTTCATTTCTTCTAATTTTCTCATTTTGCCTTCAATATTTCCATCTTGTCCTTTTTCAAGAAGGATATCCATTAACTCTTCATCTAATTTAACAGCTTCAGAAAGATTAACTTTGCCATTTTCTTTATCAATTAAAATGCTTAAATCAAACCCAAGATCACGAGCCAACGATTGGAATTGAGTTAAAGAGTCTTCCGGCATAGTATATTTTACACAAGAAGCAGCATTCACTTTTGCTTTTTGTATAATTTTTTGAATTTTATCAATTTCACGTCCATTTTTAAGTGCACCTAGCGTCAAAACCGAAAAAGCAGCAATATCAATTATAAAATTATCTGCATGTTGTTTTATAAAATCAGACATGGACGGTTCTTTGTTTTCATTATTTGAAGCATAACTCACAAACGCATTTGAAACAAAAGCCAAAGGTGCTAATGGTGCAAAATTAGTAATCAAAGCTGCGCCAATACCATTTGATAAATTAGACTTCCAATTATTTTTGTTTTCTTTTTTGTCTTCTTTAGTTAGAGTTAAATTATTTATCCCATTTAAAACCGGACGAATTAAAAAACTTGCAGCAAATGGAATTGCAAAATTAAGCGCTTTTAGGGCTTTTGTTGATTTTGAATTAGACATATTTGAAGCAAACATATCTACAAAAGTTATACCCTTTTTAGCTAATGCGCCAACGGTAAAAGCACCAAGAGTAGTCAAAGTATCGAGTGTTAAATCTTTTGCAACTTGCGGCTGTTTTGATTTTTTAAAAAGTTTTTCTAATAAAGTTTTTGATTTATTACTATTACTGTTTTCAAAACTATCGTCTTCGATTGGTTTTGTTGCAGTATTTATTTGATGTTTCAAAGGCTCATCAGCCTTAACATCAACTTTATTAAATTCTGGAATATTAAAGTTTTTATAAATTAATTTTTCTTCCATAACATAATAAAGTATTTTTTAAAAAAATTATTGACTTTTTTAAAAATTGGCAATTTTATTATAATTAATGTTTTTAAATAATTATCTATGTCTAATGAAATAAAACAGATAAATTTAAATATTCCAGTTCAAAAACAGGCTCCGAAAGAAGAAAAGCCTGTAGTTGTTGATAATTCAGTTCAAAAAGATTCATCAAAAACACAATATTTAAAAATGGCTGCAGTATTATTTTCGGGAGCATTAATTGCTTGCGGCGGCATAGGATTGGCAAACAAAGCATATTCAAAATTTAGCAACGACTTTATACTCAGTTCAAGAGTAAGAAAAAAGGATATTTCTCAAGAACTTTTTACATTTTTAAAAAGATATTTAGATGAAGAACAAGGAAAGCCTTTTACAAAGAGTCAAATAAAAAGACTCAATGAAATGATTGATAAAGATAATTTACCAATTTTTAAAACATTGCTAAAAACAAATTTAACTCAAGCTATTGAAAGTGATGAAATTGTTAGCATTGTTGAAGCAATGAACAAAAATAACTCAGGATTTGTTGTTGATATAGCGAAAAAATACGATTATGGTTATGGCTATAACAATGGCGATATTGCAAAGATTTTAAATTCAATCAATGAAGATAATTCAGAATTTGTAAACACATTTTTAGCAAAAGTTAACAGTTGGCGAAGCAAAGAAGAAACCTCAATGGCGGAAGAATTAGCAGAGCACCTTGGAAAAATCACAAAAAGCAATGCTAAAGAATATGCTTTTGTAACAGGATTAAGAAAAAATGGAAAATATACTTCTTTTGAAATAGATGAAATTCACAATTTAGCTAAAGCATTTAAAAAAGGACAAAATGAAGAGTGTTTTAAATATCTTTCAAGCCTTAAAGCAACCAATGGCGTAGACTACAGGTTTGATGGTAAAGAATTAAACGAAATGCTGCAAAATGCACAAGACGAATTTATGGATTTATATAGAACTTGCGTTGAAAAATATAAAGACGATGCAAAAAACATAATTTCTAAAATAACTAAAGACAATAAAGAAATTTATGAATTATTAATTGATACACAAAATAAAACTGCAACAACAAATTATTCCGCTGACGATATTTGTGAAATTGCTGAACAAAGTGTAAATCAAAACAACATTGAAACCTTGAAATTTCTTATAAATTTAAAAGATGATGATAGATTTGTATTCGACTTTTCAAATTCTTTAATTGCATGTTTAAATAAAGCTGATGATAGATATTTGGATGTTTATCAAGCATTAGATTTAAACTCATTATATTCTTTTGCAAAAGATTACACCTATAAAGACTTATTTAATGCAGTAAACGAAGACAATGTTGAATTTATAAGAGCGCATTTTTCAAAAATTACACAATCAGACTTGCGCTTCATTCAAGGATTAAAGGCTGAAAGAATTAAATTTGCAGAAGAATTTATTCAATATTCAAATTCAAAAAATGCCAAATTTGATGATAGCATACTGCTTCTTAAACAATTGCACGATATTTTAGATGAATATCCTGAAAAAGCAGATGAAATATATCAAAAAATGCACGAAGAAATGACAAGCAATCAAAAATGGGAATATTTCAAATGGCGTAAAATTATTGACGAATTTGATACATAAAAAGCTCCGTAATTAACGGAGCTTTTTGATATTTATTAATTTTCTTATACTTCTTCAGATGTTTCTTCTTCAAAAACTTCTTTAATTGTTTCAGAAGCAGTTACTTCAACGTTTAATTGAGCTTTAACTTTAGAAGAAAGTTTGATTGTCATAACAAAATTACCAACATGGTTAATTGGTCTATCAAGAATGATAGATTTTTTATCAATTTCCATACCACATTTTGCTAATAATTCTTCTGAAAGTTTTTTAGTTGTGATTGTACCAAATAATTTACCAGATTCACCAGCACGAGCTGAAAGTGAAATTGTTTCGATTTTTTCAATTTCTTCTTTAGCAGCTAGAGCTTCTTGGTGTAATTTTTCAGCTTTTGCTTTAATTCTAGCAATGTTTCTTTCTCTTTGAGCTAAAGCGCCAGGTGTAGCAACTTCAGCTAATGAGTTAGGAATTAAGTAGTTTCTAGCGTAACCATCTTTAACGTTAACTAAATCGCCTACTTCACCTATATTTTGTACATCTTTTTTTAATATAACCTGCATTGGTTTTCTCCTTATTATATTGTGATGAGCTAATTTTAATCATATTTAAAACACAACTAAATTTCAAGTCATGCCATGATTTTGCACTATTTGCTCTTTTTTTCTTTTGTATTTTCCTCTTTTTGTTCTTCTTTTTCTTCTTGGCTTTCTTCTTTTTCTTCCTTAGCAACTTCTTCGTCATTTTCTTTTTCTTCGTTTAAAGCCTCAGCTAATTCTTGCGCTTTTTCTTTGACAAGTTCTTGAAGTTCGCCAACAATTTCTTGGGTTTTTTCTTCTTTTATTTTTTCTTGAATATTAAGAGCTTCATCTATTTCTTCGTCAGATTTTGTTCTTATAACAGGAATGCTAAGATTTAAAACAGTAGCGCTTTCTGTTGCATCGATGCTTAAATCAAAAGAATCTTCTTCAATTTCTAAATATCTTGAAATTGATTCCAATAAGTCATCTTTAAGCATTTGCATAGCACGTTCTGAAAAACCAACTCTATCCTGCATTAAAACAGTTCTCAAGCGGCTTTTTGCTGTAATTTTTGTATCGTCAGAATTTTGAGTTGTAAAAAAGCTCAAAACTCTATCGTATAAATCTGAAAAAATATCTTTCATTTACCCCTACGCTTTCTTCGCAAAGAATTTTTTAATTTTATCTAATAATGTGCTTGGTTCATCAATGTCTAAAAGTGGAACATCTTCGCCTGTAATTCTTTTTGCAACGTTAATATAAGCCATACCTGCTAAAGATTTTTCATCATTAACAACCGGTTCACCTTTGTTCGTTGAAGTGATGATGTTAGTATCTTCAGGAATTACACCAATTAAATCGCAAGATAAAATCTCAACAACATCATCAACGCCCATCATATCATTAGCTTTGATTAATTTTGGACGAACTCTGTTAACTAATAAGCGGTATCTTTCAACGCCTTCTTTTGATTCTAAAAGACCAATAATTCTATCAGCGTCACGAATAGCGCTCATTTCAGGAGTTGTTACAACAATTGCTTCGTTAGCTCCAGCTACAGCGTTTTGGAATCCTTGTTCAATGCCAGCAGGACAATCAACTAAAACATAATCGAAATCTTCTTTTAATTTTTCGCAAATATCTTTTAACTGTTCAGCATCAAGTGCTGATTTATCACGTGTTTGAGCTGCTGCAAGCAAGCAAAGATTTGGATTTTTCTTGTCTTTAACAAGCGCTTGTTTTAATTTGCAACGTTCCTCAACAACGTCCACAATTGTATAAACAATTCTGTTTTCTAAACCTAATAGTAAATCTAAATTTCTCAACCCGATATCTGTATCAATCAGAACAACTTTATAGCCTAAATGAGCTAAAGCCGTACCGATATTAGCTGAAGTTGTAGTTTTTCCAACTCCGCCCTTTCCAGATGTAATAACAATAACAGAACCTGCCATTTATTTTGCTCCTTTAGTTTTGATTAATCTTAAACAACATAATTTCACCATCCACAACTCGTGCTTCTTCAGGGGTAAAGATGGATGATCTAATAATATAAGGAATATTTGTGCTATCAGGACGTCTTGAATAGCAATTTCCAATTCTTAATTGAACAGCATTCATTTTTAGCGCTCTAACTTTAGCATTAATATTTCCTTTACAACCGGCATGCGCAATACCTGATAAAACACCCCATACTGTGATATCACCAAGAGCACGAACTTCACTTCCTGGATGACAATCACCAATAATAACAACGTTGCCGTCAGCCTCTAAAATCTGACCTGAACGAAGCGTTTGGTTGATATATGTTGTATTTTTAGTATCAGATACTACAGGATCATTGGTAGGAGTTTCATAAAAATCAACTTCTTCCCATTGATCATCATGTATTTGATTTTCATCATAAGCTTTTTTATAAACACCAATTGAATTTTTTTCAGCGTTTTCAAATTCTTTATGTTCTTCAACTTGATTAAAAGTTGCAAATTCCGGAGTTTCAGTGATTGGAGCAACTGTTGGGAAAGTTTCAACAGTTGTTGAAATTTCTTCATTCATTCCGTACTGATTAGAAATTTGCTTTTCAATTGTTTCAAAATCACTAGATAAACTAATTCCTGCTTGAGTTAAGTCAGACGCTATATTAATTTGACTTTGTCTCTGTTCCATTGCATCTAAATCTGCTTCAAAATGCAAGCCGTTAACGTCTTTTAAAGAAATTAATTCTGGTTTTGGTTCAGGTTTAATTGTAAATGGCTCAAAATTTGAACTATTTTCTTTTTCATATTTTTCGTCAATTCTTTTTTCAATTGGTTTTTGAACAAACAAATTCATATTTTCTGCAATTTTAGCAGTATCTTCATTAATTGTTTCAACAGTATCCAAAATACAACCGTAACTTGTAATTAATGATTGTATACTAAGCATTTGAGATTGATTTAAATAACTGTCATTTAATTTCATAACAATCTTTTTGCCTGTATGATTAAGAGTTTCTAAAGCCAAAGAAAGACTGTTGATGATTTCTCCTGTTGATGAGCAAGACGCCATGTCTACTACAAAGTATTCATTGTCATACATAAAAAATTACCTTAAAATATTCTAATACTTTCACTTAGCGTACATTAAATATTTATTAGCTTCAATTATTTATAACGGAATGTAAAAAATTTTTATAGAAAAATAAAAGCATGACTTTTTGAGTGTTAATTATACAATTAATGAAAAAATCAATTAAAAAGCCTTACCGAAATCGATAAGGCTGTTGTTTGTTGTTTATGCTTCGAGATTGTGTTGTTAGGTGTTGATAATGCTTTTTACACTAATGTGTTAATTTTGTTTTCAGTGTTTAATCCTTTTTCAATTGAAATTTGTCTTTTTAAGAATGTTTCATAAAACAGTGGAGATTGTTTAATTGTTCCCAAGAAATCTGTTAAGAAACTTGCTTCTCTTGAAGAGCTTGTATTGTTGATTACATCTGCTCCGTAGTTAGATTGAACACCAGCTTTGAAGCTTATATTTTTATTATTAATTGTACTTTGTACATTTTTTATTGAGCTAATTGTTAACATTTTGGTTTTCTCACCTCTTGTTTTTTTATTTTTTAGTGTTCGCTGAACACTTGTTCTTTATGTTTTTATTATGCAACTAAAAATTACATTTGTCAACCCCTATTTTTAAAATATTTTTTTCAGGCTATCACTTGCTTTTAGACATATTTAATATTTTTTTATTAATAACTGTCCAAAATACACTTATTATTTTTAATTAATTTCCAACATGCCTTTCAAATATTACCCAAGTGTGTAATTGTTTAGGTTTTATTAGGCGCAAATAATATAATTAATCTTTTTCATACTTCCAGCTATTCTTAATTCCAGACAGTTTTGGAGGGATAAATCCCTCCATTTTTTTGTATTTAGATAAAATATTAAATTTAAAACCCCTCAACATTGAGGGGTTTTAAATTAGTCTAAATAAAATACTGTAACAACTTTATGTGATTCTTCTGCAAATTCGACTGCCTTATGAAGCGTGTTAGACGAATGCGACAAGAAACAAATCAACTGCTGACATTCTGATATAATTTCTCGGTTACAAATGCGAGAAGCATCAGCCAATGTCATCATTGCTCTATCAGGATGTTCAATAATATTCGGAACGCCAATTAATTGGTCCTGAACGTCAGATGGCTGCTGACCAATTGTTTGAGGAAGAATGATTTTTAATTTTTCAGGATTAGCTTTAAGAGCGCCTCGAATAGCGGCAGCATTTGTTCCTGATGAACCACCTGAAGTAATTATTGTATTACCTTGCATTACAAGGCTTGTAGTTAATGTTTCGATAATTTGTTGATGAGTAATAGTTAAATTTCTTGAGCCAATAATCGCAATTTTCTTAGCACTTTGGCGAATTGTAGCAAGTTCTTGAGCTAAAACATCAACATCATTGTCATTTTGTTCAACTTTGTCCATATCCTCTAATGGCACCATAATTGAAGGTTGACTTTGCTTATCGAAATTTTCTTCCATATTTTTTACTTATTCCTTTAAAAATTTTTCCTGTATAATGTGATTATAATAATATCATATTTCCACATTTTTGGGAATATCTAAAATAGTCAAGGGGAGTTTAGAGTTAAATGCAGACTGAAGCCGTTTTTTTACAAGGATTAAACGAACAACAAAATGAAGCCGTAATTGAAAAAAACGGTACAATATTAGTTTTAGCAGGAGCTGGCTCAGGAAAAACAAAAGTTTTAACATCGAGAATTGCAAACCTTGTTAAATCAGGTGTCTCCCCAAATGACGTACTTGCTGTGACTTTTACAAATAAAGCAGCTAAAGAAATGCAAGCTCGTTTATCAAATTATCTTGGTGAAGATATAGTTAAAAGAATGTGGGTTGGAACTTTCCACAATATTTGCGGACGCATTCTTCGTCGAGATTTAGAAAACTATAAAACAAAAGACGGCAGAAAATGGGATAATAATTATGTTATTTATGATGATACAGATACTAAAACAATCATCAAAAATGCTCTTAAAAAATTAAACATTGATGAAAAATCTTTTGAAATTAAAACAGTAAGGGCAGCCATTTCTAACGCTAAAAACAAAATGCAAGACGCTTATGCGTATGCAACATTAGCAAGAGATTATTACACACAAAAAATATCTGAAATATATTATGAATATGAGCGCCAATTAGCACTAAATAATGCTCTAGATTTTGATGATATGTTAATGCTTGCAGTTAATCTTTTAAAAGATAATGAAGAAGTGAGAAAAAAATACGCTGATAGATTTAAGCATATTTTAGTTGACGAATTTCAAGATACAAACAAAGCTCAATATGATTTAATTAACTATTTATATCCATCAGATGGTTCAAAAGATGAAATCGGTTCACTTTGCGCTGTGGGTGATGTTGACCAATCAATTTATTCTTGGCGTGGAGCTGATTTTAAAATTATTTTAAATTTCCAAAAAGATTATGAAAACACTAAATTAATCAAATTAGAACAAAATTACCGCTCAACAGGCACAATTCTTGAAGCCGCAAATGAAGTAATTAAAAATAATGAACAGCGTCTTGATAAAAATCTTTATTCAAATAAAGGAGATGGTGAAAAAATAAGCCTTTATGAAGCAAATGACGACTTTGGCGAAAGCAGATACATTGCTAAAAAAATTGAAAATTTAAGAATAAATAAAGACGATATTGCAATTTTATACAGAACAAACTCTCAATCTCGCTCAATTGAAGAAGCTCTAATGAGCTATTCTATTCCATATCGAATTGTGGGCGGATTAAAATTCTACGATAGAAAAGAAATTAAAGACATCATTGCATATTTAAAATTAATCTATAATCATAACGACTCTCAGGCACTAAAAAGAATTATAAATGAACCAAAAAGAGGTTTAGGAGATACTACAATTCAAAAACTTGCTACTTGGGCAGATGAAAGAGAAGAAAGCATTTATAGTGCGCTAAAACACTTAGATGAAATTGAAGATATTAATGCTGGAACAAAGGCAAAACTTCAAAATTTCTATGCAACAATTGAAGCTATAAGTGCTGTTCAAAATGATTATAGTCTATCTGAATACGTTGCTTATGTTTTAGAAACGACAGGCTATAGCCCTGCACTACGCCAAGAAGATAACATTGAAAACCAATCTCGTTTAGAAAACTTGGAAGAATTTATCAATGTTGTTAAAGAATTTGAAGAAGATGACTTAGCGCTTGATTCTGAAGACGATATGGGTCCTTTAGGTAATTTCTTATCTCAGGTAGCATTAGTTTCTGATATTGATGAAGCAGATAAAGATAAAGTTGATGAACAAGCGGTTACTTTAATGACGCTCCATGCTGCTAAAGGGTTAGAATTTCCTGTTGTATTTATGGCAGGCATGGAAGATGGAATTTTTCCTCATGGCAGAAGTATAGCATTTGGCGTTGGAAACAATGAATTAGAAGAAGAAAGAAGATTGATGTATGTGGGTATCACAAGAGCTAAAGAAAAGCTCTTTTTAACCCATGCTAAATCAAGAAGAGTTTTTGGAAACTATCAAACCAATCCAAAATCAAGATTTTTGGATGAAATCCCTGCAAAATTAATCGAAGAAGATTCAACTCGAACAGTTGCTTATACTGGTAAATCAAGCTTTAGCAGTGCTGTTTCTAAAGCAAAAGAAAAGAAAACATATAATAATGATAATAAAAATTTCACTAAAACTACTTCAAGCGCAAGTTCAAGCAATAATTTTGCAAGTAGTTTAGCAAGAATTAAAGCAAGCTCAGCTAAAGCTCAAACTTCATCCAGCAATAATTTAGCAAGTTCATTAGCAAATATTAAAAAAGTAAATGCAACACCAACTACCCCAACTAAGCCAGACGGAAAAATAGATTATAGACAAGTAAATGCGCATGTAGTTAAAAAAGCACAGCCAAAAAACAATGAAAATCAAGAGCCACAACAAAAATTAAGCATAGCTGAAATGATAGCTAAAGCAAAACAAAAAGCAGCAGACAAAAAAGATTGCTTTGAAAATAGAAGCGAGGGGCTTTTACCTGTTGGAACAAGAGTATTTCATATACAATTTGGAGTTGGAAAAATAACAAATATAGAAGGCAAAAACTACATCGTAGAATTTACCAAAGCAGGGCAAAAGACTTTAGATAGTACAACATCTGGTTTAAAAATGTTCTAAATAGTAAATATATTAACTATTTTTTCTTAATATACTTGCAAAACCCAATTAAATATGTATAATAAGGGTGTGTTATTAAAAAGGAGTTGTAAACATGAACAAAGAAGAATTAGTAAAAGCAGTTGCAGCAGTTGCTAAATTATCTCAAAAAGATACAGCTGAAATCATTGGTGCTACTATCGAAACAATCCAAAAAACAGTTGCTAAAAAACAAAAAGTAACTTTAGTTGGTTTTGGTACTTTCGAAGCTAGACAAAGAGCTGCTCGTGTAGGTCGCAACCCACAAACTGGTAAAGAAATTAAAATCGCTGCTAAAAAAGTTCCAGCTTTCTCAGCAGGTAAAAAATTCAAAGAAATGGTAAAATAACCCGAAACGAGCGAATTTAGCGCAAGCTTAATGAGCGACGTTGAGGGCAGAGGTGTGCGAAGCACGTAGCCAGCAGCGTGGAGCTGGTGGCAAGTACGAAGACCATACCCGAAACGAGCGAATGCCGCTAAAAGGTTAAAACCATTAAACGATTTTAAAAGCTCTATCAACTGATAGAGCTTTTAATTTGCGAAAAAAACAAAATTAAGCTACTATAAAAT
Organism: Cyanobacteria bacterium SIG27; assembly: GCA_015152565.1. Lineage (GTDB taxonomy): Bacteria > Cyanobacteriota > Vampirovibrionia > Gastranaerophilales > Gastranaerophilaceae > RUG14156. The sequence goes on from SUTT01000007.1 coordinate 14,265, forward strand.
TATGAAAAAGATAAATTCAATTAAAAATATTTTTAGCACAATTTTACTATCTTCATCAGTCTTGTTTTTTACAGGCTGTTCAACCCTAAACTATAGCGGCGAAGATTACAATGAAACAAACATTCAAACCGTTAAAACAAACGAAGATTTTATTTTCACAACTTACAAAAAAACAATTGATAATGCCAATATAAAAATGGGGATTTCAAAAACGCCAATCCCTGAAATATTAGCTTTATACGTTCAAGTTGAAAATTTATCCTATGAAACACCGTACATATTTAAAGTTGAAGATTTACATTTATCTTGCCCTCAAGCAGGACAAATGCAATTTATAACTTCTAACAATTATTTAAATATCTACAACAATCAAGAAGCTTCATCAATGGCTGCAATGAGCGCTATGAGCACAACTTTAACAAACATGACCGGAATGAGCAGCAATATGAATGAATTTAATCAAACAATGATGCAAAATTCAGCTCAACAGTCAAACCAAAGCGCATATTCAAGACTTGAACAAATTGGAAATCAAATTTCAAAACATTCAATCAAATATTCATCAACAATTAGCCCTAGAAAAAGCCAATATTTTTACTTTTTCTTTGAAGATTTAGATAGTTTCCCACTTAGCATTACTTATAAAACATTAAAATATCAATTTGAATTATAATTCATTTTAATTTTATTTTTACAACTAAAAAACCCTTTGCAAGAACGCAAAGGGTTTTAAACGTTTGTTTTATTATCCTAGTCGTGTTGGAACATTGCACGTTGCGCAGTGACACCAAACGGATAAGCATTTTTATCTGTTATAATAATTGGGAATACATCTAGAATTTTAGATCTTGCAGATGGGCTTGGAACCTTATACTCACCTGTTGTTTTTCTAGGATTTGGTCTTCTTTGACCATTAACATCAACAATAATTAAACAAGGATCGCTTTTTGTATCACCGGCATCATTTTGTACATTTCCACCAGGGGTAGCGCATTCGCCATTTGCTGTGTTAAACGTAGCGCCTCTATATCCAGAGCGCAAAACTGCCTCTTGAGGAAATTCGTATCTCATACCGTCTGCTGTAAAGAAAGCGTAGTTTGAAGTATGCCCCCAGTTGTACTCGGTAGAAGTAGAAATTACGTTCATTCTTCTTCTAAACATTTCAAACAATTGATCTTCATGACCTTTATTAGCATCAGACATGTCTTTAGCTTCAAGCGGACCATAACCTTCTAGCGCAATATTCAACTCAATAACTTGGTTGAGAGCTGACAGCGCTTTTTTAAGAGCAGATTTATATTCATGCTGTTCGGTATTAACCAAAATAGCAGGAATTGTCAAGGCAGCAATAACCCCGATGATTACCAAGGTTATCAATGCTTCTGCAAGCGTAAAGCCTTTTTTCTTTTTGTGACTCAAATTACTATTCATTTTTACTCTATAAATCCATATATATATATATTACACGTATCCTTACTAATTAAACTATAAAGTTTAAAATTAGTCTATATTGTTACAAAAAATCATACTAATATAGTAAAAATGTAACATTAGTTAATAATAAACTTTTCCATAGCCTTAACTTTCATAAGGTTTGCATCGGGTCTTTTCCCGCACCATATCTCCATTGCACGCACTGCTTGGTATACCAACATGTCTAGTCCATATACAATTTTTTTATTGTATTTCAAAGCTTTTGAAATCAAAGGGGTTTTTAAAGGATTGTAAACAATATCATACACAATAGCTTCATCTTTTAAGCTTTCAATTTGTTTATCTTGCACAGGAGAATTGTTTTCATCAAAATTTTTCATTCCTAATGGAGTTGTATTGACTAATATATCAATATCTTCCAGAGTATCCATCAAGCTCAATTGAATTGCGTTAATTTTAATTTTGTCAAAACGACGTCTTAGGGTTTCTATTGTTTCTTTTGAATTTATAACATTTCTTGTATAAATATCAATTTTAGAAATTCCTTTTGAATATAACCCAGCACAAATTGCTCTAGCCGCTCCGCCAGTTCCCATGACTGCAGCAGATTTTCCGACTAAATCGACGTCTTTAATTGCTTCACAAAAGCCCCAAACATCCGTATTATAACCAGATAAACTTGAATCTTCTTCTATTTTTACGCAATTAACAGAGCCTGTCATATTTACATATTCATCATATTTTGATAGAAACAAAGTAACAGGAACTTTATGAGGAATAGTTACATTAAAACCATAATATTTATGAGAGCGAAGAAATTTAATTCTAGAGATTAAATCTTCACTTTCAGTTGGTAAAATTTCATAAGTTCCCTCTAACCCTAAATCTTTAAATGCAGTTTCATATAAAACAGGGCTTAAAGAATGTCCTAAAGGATAGCCAATTAAAGCTAATTTATAATTTTCCATTATTCCTCATCCATATCTCTCGAATATTTACAAGTTTTAGAAGAACACTGAATTTTATTTCCTCTTTTTAAATATTTTTTAACTAGCAAACTTCCGCAATCTGGGCATTTTTCCCCGTTTGGCTCTGCCCAAAGAGCAAATGAACAATCAGGATATTTTGAACAACCCCAGAAAAATGTTCCATAGCGAGATTTTCTTTTAACCATTTCACCATCTCGTCCGGCTTTTTCACATTCTGGGCATTTAACGCCTGATGATTCAACAATAGAGAAACGTTTTTTACATTTATCATTTAAACATTGATAATATTTTCCATAAGGACCTGTTTTTATAACCATATCGCCACCGCATTTTTCGCATTTTTTATCGGTTGGCTCATCCTCTGGAATTTCAACTTTTTGCGCTTGACCATCCATTGGTAATGCTGTCTTGCATTCGGGATATCCGCTACAAGCTAAAAACTGTTTTCCATAACGAGAAAGTTTGACCACCATTGGTTTTCCGCAATTTGGACAAGTTTTATCCGTTTCAATATCAACACGCTTCATGTTTTTTGAAGCAGCAGCGAGAGTAATTGAAAATGGCTTCCAAAAACCGTTTAAAAATTTAATGCTATCTTGCTTATCTTCAGCAATATCATCCAAACTTGCTTCCATTTTGGCAGTAAATTTATAATCCATAATATCGACAAAGTTTTCGTTTAATTGCTTGCAGACTGCTCTACCTAGCGGAGTTGGTTTTAGTGATTTATTATCTATTTTTTCAACATAATTTCTTTGTTGAATTTTAGTAATAATCGGAGCATAAGTTGATGGGCGACCAATTCCATATTCTTCAAGCTGCTTAACTAAACTTGCTTCAGAAAATCTTGCAGGAGGTTGAGTGAAGTGTTGTTCAGGTAATAATTCTTTTAATTCCAATTCATCCCCAACTTTTAAATCCGGGAATTTTTGAGAAATTGCCTCATCCTCATCATCTCTATAAATTTTTGAAAAACCATCAAAAACAACTTTGGATGAACCCATTTTGAAAATATATTTGTTTGCAGTTATATCAACTGTTAAATTTTTAACTTTAGCATTTGTCATTTGAGAAGCCATAAATCTATCCCAAATTAATTTGTAGAGTTTATATTGCTCTATAGTTAAATACTTTTTAATGCTTTCAGGAGTTTTCTCAACGTAAGATGGGCGAATTGCTTCGTGCGCATCTTGCGTATTTTGCTTTTTCTTAGCATAAACATTTGGTTTTTCTGGATAATATTCATTACCAAAATTATTTACAATATATTCTTTAGCAGCAGCGGTCGCATCATCTGATATACGAGTAGAATCTGTTCTCATATATGTTATAAGACCAACTGAACCCTCGCCTAAGTCAATACCTTCATATAACTTTTGAGCAATTTGCATTGTTTTTGATACACCATAGCCTAGTTTTGAACTTGCTTCACGCTGAAGAGTTGAAGTTATAAATGGTGGTTGAGGTTTTCTTTGAGTATCACGAGGTGTGATTTTTGAAACTACATATTTTGCATTTTCAAGATTTTTTAAAATTTCTTTAATTTCATCTTCGTTATGAATTTCAAGTTTTTCATCTTTTTCGCCTTTAATTACACGAGAAAGTTCAGCTTTAAACTCTGCTTTTAATTTTGTTAAAATAGCGTCAATTGACCAATATTCAACAGGTACAAATGCTTCAATTTCATCTTCTCTTTCGCATATCATTTTTAGAGCGACAGATTGAACACGACCAGCAGAAAGCTTATAGTTTTTCATTGTATCCCATAAAATCGGAGATATTTTAAAACCAACAAGTTTATCTAAAATTTGGCGAGTTTTTTGTGCTTCAACTTTTAACATATCAATTTGATGATAGTTTGCAACGGCCTCTTTAATGGCATTTGGCGTAATTTCATTAAAAACTATTCTAAAGATTTTATCTTGCGGAAATTTAAGACACTCTTTAACATGCCATGCTATAGCTTCCCCCTCACGGTCAGGGTCGGATGCAAGATAAATTCTATCAACAGTTTTAGCTATTTTATTTAATTCTGTAATAACCTTTTTCTTTTCAGGAATAACTTCAAAAGTTGGTTTAAAATTATTTTCAATATCAAAACCAAGCCCTTTAGAAGCTAGATCTCTAACATGACCCATGGAAGCTTTAATTAAATAATTACTTCCTAAGATTTTACCTATTGTTTTTGATTTTGCGGGTGACTCAACTATAACTAATGTTTTTTCTTCTTTATTTGCCATTATTAACCTTATTTAGCTTTATAATATTTGCCGTTATTTTGTACTACTAATCCTTTAATTTCAAGTTCAGTTAAAGTAATCATAAGTTGCGATATTTCGATATTTGTACTTCCTATTATCTCATCAAAAGATTTTGCTTCAATAGATATTATATCTAAAACATTTTTTTCTACTTCATCAAGCTCACAATCGCAGACTTGTTCTTTTTGTTCTAATTCTCCCCAATTTAATTGATTTAAAATATCTTGCGCATTTATCGCAATACCTGCACCATTTTTAATTAGATGATAAATCCCCTCTGTGTTTGGATTCATGATATTTCCAGGTAAACACATCAGCTCTCGATTATAATCTAGCGTTAAATTAGCACTAATCATCGCTCCTGATTTCAATTGAGCCTCGGCAACCAAAGTACCTTTAGAAATCCCCACAACAATTCGATTTCTTTGAGGAAAATTACCTGCCATAGGACGAGTTTTAAGTGGATACTCGCTAAAAATTGCTCCAAAATCTTGCTCGATTTTATCATATAAATATTTATTTTGAGCTGGATAAACGATATCTAATCCGCAACCAATGACTCCGATTGTTTTAAGATTATTTTCAATGGCTGATTTATGAGCTTGCGCATCAATACCATAAGCAAGCCCTGAAATAATGTTTATATTTGTATTTCCCAATTGAGATATTAAATTATTCAAAGCTAATTTAGCATCAATTGAAGCATTTCTTGAACCCACAACAGCTAAATTGCAAGAATAATCAATATCATCTAAATTTCCTTTATAATACAAACTTAAAGGAAAATCAGGAATTTCTTTTAATAGAGGTGGATATTTTTCATCTTCAACAGTAATAATTTTAACGTTTTTATCTAAAAAAGCTTTTTTATAACACTCATCAACATCTAATTTATCTCTTTGAGATAAGAAGTTTCTTGGAATGGATATTTCAAGATTTTCCACCATTGCAGCAAGGTCTTTTTCATCAGCCTGCCAAGCTCTTTTAATATCAAAATCGAAATATTCTAATAACTGCGCTTTAAACAAAGGGCGAACATTTAACAAATAACTAAAAGCTACATAATATTTAATTTTATCCGTTGTGTTTAAAATATCCAATTTCTCTTGAACTGTTTTCATAAAATTAGTTTATCATAAGAAAATATTTTTAACTAAAAACCCCTATGGATTCCATAGGGGTTTTAATATTTCAAACAGTCAATTTAATTAGAAAATAACTGTTAATTCTTCGTTTGGATTTAGTGCAGCTGAATTTGAAACTGATGGAACGATAGTGTATAACAATTCGTCACCGATTTCATAAACGATACCAAATGTACCAGAAACAACTGTTTTAACAATTCCGTAAACACCTTTTCCTAGTGTTACAAAAGAGTTACCGAAGCTTGCAACACCACGTCCTAGATGACCTGTAAATGTTTCAACTAATGTATCTGATAATCTATCGCCATATTCTTCTAAACCGTTACCGGTAATGTTAACGATTTGACCAATTCCACGACCAGTTACGCCAACTGTTCTTGCAGCAACTGTGAATGGAAGTCCAAGAATTCTAGCGAAGATATTTGGATTGTTTAATTTATCAGCAGTAGCGCTTGTCATTTCTTTTGGGAAATGAGCAGAGCAGTCGCCATTTTTGATTTCTGTAAATTTAACAGTAACTGTTCCAGGGTGTTTACCTAAACCTGGTCTTTGAACTGTTACAACTTGACCAAATACTTCAGAACCTGTTGGGAAAGTTTTTCCTGCAACAGTAACTTCTTCAGTAGTTTTAGCAACAAATCTGTCACCAATGTTAGAATGTTTAGCGTCAACTCTGTCTAACATTTTAACTTTAATTGCAACAGGAGTGCCTGCATTTTTGAATGCATCACCGATTAATTTGCCATTAGCACCGTATTTTAATCTTAATTCAGAAACTAATGTAGCTACTTGATGTCTTGATAAGTATGGGTTAGCGAATAAAGCTTTTGGATCTGGCATATTATCAACTAAACCAGAAGCAATAACTTCTTTTGTGCAACCATAAGCCCAAGTAGGAATATTTTCAACAACTTGTCCATTGATTTTAGGAGCAGAACCATCGTTTTTATAATCAACTTGAATTAATTTAGCGATAGTAGCAAAAACTTCTGCTTTTGTGATTGCTTGGTCTGGTTTGAACGATTTATCAGGATAACCAATCATAACATCGGCAGCAGTTGCTTTGTTGATTTCGTCATTTGCCCAATAAGCGTTAGTTACATCTGTGTAATCTTTAAGTTCATTAACTTGAGCCATATTTAAGCCTTGAGATAACATGAAAGCTAACTCAGCTCTTGAAATAGGCATTTTAATATCGAAATCTTTATCACCTTTTCTAACACTCATAGTATTTAATAAGTCTTTAGAAAATGCGTTTACATAGATATTGTCTTTATTTGTGAAACCTAGTCTATTTTTTTGTTTTAAAACTTTTCCGCCAATTCTATAAATTGAATTAGCATCTTTAAATTCTGTAGCGTCAGCATTCATTAAAGATGGATGTGCATAAACTTGAACTTTTTCACCTTTTTTGCAAGGGCAAGGTTCTTTAGCGATAACGCCAGCACAAGTTAAAAATAATGCTAATGTTACAGATAATGCTTGTGTAGTTTTTTTCATAACATACTCCTTATTCTTATCTGACAAACTTGTAACACAATAGTATTACGCTAATTATCTAATAATTATAAAATGTAGTCAAGAAAAAATTACATGGCATTAATATCGCTGTAAATCAGCGCTGATGCGTCTTGAATAAATATTTTTGCACCGTAATCGTTATGCGGTCTTTTAGCTAAAATTGTTACTATATATTTTTTACCGTTATTAGCATAAACTATACCACTATCGCCAAGCATTGTGCCAATATCACCGGTTTTATGAAGTACCATTGTATCTTGCGGCAGTTTTTCTTTAATTAGATGAATATTTTTAGTGTTTCCAAGATATTCTTTTAAAATATTTTTATATTTTGGATTAATATAGTTTGGATTATCTATATTATATAAAATTTTAGAAATTTCTCTTGCAGTGATTTTATTTGTTCCATCCATATCAGGAAGCCATTCATGCATTGAAGTCACTTGAAATCCAAGGTTTCTCATTGCACGGTTAAAACCGTCCATTCCGCCAATTTCATATAAAAGCATATTGGTTGCCGAATTATCAGAATTAGCTATCATAATATTTGCTAAATGATCAAGTGAATAAGCAACATCTGCTTTTGTATATTGCAAATCTCCGGAACCAAGAGTTCTATATTCTTCCTTAAATACTCTTTTATCAGTTAGCGAAATTGGGTTGATTGTAGAAGATGTTTCATCAACAAGTCTAATTAATTCAAAAGCAATAGGGATTTTAATTATGCTTGCAGATGGATAAATTTCATCTGAATTAATTTCAAGACCAGAACCTGTTGAATATTCCCAAACAAAAATACTTGGTTTCAGCTTTGGATATTTTTTTGCTAATTCTAAAAGCTTATTTTTAGTATCAGTCATTTCAGATATTATTTGAATATCTGTAATTTCTTTTGTTTTTTGTGCTCTTGGAGTAAGTAAATATTCACCCATAAAATATGAATTGTGAAAATATTGATTAGTTGGTAAAACCCAAGAACTTATATCAAGCTTAAAATGATGATTTAAAATGCGATTTAGATATAACGGCTTAAAATAGTTTTCATAATTATACGGACAAACAAAATATCCATACAAACCTAAAATCGACAGTGCAAAAGTTTTAACAAATAACCTTTTAAAAGGATTTTTCTTCTTTTTTAAAGGTATTCTTCTTTTTGCAGGCTTAATTTCCTCCACATAATCATAATAGTGATGATTATGAGAATAGATATCTTGAAATTTATCGAAATTCTGTTTTTTTAATGGATTCGACAATACGTTATACCGATAATCTAGCTACCATATCAGTTTAATAAAATTATGTAAAATTAAACATAGTATATTTAGATGAAATATGTCTGACATAAGTCATTTTGGGTATTAAAAATATGTTATACTTAACAAAGATTAGGTTTATAAAGGAGTTACTATGAATATAGTTATATATAGCGAAACAGGAAGCTCTGAATTAGCTAATTACATCAAATTGGATGATGAAACAGAATTAAGAGAATTTTCGCTTGATGAATTAGAAAACTACAAACAATATAACCCCGGGGTTATGATATTAGATATCGATGAAGATAAAATCAGAGAGTTTTGCGCAATAAGAAAAATTGAATGCAGTGTTTTAGCTGTCGTGGATGAAATTCCGCAAAATTTAACAATCAGAGCACTAAGCTATGATTATATCAAAAAACCAATTAACCCAATTGAACTAAACGTAAGACTAAATGCCCTTTTAAAAACTTACACAACTAAAAAAGAACTAATTAAAACTGCAATTTGCGATGAATTAACAGGTTTATATAACAGAAAATATCTTCATCACCGCTTAGAAGCAGAAATTTCTCGTGCAAAACGTTACGGAACAAGCCTTTCTTGTTTATTATTAGATATCGATTACTTTAAAATCGTAAATGATATGTATGGATATGATTGGGGCGATATTCTGCTTAAAAAAATCGCTCAAATGCTATCTGCATTGGTTCGTAAAGAAGACGTATTAACTCGTTATGGTGATGAAGAGTTTATCATTATCCTACCTGAAACCACTGAACAACAAGCAATGATTTTTGCAGAACGTTTCAGAAAAGATGTTGAAAAAATGGAATTTATTCCAGCAAACGAAGAAGAAAGACACCCAATCACAATTTCAGGCGGTATCGCATCTTTCCCTTGCATGGAAGAGGTTGATGAAAATGCAAATACATTAATAAGATACGCAGAACATGCACTATACAACGCAAAACAATCAGGAAAAAACAAAATTGTTGAATTTTCCAAGATGAATTTAGGTTGTTAATCTTAACCATATATATTTTAAAAGGAGCTTAAAAAGCTCCTTTTTTATTGCAACCTTATTCCACCTTTACGCTTGCATAAACTTTAGAACCTGCTTTAATTTTACATTTATTTGGATTTTCGATTTTGATTTTTACAGGAATATAGTTTTTCTTTTCCGGTAAAATTTCAGCAACCTCACCGCTTAATTTTTTCAATCCATCACAATATACTTTAACAGTGGCTTTTTGACCTGATTTAAAATTTGCATTTGGAAGTTTTTTAAAGTTTGCAAATACGGTTATTTCATCAGGCAAAATTTCAAATAAAACTTCATTATTATTTGTCATATCGCCAATTTTGGCTTTCAAATTAGTAATTTTACCGCTTTTTGGGGCAATGATTGTCGCATTTGTTGCTTTAAGCTTAGTATCTTCCAACTCTTCCAGAGTTTCTTTTAGCTTTTCCATTTGCTCATCTTTTTTAATTGCGACATCTTTTAAAATATTATTAGTTTCTTTAAGATGTTTTTGCACTGTTTCATATTGAATTTGTGCAAGTTCAAGATTATTTATAGCATTTTCTAAATCTTTTTTAGTAACTGTTCCATCCTTAAATTCGTTTTTATATCTAATATAATCATCATTAGCATTTTCTAGGTTAATTTTTGCTTGCTCAATTTCTTCTTTAGTTTGTTTAGTTTTAGCATTAATATTATCTATCTCATCTTCAAAAGATTTAAGTTCTTTTTGAGCATTGATAAATTCCTTTTCTAATTTTACTATTTCATCTTTATACATATGCCCATCAAGCTCAATTATGATTTCGCCTTTTTTAACGATAGAATTATTTTCTGTATTAATTTCAATAATTTTTGCATTTATTTGAGGAGTAAATTTAATTAAACATTCATCAACTCTAGCATTCGTTGTCGTTTGATACATTGAAGAATGAAGCGCTCCAAAAACTCCAAGAAAAATCAAAGCTAAACCAATTGTTAAAGGAATCATAATTCTTTTCTTTTGATAGAATTTTCGCTTCATAATTACCTCCTCGCTTTTTCTTATAATAACATATTTTAAAGCTAAATAAAATTGTATTTTTCAAGAATATTTTTTTCTGATAGAATGATTTTAAGGGTTAATAAAGGAAAATATTTTGGAAATTTTATCAAGATTAGTTGGCGTTGTTGGAATTATTGTTATTTTAGGCATTTGCTATTTAATGTCTAATAATAAAAAGAAAATTAACTTAAAAACAGTTGGTGTTGGCTTGTTGCTCCAATTTTTACTTGCAGTTTTTATTATGAAAACACCTATTGGAGCTAAAATATTCAGCTTTTTAGCCGGCGTAATCAATAAAATTCTTGATGCTTCAATTGCCGGTTCAAACTTTGTTTTTGGTTGGTTAACTAATTCACCAGATAAAATTTCCCTGTTATTCCCAGGAAAAGACTTTATTTTTGCACTAATTTTAATGTCAACAATGATATTAATTTTAGTTATTGTAAATATTTTATATTACTACGGAATTATGCAAAGAGTGATTTTATTCTTAGGTAAAATCATGAATAAAATCCTTGGTGTATCGGGTGCTGAAGCTCTTTCAAACTGCGCAAGCCCTTTTGTAGGTAATGTTGCAGCGCAATCAATGATTAAACACTATCTTCCAAATTTAACAAGAAGTGAACTTTTAGCTTCAATGACAGGGTCAATGGCTTGTATTTCAGCAAGCTGTATTGCAATGTATACAAGTTTTGGAATTAATACGGAATATCTTCTTGCAGCTTCCGTTATGGCAATTCCAGGGTCTTTTGTTGTTTCTAAAATCGTTTATCCTGAAACAATGGAACCTGAAACAAAAAAAGATTTTAAAATTTCAAGAAGAAAAAATGACGTTAACCTCCTTGCAGCAATTTCAAAAGGTGCATCTGAAGGTATGAGAGTATCAATCAATGTTATTGCTGTACTTTTAGCTTTAGTTGCTCTGATTACTTTCTGCAACGAGATAATGGGTCATATTGGTTTATTTTTATATAACACTTGCCATTTGGATTTATCCAAAATTGGAATTGACCTTCAAAATCTTACAATTGAAATGATTGTGGGTAAATTATTTGCTTCATTTGCTGCGCTAATTGGCGCAACATGGGGAAATATTGAAATGGTTGGTCGCTTAATCGGTGAAAAATTAATTTTAAATGAAACAATTGCTTATATTGATTTAGTTAAATATATAAATATAAACGCATTAAGTGAAAAAAGCATTGCAATTGCAACTTTTGCTTGTTGCGGTTTTGCTAATTTTTCAACTGTTGCAATTCAAATCAGCGGTATTGGCGAACTTGCACCAAATCAAAGAAAAAATTTAGCTAGATTAGGTTTAAAAGCTTTAATATGTGGTACATTGGTTAGCTATATTTCAGCAGCAATCGCAGGAATATTACTATGATGAGCGAAATTATTTCAAAAACCATTAAAATAATTTCTCCTGATATGCCACCAAAAGTTAATTTTATCGAAAAAGAAATAATCAAAAATAACATCGAACCTCTAAGATGGGCTATTGTTGATGTTAATGAAAACGAATTAACTATTTCTGTTAGTGGGAGAATTTTAAATGCATCTAATTGATACACATGCTCATATTGATATGCTATCTGACCCAGAGAAAGGGATTATTGAAGCAAGAGAAGCAGGAGTAAAAGAAATTATTATTCCAAGTGCATCTGAAGATAGCTTTGAAAATATATTAAAACTTTGCGATAAATTTGATGATATTTATGCGACATTAGGAGTTCATCCGGAGGATTGTGAAAAGTTTAGTGACAACACTGCAAAAAAAATAATGGATTTAGCTCAGCACAAAAAAGTGGTTGGAATTGGCGAAATTGGGCTAGATTATCACTATACAAAAGAAAATAAAGATATTCAAAAGCGTGTTTTTAAAACCCAACTTGAAATAGCAAAAATTTTAAATTTGCCTGTAGTAATCCACGATAGAGAAGCACATTTTGATACATTAGAAATTTTAAAAGATTCAGGCTTAAAAAAAGTTTTACTTCATTGCTACTCCGGAAGTGTTGAATTTATGAAACAATGCACAAAACTTGGCTATAAAATCGCACTTGGAGGCGTTGTTACTTTTAAAAATGCAAAAGAACCCAAAGAAGTAGCGATGACAATTGAATTAGAAAATCTTATGCTTGAAACGGATTGCCCTTATCTTGCGCCACATCCATTTCGAGGACAAGAAAATTCGCCAAAATTTATCGGCTTTGTGGCTAAAGAAATTGCTAATTTGAGAAATATACCTTATGATAGTGTTGTATTACAGACTAGCCAAAATGCTAGAGAATTTTTTAATATAAATAGATAAACAAAGGGAGAATATAATGAGCCAACAAACACCGCAACAGATACAAGGTCAAATCGCAACAAGAACAGCGCTTTTGGTTTTCTGTAAAGATATGGCAAGTCCAATGGTACTTTATTTTGATAACGCTCAAAAAATTTATGACGATTTAAGAGCTTTGATTAATTCAACAGAAGTAAAATTAGTTGAATTTGAACCAATTGGACCTATCAAAAAAGCTACAATTTTATCAGACAGAATTGTCGGCGTTGCTCTTCAAGAAGAAAGATATATTGTTCAAGAGTAATCAAATAAATGGCTAAAAAAAGATTAGATTTAATTTTATTTGAACACGGTTTTTTTGAAACAAAAAGCTCTGCAAGCGCCAATATTTTAGCGCATAACGTTAAAATCGATGGCAAAATTGTTTCAAAAGCAGGCGAAATGTTTGATGAAGCAGTTTTATTTGATGAAGAGAAACCTGTTTTAATTGAAATTGACTCCATTCCTTACGTTTCAAGAGGCGGATTAAAGCTTGAAGGTGCCATTAAAGCTTTTAATATCGATTTAAAAGATAAAATCTGCATCGATATGGGCGCTTCAACAGGTGGCTTTACAGACTGCATGCTTCAATTTGGAGCAAAGTTTGTCTATGCTCTTGATTGTGGATATAATCAACTTGCTTGGAAGTTAAGAAATGACGTGCGTATTAAATCAATCGAAAAAATAAACGTTAAAAATTGCAGTTTTTTTGATGTTTATGAAAAAGAAAATATGCCACAAGAAGAACTTCCAGAATTTATGAGCATGGATTTATCTTTTATTTCTATTAAAAAAGTTCTCGAAAATTGCAAAAATTTAATTAGAAACGACGCAACTGCTGTTCTTTTAATTAAACCGCAATTTGAAGCAGACAGAGCTGACATCGAAAAAGGTGGCGTTGTAAAAGATGAAAAAGTAAGAAAAAAAATCATAAAAGATATTGAAACTTTTTGCTCATCAATCGGTTTTAAAACTCTTGGAGTGATTGAAAGTCCAATTCAAGGGGCAAAAAGCAAAAATACTGAATATTTAATTTATTTAAAGAGGGAAAATTAATGCCAAGCGTTATAGATAGTTTAAATTTAATCAGCAAAACAATGGAAAATATTCTTGATTTTGTTGCTCATGACGAAGTATTAGCAGATGATTTTAGACAATATCTTGAAATTAATAACATTGAAATTGAAACAGAACGTGAGTTTAATAATGTTATTATCCAATATATGCTTGATATGAAAATGCAAAACGGTTTAAGGGTTTTAGAATATTATCGAAGAAATAATAAAACTTACGATGAAATAATTTCAGCCTTACAAGAATCAATTTGTTCTGTTTTCAAGGTAAATAAAGTTTTATCAAATGCTTATGAAACAACTTGCCTAACTTCAAACACTGAAATGACTTTAATCCCTATGGTTAAAATGAGCCATTTAAAACAAATTGGAAGATTTGATTATATAAGCGCTAGAGTTATTGAGCTTGATAATGTTCAATATATTCTTGAAATTTACGATGTGATTTCAGAGTTTGATGTATATAAAGCAACAATTGAAGCTATTAAATATATGCTTCAAAACCCCAAAATTGCCCATTATAAAAATGAAGAAAAAAGACTTGAACTCGAAAAAAGTGTTGAAAATTTTTATGAAAAATTTAATGAATATTTTAAAAGCGAATTTGTAATTACAACAAATAAAAAAATTGATAATTTAATTGAAGCTTTTAATAATTATCGCCTAACAAACGAAAAAACAGACTATAGTAATTTAATCGAAGAAAATGAAGCTAAAAAATATCTAAAAATTGATGAGCTAAATTGCTCAGACAACACTTTTATGGAAACAGCTGTTGGTGGCTTTTCAACTCACAAAGAAATTTATGACGTTGCTCTTTGGATTGATAAAAAGCGTGGATTATATATTATTCCATTTTTAAAAACGTTTTTTAATTGCTTTGAAAGCGACATTGAAAACAGTGCTGATTGCATTAAAGAATTTTTAACAAGTGACAAAATTCCTCCAAGTGTGATTAAATTTGTTGCTTCAAAATATAAAAACTTTTTTGATATAGTAAATAAAAATTTAGGAACAAATTTTTCAAACATCGAAGAAGTAATGTTCAACACAAAAGCAGCTTATATTGATAGTGGTGTATTTTCACCTGTTAGTGTGTTATTTAATTCTGATTTATTTTCTACAATTCTACACTTTGAAAAGCAGGAAAATGAACTCAAAGAAAATGAACCAAAAAGAAACGAGCTTTGTCCATGCGGTTCTGGATTAAAATATAAAAAGTGTTGTGGCAAAAATTAAAAATTTATGCTATAAAAGAGAAGTAAAAAATAAGGAGTTTAAAATGTCTGAAGATACAATTCAAAAACTTGAAAAAAAATCTTGCAATAAATTAGCAGTATTAGTGCTAGTTTCTTTGTTATTTTCAATTCTATCACTAGCTACATCCGTATTTACTTTAGTTAATGGTAGCGTAGGCAGCGAAAAGAAAGTTGTAATTTCAAAACAATATGACAAAGGTAAAAGCTTAGAAAAAGCTTTAGAAACTAAAAAACCAACAATCGTATTTTTCTACACTGACTGGTGTGGTTTCTGCCAAAGATTTGCACCAACATACCATAAAATTTCTAAACACAAAGACATTAAAAAGAATTTTGCAGTTGCTTATGTAAACTGTGAAGATGCTAAAAATTCAACTTTAATGTCTGAATATGGTATTCAAGGCTTCCCAACAGTTTATGTTCTAGATGGCAAAGGCAACAAAGAACAAATTGGAAACCAAATGCTATTTAACGATGACACTGTTGAAACAGTAGTTAAAAAAGCAATGGAAATAGCAAAAATTGAAACAAAATAAATTAAAAAGGGCTTTCAAAAGCCCTTTTTAATTAACTAAAATTCTAATTTCAAATGACCTATTCCAAGGCAAGGAGTAGGTTATTTTATTTGGATAATAATCCAAAAATTCACAAATTTTTTGAGCATAATTATTAAGCTCGGTTTCTTTTTCTAATAATGCTTTTTTAAACTCGGGCGCAGATTCTCTAACAAATTTTCTTGAAATTGCTTGATAAGCCCAATCGTCAAGAAATCTTATAAGTTGAATTTTTAAAAAGGCTTCGTGATTATATGAATTATTTTTTATAGCTAAAAATTTTACTATAGCAACAAATATAGTACAACCAAGCGTATTAGCGCTTGTGTTATATCCACAATAACCAAAATAATTATCAATATTTTGCTTTAAAAGCTGATTGATAAATTCATTATCAGCCCCATTGGCGTTATTAACATCTGCAATAAAATAAGAATTGTTGGGAAAATTTATTTTTTCTTTCGTGAAGTTTATTTTATCCCCTAAAACCAAATCACCCTGTTCAAATTCAAAATTATTAATCAATAAACTTAAATCAGGATTGTTAATATCAAGTTTTAATCCGGCAAGCTCCATTTGAGCTAAAGCACAATTTTTAATTGAAATATCTTCGTATTTTGAAATTTTATTGATTGATTTTTCTTCTATAAAAATCGGATTAATTTTAATTTCATGATTATAACTTAGTGCCCTTGAAATCAATGAAAGAGGAATTTCATCTGCCCCTGTTTTAATTTTAGCGTTTTTAATATTTTGCTTTTCGATAATATTTTCAAATTCAAGCGCTTCTTTAACATTTAAGCCAAACTGCGCACAATCATCTTTTGATAAAATTAACGTATCAAAAAAGCCCTCTTTAGCCCATTTTAGATAGATTTTATTAATTTCAAAATTTCTTTTTCTTGTATCTAAATAATCGTTTAAAATTTCAGATGGAATTGTATTATGAACGCAATTGTAAGTCTGCTCAACTTCAGTTTTATGAAGATAATAAGACCAATCAAAAATTCTTTTGCCCCATTGTGCCCAATATTCTTTTTCTTCTTCATTAATATTATTGTTTGAAATTCGCATAATTGAAGAAAAAGCAAGGATTTTTTTGGCTTTTTTCGAAGCTAATTCTTTAAATTTTTCAATTCGATTTTTAATTTCATTTAAACTATCACTACATCTTCGAGAAGATACCAATCCACCATAGGCAACTGTATCAAGAGAAACAATTAAATAGTCAACATCATTGTCTAAATTTTCAACAAAAGCAAATAATCTTTCGACATTTGATTGCGTAGTTAAACCGCCTAAATCTTTCAACTCCGGCAGAAATAATTGAATATCATTGTCAATTGCCAAAGTATCAGATATTAAATCATAACAAATTGGTCTATTATCAATTGGAATTACTGCAATTTTCATAAAAATCCTATTTTAATAAGTTTAGTGCATTGAATATTGCCTTAACGTTTGCTTGCGGAGTTGATGTATCAATTGCACGAGCAATAATTGTGTTGTTATTATTGTCTAATATTGATATTTCACTCATCGCACGAGCTGATGAACCATCTTTATCGCCATCTAGTGAATATTGCTTATAATGTTCTAATTTTACTTCAAAACCAAGCTTTTTAAGCCCATTTAAGCAAGCATCCAATGGACCATTTCCACTGCCAATAACTTCTTTTTGTTCTTTTTTATAATTGAAAAATAACCCAAATACGCCTTTTTCAATCGGTTTAAATGAAATAAGCTCAAAATCGCCTTTAATATCGCATATTTTATCAAAATAAAGTTCTAAGATTTCATCGTTTGACAATTCCCCTTTGTTTTCAGCCAATGCTTTTGCAAAAGGTGTTAGATAAATCGACTCTTGGATTGTAATTGGATATTTAAGAGCTTTAATAATATCATGAATTGCAGTTTTTCCGCTTTGAGAAGTGAAACCAATTTTTTCATCATCAAATCTTCCAATTAAAGTTGGGTGAATTGGGCGATATGCTCCAAAATCCATCTCTTTTGTTTTAATTGCACCATCTTGATGAATTCCTGAGCGATGAGCTAAAGCTTCAGGACCGATTAAAGGAGCTTTTTCATAAATTTTCACTTTAGACATTTGAGAAATAGTTAAAGCTGTTTCATAAATTTTAGATAAATCAATATCTAATTTAATTCCGCAATTATGAAGTGCAATTGCAACTTGATTAAAATCAGTGTTTCCTGCACGCTCTCCTAAACCATTTAAACAACATTCAAGCTGAGTTGCACCTGCAAAAAAGCTCTCAGCAGTTGTTGCTGTAGCCATTCCAAGGTCGTTATGGTTATGAACAGAAATTACAACATAATCAGGCAAGGCTTCTTTTACTTTTTTAACCATTTCAACAAAAACGCTTGGGCGATATCTTTCGACTGTATTTGGTAGATTAATTGTTGTTGCGCCTTTTTCAACCACTTTTTTTAGTGTTTCAATTACAAAATCAAGATTAGATGAGCAATCTCCAAAATGTTCAACTGAAAATTCTATATCAAAATTTTTACCCATTTCTTTAATTTTAGCTGCCGCATATTCAACTGCTTCAATTGCAATATTAGCAACAACATCAGATTCTTTATTTAAAACATATTGCATGTGAAATGGAGATAAAGTGATAAATGTATGCAATCTTGCACACTTTGCGTCTTTTATAGCATCAAGCGCTCTGTTGATATCATTTTTATTTGCACGAGCCAAAACAGACACAAGTGTTTTTTCATTTGCTCTTGAAGCCAAAGTTTTACAAGAATCAAAATCCATTTGAGAAGAAGCTGGAAAACCAAGCTCAATAGCGTTAATTCCGAGTTCAACAATCTTATCAAATATGACAATTTTCTCATCTAAACTCCATGGTTTTTTTAATGATTGATTGCCATCTCTTAGGGTGATGTCATAAAAAAATGGTCTTCTTTGCATAAACTTAATATCCTTGCTAATTTGAAAAATCTATTTTTTTGTTATACTAAATTTTAGACGATAATTTAATTAGTCGTCAAGCGTGTATATAATGTAAAAAAATGTTAAACATATAAGCTAAAATAGCAAAATTATTCATTGACCATCTTTATTATATTGAGTTTTTAAAAGAGAATTTATGAAAGTTAACAGCATTAATCAACAAACAAATAAACAAAATTTTAAAGGCAAAGATAATGTCTTTCAAAAAACCGTAAAATTTATTGCCGACAAACCAAAAACAATCGCAATGCTAGCAGGTTCATCTGTTGTAGCACAAAAAATCGTTATGTCAGGTTCAGAAGCAATTGTTGGACCAATTATGGATGTTGGGATTGGTCAAGCTATAACAAAAGTTACAAACGAAAAAGATGGCAGAACTAACGATAGTTCAAAAGCACAAGCCATAAGAACATTCGCTCAAGCAACAGGTGGTACAATTGTTGGCGTTGCAGTTCGTTTAGCTTGTATCGGGGCTGCTACTGCCGCTATCACTGCTGCTTGCGCTAAAGGTGGCGGAAAAATTGCCGAAGAAGTTGCAAAAAAAATTAATCCTGAAAATTTAAATCCTGAAAAATTAGTTGATAAATATGGATTTGACAAAAAAATGACAGATTGGGGCAAAAGCATTGGCGGAGCTTTGGCTATCGTTGTTATGCTTGTAACTAATTTTTTAATTGATGCTCCATTTATCAATTGGATTAATGGAAAAGTTACTCAAATGATTGATAAAAAAGCAAACAATCAAGAACAAACAAAGGAGGCTAAATAATGGCTGACTTTTCTTCAAAAATAGGAAATTTTATCGGTAATTTCAATCCAGATCCTAAAAAAGCAGGTAAAATTTTATTAGTTTTAAATGTTCTTGGTATGATTTCAGCTGCCGTAACAAACACTTTTGCTGCTGCAGTAGATAAAAATACTTCTGCCAAAGATAAAAAATTCTTAGTTCCAGCAGGTGCTGTAACCGGTTTTGCAAATATCGGAATTTATTATGCAATGACCGATAAAATTATTGACAAATTAAAGGAATCAGTAAATCCTATAATTGAAAACATGAAAAAAGACGGCTCACTAGATACCAAAGCCAAAGAATTAGCTCTAAAAACAATTGATAAAGCCGAAAAAGGTTTTATGGGAACCGGATTGTTTAAAAAACAAGATGATATAGTTCAATCAATGAAACAAAATCTTTTTGAAAATGGTGACACTTCAAAAAATATCACCGAAGCCGCAAGAACATTATATAAAGACAGCACAACAGCTGCAGCTGGCGTTGCAGGAGCATTCTTTGGTGCTGTTGTTGGTTGCGCAATTTTAACTCCAATCATTCGTGATGTTAGTGCTTATCTTATTCAAAAAGTAAGAGAAAAAAATAACCCAGAATTAAAAGAACAACCATATAAGCCATATTTTCAACCAACCACTCTTGATAGTTCAAGATATGGCAAAAAACAACCACTTTCAATGAAAAGCTATATGGCTCAAACAGGTGGCAGCAATTTAAAAATTTAAACTTAATATTTTAAAAAGGTTTGTTTAATAACAAACCTTTTTACCATTTAAACTCATCTGGAACCGGGTCATATCCACCTTCATGGAACGGATGGCATTTTAAAATCCTTTTAATTCCAAGATAAATACCTTTTAGCACTCCAAAGCGCTCAATTGCTTGATAAGTATATCTTGAACAAGTAGGTTCAAACCTGCAATTTGGCGGAGTCATTTTAGAAAAAAATTGATAAATTTTGATTAATTTAAGACAAAGTTTTTTAAACATTTAGCTATTCCAGATTTTTTTAGCTTCAAAATATTCACTTAAATCAAAATCCAATTCAGACAAATATCTTTCTAGTCCATTTTTGGTTTTGGCGCTTATTAAATGAATTTTTTCATTTTGCCTTATAGTAAGCATATATTCATCAACTTGTTTAAAATCAAATTTTTGAAAAACATCGCCAATAATAGTGCTTTCAAAGATTTTTAACCAATCAAAATTTGATGATAAATAAAAATCAACGTCAATATCATCAAAAAAGCTATTGTAGCCAATTAAATATGCTTTATTATCAGAAGTCAAAACAATATCAAAACCCAAAATTCCAATATATTCTTCATCCTGAGAAGATAGCGCATTAATAGTTGGCATAATTATTTCATTAAATATTTTTTCTTTTAATTCTTCTGTTATAAAATCAGGTTCAAATAAAGCGACATTATTTTGATATTTTGCACTTGTTCCGATGATTTTAGCGTTGTATCCATCTGACAACACCCAAAGACTGATGTTTTTACCCTCGATATAATCTTCCATAACAATTCTTTTGTTGTCATTTGAAAAAAGCTTAAATGCTGTTTTTTGAACTTGATTTTGCGTTTCACAAAACTGTGGGCATTCTTGATAAGAATTATAATCGGGTTTTAGAGCTTGCGCTATTTGCACAGTTTTAAAGTAATCAATTGCCGCTTGCGGTTTTTCAATTATTTGAAATTTTGGGGTTAGAATTTTATTCTTATACATAAATTTTTTAGCATAAGATTTAGAAGAGCAAATCGCAATAGCATCAATTGAGGGAGAAAAAGCAGTAATACCAATTGAACTTAGAGTTTCTTGAATACCTTCATTAATTAAATCTTTATCAATAATCAAAACAAAATTGATATCATTTGCTTGGCAAAATTCAACAATATCTTGTGCATTTTCAAAATTGATATAATTAGCAAGACTCGGAATTGTAGTAAAAACAATATTTTCCTTATCTTTCCTAAAAAAACTGTAAAATTTCTTTGCGCTATAATCGCTACCTAATATTAAAATTCTCATAAAAACATTATATCATAGTTTTAGTTTATGAAATTTTAAATAAAAATGTTATAATTAATTAAAAGTTTTAATTAAGGAGCAAATTTTGGAAGAAAATCTAAGAAAAAAACTTGAACAAGTGCAAGAAGCACAAGACGATTTTAAAGATTTTGATGAAACCGACACTCCTTTATCGCAAGATGATATTGAATTAGCTGAGGTAAATTTACAAGAACAAATGAAAAAGCTGGCTCAGGATGATGAAGCCAGTATGTTTCATGAACAAAATATTAACGAACAAGAAACGCAAAACGAAACTGAACCAGAAAAAAATTCAAACGAAAACATTTCTCAAGCAAATAAAGAAGAAAAACCGCAAGAAGAAAAAACGGTTCAATCTCCTTGGGATGAATATACTCAAGAAGAAGACAGCGCAGTTAAAAAATATATTTTCTATGTTTCAAAAGATTTTGTCCCAATCATAGATAAACTTTCAACCGATGAAAGAACCGCATACATCAACGATGCTATTCAAAAGAAAATTGATATTGAACATGAAAATCATAAAAAAAATGCTAAAAGAAAAGTTCTTATTCATATAGCAATTATGATTTTAACTTTCATCATTATGACTCCTTTTGTTTTACTTTTAGCTCATAAATCAATTTTAGCTACTTTTGAAAATTATAAATATTCGCAAGAAAGTTTTGAAAAACTATATAAATCTCGTTTTGAAAAAGACAGAGCTTATCTGCGTTCAATCCAATACAATAAAGAACAAGAACAAAAAAAGAAAAATGGTAATTAATTTTAATATTTGTTTGTTTACAAATTATGTTTTTGTTATCATTTTCCTATGCGCAGTATTAGACATTTTGATGAACTAAACTCAACAAGCGTTTATTCTCATCAACATTTAGAGGAATTAGACAACTTTAGCGTTATTTCGTGTGATTTGCAAACTTCCGGACACGGACAGTTTGAGCGTGTTTGGTATTCTTCAAACAAAAATGGCGGAAATATCTATATTTCAATTGTTTTAAAACCAAATAATATTGAACATTTAAACGAATTAACAAGATACGTCGCTTTAATTGGAGCAAAAACTCTAGAAGAATATGGTCTAAATCCTACTTTTAAATTTCCTAACGATATTTTAATTAATGGCAAAAAAATAGCTGGTTTTTTGGCTGAATCTGAATTTTTGGGAACTACCTGCAAAGGTGTTATTGTTGGTTGTGGAATTAATTTAAATTTAGATAGCGAAGAACTAAAAAACATCGATATTCCAGCTACTTCAATTTTCAATGAAACCAATAAAACAGTTGATAAACAAGAATTTTTAGATAAATTTTTATCTAATTTTGAAAAAGAATATGATGACTTTTTGATTAACGGAATAAAAGGAGAAGTGCTATGTTAAATCCTGAATTATGGATTCAAGGCGGAACCACAATGGCCGTTGGAATGGGAATTGTATTTTCATTCTTAGTTATTATGGTTTTTGCAATGATGATTTTAACTCGAGTTGTTAATTGGCTAAACAAGGTTTGCCCGGTTGCAACACCTGTTGAAAAACAAGTTAAAAAAGTAACATCAAATGATGATGCTGAAATTGCGGTTGCAATTGCTCTTGCAACTCGTGGTGTATAAAGAATTACAAAATTATAAGAGGATAAAAAAATGTCAAAAAAATTAATTAAAGTTATGGATACCTCTTTTCGTGATGGTTTCCAATCAGTATATGGAGCAAAAGTTCTAGTAGATGACTTTATTCCTGCTCTTCAAGCCGCAGTTAATGCTGGCTTAAAACACTTTGAAACAGCAGGTGGCGCTCGTTTTCAAGTTCCAATTTTCTTTTGCAATGAAAACGCATTTGAAACAATGGATAAAATGAGAGCTGCGGTTCCATCTGACGTTGTTTTCCAATCACTTTCTCGTGGTGTTAACGTTGTTGGTTTAAATTCTCAACCACGTGACGTTATCGATTTACACGCTAAAATGTTTGCTAAACACGGCGTTAACGTTATTAGAAACTTTGACGCATTAAATGATGTTAATAACTTGATTGATTCTGCTAATTCAATCAAAGCACACGGTTTAAAACACGAAGTAACAATCACTATGATGGAACTTCCTTATGGTTGTGAAGGAGCACATGACGTTGCTTTCTATGAAAAAGTTTTAAGAAATATCTTAGATTCTGGTCTTCCATTTGATTCATTAGCATTCAAAGATGCTTCTGGTACATCAAATCCAAGAAAAGTATATGAAACAGTTAAAATGGCTCGTGAATTATTGGGCGCTGACGCTCATATCCGCTTCCACTCTCATGAAACAGCAGGAACAGGTTTAGCTGCATATTTAGCGGCTCTTGATGGTGGTGCTGATGGTATCGACCTTGCTATGAAACCAGTTTCAGGTGGTACTGGTCAACCAGATATCATTTCAATGTGGCACGCTTTAAAAGGCAGCGAATATGACCTTGGTTTAGATATTAAAAAGATTATGGAAACAGAAGAAATCTTCAAAGAATGCATGAAAGATTATCCTCTTGATCCAACATCTCTAGCAGTTAACCCTATTTTAATTCAAGCTCCACTTCCAGGCGGAGCTACTGCTACAACTGTTAACCAACTAAAAGATATGGGTATGATGGATAAATTCCCTGATTTAATTGCTTCTATGAAAGAATGCGTTGAACGTGGTGGTTATGCAACATCAGTTACTCCAGTATCTCAATTCTATGCTCAACAAGCATTCTTAAATGCTACTCAAGGCGCTTGGAAAGTGGCTAACCCAGGTTATGCTAAAATGCTTCTTGGCTACTTCGGCAAAACTCCAATGGAACCAGACGCTGAGTTAGTAAAATGGGCACAAGAAAAATTAAATCTTGAACCAACGACTGAACATGTTGTTGATATTAACGAAAAAGACCCAGAAAAAGGTCTAGCAGCTGCAAAAGCTCGCTTAGAAGCAGCAGGACTTCCTGTTACAGATGAAAACCTATTTATCTCAGCAGCTTGTAAAGATGCTAATGTTGATAAAGGTATTGAATTTTTACTAGGAAAAGGTGTTGTTTCTGTTAATAAATGCTCAGCTCAAAAAGCTTGTGAACCATGCGCAACATCTGCTGATGGTTACACCGTTACAGTTAATGGTAAAAAATATGCTGTTAAATTAGATGGTGCTAAAGCTACAGTTAACGGTAAATCTTATGATGTAGCTGTTAAAGCTGGCGTTGAAGAAACAAGCAGCGCTCCATCAGGCGACGGCAAAGAAGTGAAAGCTGCTCTACCTGGTAATGTTTTAAGGGTAGAAGTGTCAGCTGGAGATGAAGTAGCTGAGGGTGATGTACTTTTAGTTGTTGAAGCTATGAAAATGGAAACAGAAGTTAAATCTCCATTTGCTGGAAAAGTAATTTCTGTTGAAGTAGCTCAAGGCGACACAGTTAAAAATGGTCAAACATTAGTGGTTATTGGTTAATTGAAGGAGAATTAAAATATGAATATAAGTGAAATTTTCCAACAATTATGGCAAACAACAGGTATTTATAACTTTATCAAACCAGTTGAAGAGGGTATGACTTTTGCAAACGGGTTTGAACAAGTATTATACCAATTTGGTTGCCCAATAATGCTTGTGATTTGTTTATTTTTAATGTGGCTTGGTATCAAAAAACAATACGAACCACTATTGTTAATTCCAATTGCATTTGGTGGGTTCTTATCAAATATTCCAATTTGCGATATCGCAGGTCCTCACGGTTTCTTAGGGATTATTTATGAAGCTGGTATTCACCAAGGCTTATTCCCGCTAATCATCTTTATGGGTGTAGGCGCTATGACAGACTTTGGACCATTGTTAGCTAACCCTAAGACAGCTCTTTTGGGCGGTGCTGCTCAATTTGGTATTTTTGGTGCATTACTGTTAGCTCTTTGCTGCTTTGGTTTCACGCTACCTGAAGCAGGTGCAATTGGTATTATTGGTGGAGCGGATGGTCCTACATCAATCTTCATTACATCAAAATTAGCTCCACACTTATTAGGCGCTATTGCAGTTGCAGCTTATTCATATATGGCTTTGGTTCCAGTTATTCAACCACCAATTATGAAACTTCTAACAACTAAAAAAGAACGTGAAATTCAAATGAGCCAATTAAGAGAAGTTTCTCAAAGAGAAAAAATCGTATTCCCATTGGTTGTTCTTTCTCTTTGCGTTATTTTCTTACCTGACGCTTGCCCTCTTGTTGGCGCTTTAGCTTTTGGTAACTTATGTAAAGAATGCGGAGTTGTTGAAAGACTATCAAATACTATGCAAAATGCTTTAATTAACATAGTAACAATTTTCTTAGGTCTTTCAGTTGGTTCAAAACTTTCAGCCGACCAATTTTTAACAGTTCAAACATTGTTCATTTTAGTTCTTGGTATTTTAGCTTTCTCTATGGCTACAGCAGCAGGTCTGATAATGGCAAAAATAATGAACTTATTCTTAAAAGAAAAAATCAATCCATTAATTGGTTCAGCTGGTGTTTCTGCAGTTCCTATGGCAGCACGTGTAGCTAATAAAGTTGGATTAGAGGCTAACCCTCAAAACTTCTTGTTAATGCACGCTATGGGTCCAAACGTTGCTGGTGTAATCGGTTCAGCAGTTGCAGCTGGCGTATTACTTGCAGTTTGCCCACATTAATAATTAAAATTATTAATCTTAAAGCCACGGTTAATCCGTGGCTTTTTTGTACTGCTGACCTCAAACACTCAAACCATCATCTCATTTGTTATAATTCGCCATCTATGGTAATATTTAATTATGTCTATATTAAAAATTATTGAATACGGAAACCCGATTTTAAGGGAAAAATCCAAGGAAGTTACAAAGATTTCTAAAAAAATTAAAACATTAATTACAGATATGCTAGATACCATGTATCACGCTAATGGCGTAGGTTTAGCTGCTCCGCAAGTTGGAGAAAATCTTAGAATTTTTGTAATTGATGTTTCAGACCCATCAGGTCCAATTAACCCGTTAGTTTTTGTTAATCCAAAAATTATCAAAAAGTCTGGAGCAATTTCAAGCTACGAGGGCTGTTTAAGCTTCCCAAAAGCATATACAACCGTTAGAAGATATGCAAATGTTATGGTTAAAGCGCTTGATATCAATGGTCGTCCATTCATTAAAGAAGCTAAAGATGGCGAACTTTTAGCTCGAGCAATTCAACATGAATTTGACCATTTAGATGGAAATTTATTTATCGACCATTGCAGAAATCGCTTTGTTGCTGATGAAGTTCTTAAAAAATATAACCTATCTCCTGTTGAAGTGGATAGATTAATTGATGAACCAGAGCTTGAAGAAGCAATTTTACTTTGGGAAAAAGAACATCCAGACGAAGCACAAAAATTAAGAGATGAAATTCAAGAACTAGAAAATAACAAAGAATAATTATGCCAATTAAAATCGTATTTTTAGGAACACCTGATATAACGCTGAAATCTTTTGATTTTTTTATAAAATCTTCTGATTATGAAGTTTTAGCACTTGTTACTCAAAAGGCAAAAGCTGCAAACAGAGGCAAAAAAATAATCGAAAGAAATATCACAAAAATGGCGATAAATAACAATATCCCTGTTTTTGAGCCTGATAGAATATCAAAAGAGCCTGAAGTAATTGAAAAATTAAAAGCCTTAAAACCTGATTTTTTCATTACTTTTGCTTTTGGTCAAATTTTATCCCAAGAGGTTATTGATATACCATCAATTGCGACAATCAATCTTCATGCAAGTTTATTGCCTGAATATCGTGGAGCAAACCCAATAGCGCAAAGTATTATTGATGGTAAAACAAAAACTGGAATTACAACAATGAAAACAGTTTTAGAACTTGATGCTGGTGACATTTGTCTTCAAGATGAGATTGAAATTACTCCCGATATGAATGTAATTGAATTAATGGAAGAAATTTCCACTCGTTCTCCAGAATTGTTAAATAAAACCCTAAAAGGTTTATATGATGGTTCACTAAAAAGCATTTGCCAAAATCACGATTGCGCTACATTTTGTAAAAAAATGAAAAAAGAAGAAAAAGTTATTAATTGGCAAATGCCAGCAGTTGAGCTTCATAATAAAATTCGAGGAATGTACCAGCTAAACACAAACCACACAACTTATGATAATAAAATCATTAAAGTTTTAAAAACTTGTGTAGTTAAAGATGTAAATGGTTGTGCTGGCGAAGTGGCAAAAATTGATAAAGATGGAATTGTTGTATGTTGCGGATGTGACGCAATTAAATTAATCACCATAAAACCCGAAGGTAAAGGCGAAATGAACGCAAGCGCTTGGGGAAATGGTGCAAGAATTCAAAAAGGAGCAAAGTTTAATTAAATGATATCTCGTGGAGTTAGAGGAGCAATTACACTAAAAGCTAATACAAAAGAAGAAATTGAACTAGCAACAGTTGAATTATTAAACGAAATGCTCAATAAAAATGAAATCAAAACAAAAGATATTTCATTTGCGATTTTTACTTTGACATCTGACCTCAATGCTGATTTTCCTGCAAAATATGCTAGATTAAATTGCGGATTTAATTTAATTCCTATGATGTGCTATCAAGAACTCGACGTTCCAAATAGTCTTAAAATGTGTTTAAGAATACTTTTAAATGTTAATACAAATAAAACTCAAGATGAAATAAAACATATTTACCTAAAAGGTGCAACTATCCTTAGAGGAGATTTAAAAAATGAATAATAACGTAGTTAATATTGAACATATTGAATATCCATATTTAGAAAAACCACTTAGCATTTATACACTTGAAAATGGACATAAAATTGTTTTTGCTTATAAAAAAAGTCCAATGATTAATGTTTCATCTTGGGTTAAAACCGGTTCAATTAATGAAAATAAAGAAAATAACGGCATTTCGCATTTTGTTGAACATTTACTATTTAAAGGAACTACAAAATATCCTGCCGGTGTTTTTGATAGAAAAATGGAAGAACTAGGCGGAATAATCAACGCTGCAACTTGGAAAGATTACACTTTTTATTATATAAATATTCCATCTGAACATTATAAAATAGCGCTTGAAATGCACGCTGATATGATGGTGGATGCTCTTTTTCCAGCCAACGAAATTGGCCCAGAGTTTGACCCAAATGGCGAAGCTCCAGAAGAAAAAAGAGAAAGATATGTTGTTATTGAAGAAATAAGAATGGGAGAAGATAACAATTGGAGAAAAGTTTATAAAAACTTAAATTCTTCAATGTATGAATCACATCCATATAAACGTGAAGTTATTGGAACAAAAGAAATCATCGCAAACATTCCACAATCAGAAATTACTAGATACTATAAAACTTTCTATACCCCAGAAAATATTACAACAATTGTTGTTGGAGAATTTGAGCAAGAAGCAATGTTGAAGCTTGTTCAAGAAAATTTTAAATTTAAAGATAACAACGATATTAAAAAATGCGAAAAAGATAATGCTGAACCTGAATATGAAATTAAAAATCCAACAACCGTTGTTGATTATTCTGAAGTAAATACAGGTTATCTAATGATGGGAGCATTATGTGATAGTGCTAAAAACCTCAAAGAAACAATTGCACTTGATTTAATTTCAACTATTTTAGGAGATGGAAAATCATCAAGACTATATGTTGATTTAATTGAAAAACCTCAAAACCCACACTATTATCAGCTTGAAAGCTGCCATTACCAATTCAAAGATGGGGATAATTTCCTAATTGAAGCTAATTTTGACGCCGATAAAAAAGATATTGTGATTGATGAAATTAAAGCTCAACTTGAAAAACTTTCCACTATAACAGAAACAGAGCTAAATAAAGCTAAAAAAAGAGCAAAAGTTAATTTTGCGCAAGAATCAGAAATGGTGTCAGATATAGCAGACGCTATTGGTTATTGGATGACAGTAGTTGAAGATATCGCAATGGCAAATGAATATTTAACTGTGTTAAATGAAATTGATTGTAAATATTTGCAAGATATAGCTAAGAAATATTTAAACCCAGAAAAACTTTCAATAAGCTTATTGCTTCCAAAAGGAGAAAACTAAAATGAAACATTACCAAAATAATGGAATTAATATTTTACTTGAAAAAATGCCAAAAACTCCTAGAATGAGTGTTTCATTTTTCTTTAAAATCAATAAAAAAGAAAAATTTTTTGGAATTAATTCGCTTTTAGCAAGATTATTTCTTCAAGGGACTAAAAAATATTCAGCAGTTGAACTTTCGCTTGCTTTTGAAAACGAGTGTATTGATATTACAACAAAAGCAAAACAAGACTATTTAAAATTTTCTCTTTGCTTTTTAAATGAAGATTTTAATCGTGCAATGGATTTAGTTAAAGATTTAATTTTAAATTCAACATTTGACGATTTTGAAAAAGAAGTTTTTAAATTAAAAGGCGAAATAATTTCAGATTTAGATAACCCTAAAATGAAATTGACGGACACTTTTGTTAAAAATTTATTTAAAAATCATCCATATTCATCAACTCATACTAAAATTTTAGAAGATTTAGATAAAATTACGAAAAATGACATAATTGAAGCACATAGCGCATTATTCAATTGTTTTAAATCTATCGTTGTTGTGGGTGATTATGAAAATGATGAAAAAATGATTGAATATTTTACATCTAACTTTGATTTTATGAAAAGTTGTGATGAAACATGTGAAATTGAAGACATTTTTAAATTAGATATCGAAAAAGATGAAATAGTAAAAATAGTTAAAAACGATGCTTCGCAAGCTCAAATTATTCAAGGTTGGCTTGTTGATAGCTTTAATTCTAATTTAAGTGCTAAAATTGCAGTTTTAAATAATGTTTTAGGTTCATCGGGTTTATCTTCAAGACTTTTTGTTAATTTAAGAGATAAACAAGGACTAGCTTACACTGTTAGAAGCCAATATGAAACATTGGCGCACAGTGCAATTTTTAATATGTATATTGGAACAGCTCCAATTAACATTCAAAAATCACTTAATGGCTTTAAAGATGAGCTTCAAAAATTGGCCGATATTCCGCTAAGCGATGAAGAATTAACAGGTGCTAAAGAAAATATTCAAGGACGATTAAAATATTTTACTCAAAATAACTCGCAAATTAATGCGGTTGACGGGTATAATTTTATGATGGGTCTAGGTTTAGACTATAACGAACGCTTCATGGAAGAAATCAGACAAGTTAATCAAAAAGACATTCAAGATATGGCTAAAATGCTTCTATCTATGCCAAAATTGATTACAATAATTGCACCTGAAAGTGCCATGAAAGAGGTTTAGTTTATGACTTTAGAAAATAAACTAGGAATAGTTGAATCTGCGCAATTAGCAAAAATAGAAGAAAAAATAAGCAAGAAAAAAGCTCTTGAGCTTTTTGAAAATGGAATTTTAAATTCTTTTGAAGCTGGCAAGTTTGAGTCTCTTTCAAAAATTCATGAATATCTGTTTAGTGAAATTTACTATTTTGCAGGCAAAATCAGAGATGTAAATATTGCAAAAGGAAATTTTAGATTTGCTCCTGTGATGTATTTAAAACAATCGCTTGAATATATTGATAATATGCCACAAACAACTTATGAAGAGATTATTGAAAAATATGTTGAAATGAATATTGCTCACCCTTTTAGAGAGGGGAATGGGCGTTCTACTCGCATTTGGCTTGATTGCATTTTGAAAAAAGAACTTCAAAAAGTAGTTGATTGGTCTAAAATAGATAAAGAAGACTATCTACTAGCAATGGAGCGTAGTCCTATTAAAAATATTGAAATAAGGGAACTTCTCAAAACTGCTCTTACATCCAATATTGATGATAGAGAAGTATATATGAAAGGAATTGATGCAAGCTACAATTACGAGGGTTATTTTGCTTTTAAAACAAGCGAACTCGATAACCTATAATCAAATGCTATTTAGCATTTAAAAACATTTGTACGTTTGTTTCCATTGATTCTTCTTTAATTTTCCAACCGTTTCCAACTTTTGTAAAAACAAAATGGGTTGGAAGCCCTGTTTTATCGTTTCTTGGAATTCTAATTGCGCTAACTTTATAATCAGAGCCAACTTGAGCTATTTTTCGATTTTCGTATCTATTTTTATAACCTACAGTTTTAGCAATTTTTGAATGTCCCTCTAATTCTTTTAAATATCTATCAAAAGGAATAACAACAGAAGCTTGTCCGCCTTGCTTTTTGTTAACCACACGAATAATTTTAGCGTTTTTTATGTAATAATCTGGAATTGTTGTTTTATAAGAATTTGCATCATTAACATAATTGTCAAAAGTGGTTAAAACGTCTGTTTTATCATCTGCCATAGCGCAAAGTGAAAAACTAATTAAAGCCATTAATATAAAAGATATTTTTTTCATTATTCCATCCTTTTTGTTTGCTACTTTATTATACTATAAATATTTTGCTAAATATTTACCTGTATAGCTACCTTTTTTCTTGATAATTTGTTCAGGAGTTCCTTTGAAAACCACTTCTCCGCCGCCATCTCCGCCTTCAGGACCAAGATCAATTATCCAATCGGCACATTTAATTATATCCATATTATGTTCAATTATTAATACGGTATTTCCGCTATCTGCAAGCTGATGAAGCATTTTCATTAATTTATCAATATCATAAAAATGAAGTCCTGTTGATGGTTCATCTAAGACATATAGTGTTTTTCCTGTTGCTCTTTTATTAAGTTCGAGAGCTAATTTTACCCTTTGAGCTTCGCCACCAGATAATGTTGTTGCGCTTTGCCCAAGTTTAATGTAATCTAGGCCAACATCGTACAATGTTTGCAAACGACTTGCAATTTTTGGAACATTTTGGAAAAATTCAAGAGCTTGCGCTACAGACATTTCAAGTACATCTGATATGCTTTTTCCTTTATATTTAACTTCCAAGGTTTCTTGGTTATATCTTTTTCCCTTGCACACATCACATGTAACGTAAACATCAGATAAAAAGTTCATTTCAATTTTTAAAAGTCCATCGCCACAACATTTTTCGCAACGTCCACCTTTAACATTAAATGAAAATCTTCCTTGTTTATATCCTCTCATTTTTGCTTCAGGAGTTTGCGAAAAAAGCTCACGAATATGAGTGAAAACTTCAGTATAAGTTGCAGGATTTGACCTTGGAGTTCTTCCAATTGGCGATTGGTCGACTATAACAAGTTTATCAATGTTTTTAAAACCTTTAATTGAATCAACCCCTTGTGGTTTTGGTTTATTTTTTAATAATTCATGACGAGCATATTCAGAAATTATATCTGTTACTAATGTCGATTTACCAGAACCAGATACACCAGTTATAGCTACAATTTTACCTAATGGAATATTAACATCGATATTTTTTAGGTTATTTTTATTTGCATTTTTAATTTCTAAAAATTCTCCGTTTCCCTCTCTTCTTTCTTTAGGAACAGGAATTTTCCTTTCTCCTGATAAATATTTTCCGGTTAAAGATTCAGGACAATTTTTAATATCATCAAGCGTTCCTGTTGCAACAATATTTCCACCTTTAACACCGGCGTATGGACCAATATCAACAATATAATCAGCCGCATTCATGGTGTCTTCATCATGTTCAACTACAATCAAAGTATTTCCAAGATTTCTTAATTTCATTAATGTTGAAATTAACATATCATTATCTCTTTGATGAAGCCCAATGGAGGGTTCATCTAAAACATATAGCACGCCTGATAAACCACTTCCAATTTGAGTTGCAAGACGTATTCTTTGAGCTTCGCCACCTGATAATGTTCCAGCGCTTCTTGCTAACGTTAAATACCCTAAACCAACATCAAGTAAAAACTTCAATCTTGCTCTTATTTCATCAAGCACTTGTTTAGCTATTTTTAATTTAAATTCATCTAAGGTTAAATATAGTTCTTGAATGAACTCATATTCATTTTTAACAGACATTGAACAAAATTCAAAAATATTTTTATCGTTGATTTTAACGCTCAGCGCAAAAGGATTTAATCTTCCGCCCCCACAAGCTTTACAAGGGTTTGTTATCATATATTTTTCAATTTCTGCTCTAATTAAATCGCTATCACTTTCATATTTTTTAGTTAAATATGGTATTACTCCTTGATAACTCATAACGTGGGTTCTATAATGTTTTGTGCCAAAATCAGCATAATACATTTTGATTTTTTCATCACCATTACCATATAAAATTATCCCTTTTTGAGCAGGAGTTAAACTTTTAAATGGTGCTTCAAAATCGATTTTATAATGTTCGCAAACTGATTTTAAAACATCGCTATAATATGGATTTGCGGTTTTTGCCCAAGGATAAATAGCCCCTTGAGAAAGCGATTTTTCAGTGTCCGGAACAACTAAATCAGGCGAAATTTCATAATGTGCACCAATCCCATGGCACACAGGACAAGCCCCTTGTGGATTATTAAAACTCATCAAACGAGGAGTTAATTCTTCAAAACTTATGTTGCAATTCGGACATGCCAGTTTTTCAGAAAAAACAATATCTGAATTATCTTCAAGCTTATTAACTATCATCAAGCCATCAGCTCGCATTAAAGCTGTTTGAGCGGAGTCAAAAATTCGAGATTTTGCAGATTCTTTAACAACAATTCTATCAACCACAATTTCAATTGTGTGTTTTTGAGTTTTGTTTAATTCAATTTCATCTTCTTCAAGATTATAGATTTTTCCATCAATTCTAACTCTCATAAAGCCTTCGCCTAAAAGCCCCGAAAGCATTTGTTTATATTCACCTTTTTTTGCCCTAACTACTGGAGATAGAATTTGGATTTTTGTTCCTTCGCCAAGGTTTAAAATTTGGTCAGTTATTTCATCAATTGTTTGAGGGGTAATTACTTGACCACATTTTGGGCAATGAGGAGTGCCTACTCTTGAAAATAAAAGTCTTAAATAATCATAAATTTCAGTAATTGTTCCAACGGTTGAGCGTGGATTATTTGAAGTTGATTTTTGATCAATTGATACCGCAGGAGATAACCCGTCAATGCGCTCAACATCAGGTTTATCCATTTGTCCTAAGAATTGTCTAGCATAAGTTGAAAGACTTTCAACATATCTTCGCTGCCCCTCTGCAAAAATAGTATCAAACGCAAGCGAACTTTTTCCAGACCCTGAAACACCTGAAAAAACTGTTAATTCGCCTTTTGGAATTTTAAGGTCAACAGAGTTTAAATTATGTTCATTTGCTTTATAAATTTCGATAAAATCATTCATAATAAAATTATAGCACGTATTATTTTAAAAACTTTTTAATCCAATAAAACATATCATCAATTTCGTATGGTTTTGGAATATATAAATCAGCGCCTGCTTTTAAAATTTCTTTTTTATTTAAATAAGAAGATGAAAAAATCAATTTAACATTATCTTTTGAAATTTCTTTTGCAATAGAATAGCTTTTAGAGGTTTCTTTATTTCCCCAATCAAGCAAAACAACATTGGGTTTAAAAGTTTGATATTCTTCTATGAATTCATTTTCATCCTGAACAATTTGAGCTAATATTCCATTCATTTCACAAACATTTTTTAATAGATAAGATAGCGCATCATCAGGTTCAAAAATTAAAACTTTGCTTTCTTTTTTAGCGCTTTGCCCTTCGAGCTTAATTCTATCAATTATATAGCTTGAAGTATCTTCATTAACACAACGCTCAATTAAATCATAAAGACTATTTAAAACTATTTGAACATCAGGTTTATTTTTGTTTTTTTCTATAGCTGAGATATTTAACCTCATTAAACCTGTCTTAATTTCTTTAACGTTATCATCATTCAAAACAGTGAAGTTGTTTTCAAATTCATCATTTGAGTAAAATTTATTTAAGATATTATCAAAAGCAAAAGCTAAAAATGATGCGATTTTTTCAGCTTGAATGGTATTAGTGATTAAAATCAGCTCATCATCTGTTATATGCCCACAATAATCTTGCTTAGCGCAAGTGGAGTTAATTATCGCTCCAAGTGTTTGCAATACTTTTTCATAAGCAATTTCACCATGGGTTTTTCTGTATAAATTTAAATTATTAATTCTAATTAAAAGATAAGAATTATCTTCATCGTTCTCAAAAGACTTTTTAATAGCTTTAATTGTGATATTTTTATCTGACAAATGTGTAATTCGATTTAAAAAGGATTCAAGATATCTTCTTAAATGTGCCATAAAGCGCATTTGAAACTCTTGTTTTGATATTTCTTCCCCAATAAAATCATCAGCGCCGGCTTCAAGGATTTCCAATTTATCTTCTAAATCATTTGATTTTGAAATCGCAATTATAATTGGACGAGAATTAAAGGTTAAAACACGAATTTTTCTAATGAAATCAGATAATTTTTCTTTGATTGTATCTGAAATTATGATAAATTCTATTTCTTGTTTTTGAAGAATAAAAAGAGCGTCAGACAAATTATTTGTAATAATTACATCTTGATTTTGAACTTCAATCAATTTTTTATATTTGATTGATTGTTCTTTTCTTTCGCTAATTATCAAAACTCTTGCTTTGTACAATTTACACTCCAATATTTTTGGTTAGCTTTTCAACTTCATAAATTGGTAAATAAACCAAAAATTCAACAAATTTCTCTTCTTTTGATGTATTAACCATAATTTTACCTTGCATTTTTTCAACCAAAGTTTTAGCGATATATAAACCTAAACCGCTACCTTGGGTTGTTGCTTTAATGTATGAATCAATTCGATAAAACTTTTCAAAAATTTTATCAATTTTTTCTTCTTCAATATAATTGCCAAAATTTTTAATTGAAATAACACTAAAATCATTTTTATTTTTTGTTTTTATTTCAATTCTTTTTGAATTAATTGAATATTTAATTGCATTATCCAATATGTTTAATAAAACTTGCTGAGTCTTATCAAAATCACAAAGACAATTGAGCTCATTTTTTGCTAAATTGAACTCAAAAATAAAATCAGGATTAGCAATTTTAAGCATATTAGCGCAATTTTGAACGAGTTTATTTATTTCTACTTTAGATAAAATTAAATCATTTGAATTTGAATCAATCTTTGCAACGTTTAAAACATTTTCAACAAGATTAATCAGACGTTTTGATTGGTTTAAAATAATTTCTAAAAATTCTTTTTTCTTATTATCATCAAGCAAATCCCAAGAATTGAGCATTGTTTGACAAAAGCCTTTAATACTTGTTAGAGGAGTTCTGATTTCATGAGAAAGAGTTGATATAAATTCGTCTTTTATGTTTTTTTCCATAAATAAATTATAGTATAAAATTAATATTCAGATGGGATTTTGATACTTCCTTTAACGTCTTTATTTATACCAATAGTTTCAAACAAAGAATTTGCTAAATCTTCTTGCGAATTGGCATTTAAAAACTTTCCACTTGTCATTAGCGCAGTACATTTTAATTGATTATTTGCTTCAATATCATGAACATCAAAAGCAATAACATCAATTGTTACATCATCTCTTGTTTTCATTAAATTAATAACATAAGTACAAGGGCTTTCATCACAATTTTCACCGCCATCTGTTAGTAAAATTATATGTTTTTTACCTTTAACACTAGCAAAATCATTGTTTATTGCTTGTTTCAAAGAATAAGTTATAGGCGTCCAGCCAACAGCTCGAGTTGCATATAGGCTACCTAGAATAGATTGATAGTTATCATACCCTAATGGAACAGTTAAACTTGAAGCTTGGCAACCTTGATAATAAGTAAAACCAGCCTTATGTCCATAAACCCTTAAACCGGTTTTAACATTAGGAGGAATTTTAGGCAAAATTTCAGCTAAAGTATTTCTTGCCATATCAAGTTTTGGAACACCCATAATTGAATCATTCATTGAGTTTGAAAAATCTACGATAAAAAGAATTTGGCTATCTTTTTGTGATTTTTCAACGTTTTTAGATACTTCGGAAAAATTTTGCGGCGTATAAATTTTATATGAATAATTTGGTTCAGTTTTTGCATTTTGCGAAAATAACAAAATGCAAAAAGATAAAATTATTGAAGATATAATTATTTTTGTTTTCATTTGTAATATTTTAACTTAATTTCAATTGTATTTTATTCGACTAAAGTTCAACCATAACATCAGCAGATAATTCATCTCTTAATTGTTGTGCTGTTACAACTTCTATTGGAGAATTATCATCTTTTTGAAGATAAATTGTTTCAATTCCTGCTTGAACAATGAAGCGTTTACACAAAATACAAATGAAATTATGACCCCAAATATACATAGATGCACCCATACATCTATCTTGTCCTGCTTGAATTATTGCGTTTTGTTCAGCGTGAATACTTCTGCATGTTTCATAGCGAGTGCCTGATGGAATATTGTTTTTCATTCGATAACAAAAGCCAAGTTCCATACAAGACACGACTTTTGATGGTGTTCCATTATATCCTGTTGCTTTGATTTTTTTATCAGTTCCAACAATAACCGCTCCAACTTGCGCTCTAAGGCAGTTTGAACGTTTAGAAACAGTTTTAGCAATTTCTAAAAAATAATTATTCCACTCAATTGGTTTCATAGTATCATTTTGCATATTTTTTACCTCACAATATAAGTATATCAAAAGGCATGCCTTTTAAATAATAAAATTCAAACTTGTTAAGAAATATTAAAAAAACTAAAACATGTCAAAACATGCTCTACGACATGATTTCACATGTTTTTAAAAATAGCCAAAAATAAATAAAATATATAATTTGCAACTCTAAAAAAATAATTTAAAATAAAAATTGTGGGTATATTGTATCCACAAGAATAAATGGGGAGTATTTTTTAAGGCTTTTAAATGACAGTAAAAAGCAATTTGGAAATTATTTTAAAAGAGATAGAAAGCTACAACCCAACGCTAATCGCAGTAACAAAATACTACGGTTGCGACAAAATGATAGAAGCGTATGACGCAGGAATTAGAAATTTTGCTGAAAGCAGAGCACTCGAAGCGCTTGAAAAAATCAACAAAATAGATGATACTATGCGCAGCCAATCGGTATATCATTTTATTGGACATTTACAAACTAATAAAGTCAAACATGTCGTTGGAAATTTTGAATATATTCATTCGATTGATAGTTTAAAATTGGCGAAATGTGTTGATGATGAGGCATTTAGGCTTGGAATAAAACAAAAAATTTTAATTCAAGTAAATAATGCAGACGAATCTCAAAAGTTTGGAATTGCAAAATTGCAACTTGAAAATTTAATCGAAGAAGTTTCAAAAATGAAATCATTAGACTTAGTCGGCTTAATGAACATTGCACCACTAACCGATGATTACAAAGAACTTCAAAGGCTATTTCTTGAAATGAGAAAATTAACTGATTTTTATCATTTAAAAGAGCTTTCAATGGGAATGAGCCACGATTATAAAATTGCACTTGAATGCGGTGCAACAATGATTAGATTAGGACGAATATTATTTAACTAAAAATATAAAAGGAGAAAAGATGGCACTTTCAGAAAAAATTAAAGAAATTATCGGAGCTTTAACAGATTCATTAAATCCAATGAATCCAGAAGACTACGAAGAAGAAATGGACAACAGTTTTGATGCTGAATATCCAATGGATAACAATGCAGCACTTAAACCAAGTTTTACTGAAACTAATCCAATCAGAAAATCAAGAGCAAACTTAAGAGTTTTACCTCAAGCAAAAGCTGGCGCTCATGAAGTAATTGTTGTTGAGCCAAAAGCATACAACGAATCAATTACTATCGTTGAAGCACTAAAAGACAGAAAAACAGTCATCTTAAATCTACAACTTCTTGATAGAGAACAATCACAACGTATCGTTGATTTCCTTTGCGGTTGCACACACGCTCTTGGCGGTTCACAAAGAAAAATCGGCGAAAACGTATTCATCTTTACTCCATCTAATATCAATATCTCTCAAGAGTTCATGAATTCAAAATTATCAACTGACGCTATGTGGACAAAAGCGTGAGGCGAGCGAGCCTAGCTATGCTTAGCTTGGCGAGCGATGGCGAGCACAAAGTGTGCGAGGGCGTGGCGGCGAAGCGATGAGCTTCGGCGAGCAGCCCGAAACCGTTCTCAGCCGCCGTTGCGAATGAAGTGCCAACGAAATGAGCGGAGCAATCTGTGATTGCACAGGCGGTTATGACACAAACTCCACAACAGCCAAAGTGCCACAAGCACTTAACCAAAATTAAACACCGTGACGGATGTTAGTTTACGGAAAAATATAGAGAGTTAATAAAGACGCATTTAATTGCGTCTTTTTACTAGGATAATTATGGAAGAAAAAATAAAAATATCAGCAATAATAAACACAAAAAACAACGAAGATAAACTCTGCGAAACGCTAGAATCTATTAAGGACCTAGATGAAATCATTGTAATTGATGAACATTCAACAGATGACACAGTAGAAATTGCAAAAGAATACAAAGCAAAAATAATCTATGCTGACAAAAACAATATTTCACTAGCGCAAAACCAAGCAATAACAGAAACTAAAAACGATTGGATTTTTATTGTTAAACAAAATGAAATTATTCCGCAAAAGTTAATTTTTGAAATTCAAAACTATATTCAAAACCCAAAAAAGAATAAATTTTGCTGTTCTTTTTATCAAAAAAGCTTCTATTTAAACAAAGAAGTTAAATCAGCTTTATCTAAAGATAATTTAAGATTATTTAAAAAAGATTTTGCAATTTTTAAAAATGATTTTTCATTTGATTTAAAAGTTAAAACCGGCAAAATTCACAAAATTAAACCTAATTCAAAAGCAAAAAACGCTTATATTTTAAAATTTATTGAAGCAGATATTATAAAAAATATTTCTGAAATTTTGGACAACTCAAGAAACAACTACAAACAAGTTGATAAAATAGCAGCTTCAATTTTTCTAAAACCTGCACTAAAATTCATTTATTTTTATTTCATTAAAAAAGCAATTTTAGACGGCAGACGTGGCTTTATTTTTGCCAAACAAAAATATATTGAAGAATTTATTTTACAAACAATGATTTTGGAGGGAAATAACAAAAATGATTTATGATAAATTATCAAATTGTGAACAATATTTCGCTTTAGGGGAAAAATTCAAAAAAGCATTTAATTTTTTAAAAAATACTGATTTTACTTCAATTGAAGATGGAAGCTATGAAATCGACGGAAAAGATTTCTATGTCAACATTCAAAGTCTGCAAACAAAACCGATTGAAGAAAAGAAATGGGAAGTTCACAGAAAATATATCGATATTCAATATGTCATAAATGGCAAAGAAAAAATGGGCTATGGAATATTAGAAGATTTTAAGGAAGTTATTACACCTTATGACGATAAAAAAGATGTTGAATTTTTAAATGGCGAGAAATTTAATTTTGTTGATGTAGAAGAAAATAATTTTGTTATTTTTTACCCAAACGATGTTCATGCGCCTATGTTGGCTTGTGATGAAATGATGGATATTAGAAAAGTAATAGTTAAAATTAAAATATAGAAAAATCAAATTATGTTTTTAGGAGCGATAATTTTAAATTTATTATCAAGCTATTTTATAGCTTCAATTTTTGGTAATTTTTTAATAATTTTTGTCGCTTTTTTTGCGCTCGTTGTGCTAAATATGGTAATATTATCACTTTTTAGTGCAATTAATGAAACTAACGCTTTTATTTTGGTTATTTTAAATTTTATTTTAAGTTTGACTTTTTTCAAAATAAAAAAAGCAAAACCACTTAAACTCAATTTTGATTTTAAACGTTTTAAAAACTCTCTAATGCTTGATAAGCACCTTTTTATTCTTTTTTTAGGGTTTTTATTTTTGCTTTTAGTATCTTTATTTTTAGATATTATAATGCCCTCTCTTGAACCCGACAGCCAAACTTACCACTTTATTAGAGCTTACGAATTTAGCCAGCAAGGCTCATTAGCGCATATTATGACAAACGACATCAGAGCGCTTGTAATGCCTATTAATTCTGAGGTTTTATACGCTTGGATGTATCTTTTTAAGAAAAATTTTTATGGTTATGGAATTGTATCTTTTTGTGGTTTTATTTTGGCAATTTGTTCAATGTGGAACATTTGTGAAAAATTAAAATTTGCATTTAGAAAAAGGCTTTATGCGATTTTTATTTTTTCATCTTTCTCAGCAATAATTATGCAAATGCAAAGCTTACAAACTGATTTAGTCGTAGGCTCTTTGTTTTTGGCTTCTTTAGCTCTTTTTATAAATAATTCTTTGTTTTTTTCTTCTCTTTCTCTTGCTCTTGCAATGGGGACTAAAACAACAGGAGTTATTGGGATTATAGCATTTTTTATAATTTTAATTGCTTTTGAAATATTAATTGAAAAAAATAAAAAATTAGATAAAACAAAGCGTTTTAGCTTGTTTTTAATAATGAACTTTCTGATTTTTTCAAGCTACAACTATTTTTCAAACCTTTTTCATTACGGTTCTCCTTTTTCTAGCCGAGTTGCATATTTAGGGCACGTATTTTGGGGTGGAATAAAAGGATATATCGCAAATTTAATCCATTTCTTTTT
The DNA here is from genome assembly GCA_015152565.1 of Cyanobacteria bacterium SIG27. Lineage (GTDB taxonomy): Bacteria > Cyanobacteriota > Vampirovibrionia > Gastranaerophilales > Gastranaerophilaceae > RUG14156. The sequence goes on from SUTT01000007.1 coordinate 56,508, forward strand.
CCAAAGCTTTGATTTTACAGGGTTTAAATGGGGTTTTTATTTAAACGATGAAATCTTGGCCATTAAACAAAAAGTCTTTGAAATAATCAATATTTCACCTGAAATTGGATGCAATGTTGAACAAGATAAGGTCAATATTGCAGCAGACGAACAAGTTGTTGGCTTTGGAATATTAGGATTTTTAGTATTTTTACCAATGATATTTTTATCAAATATAAAAATATTTTTTAATAAAAACAAGAAAACAATATTTTTATTTATACTATCAATTGCTTTTATAATTAATATTCTCGTTTTAGCCAGAACAACCGCATATATGGTTTTTTCAATAAGATTTATTGTTGCTTACGTTAGTTTGAGTTCGTTGGTTTTAATTTATGCTTATAAAAAAAGAGGCTTTTTAAGATATATTATCCTATTTTTCTGTTTATTTAATATGATTTTACTTTCAACCCACAATAAAAGAATGCCTATTCCTTATGTTGTAGATTATTTAAAAGAAGTAAATTATAACCTTGAAGCATTTGAAGACGGGTGTTTTAACCAAAAAGTCATAGATATACATATTACAAGCCCAAGAATTTATAAAACTATTAAAGAAAAATATCAAGACAAAAAAAGAATTTTGTTTTTAAAGAAACTTTCAAGCTCGGCTCTCTATCTAAAAAAGCTTGAAAAAGAGGGGTTTAAGGTCGATTTTCTTCCTGTTGGCAAATTTAGCGAAGAAAAAATTGAAAACTATGATTTAATCATTCTTGAAGATAAAGTGCAAAACGATAATATTTTTTCAACCGATGAAATTAAAATAAACTACAAAGTTGATAACGAAAAAGTCACGTTTAATGATAAAAATGCTTTCAATTGTTTCTATTATTTTGAAAGTCATCTTACAAGCGACAAAAAAGAAGCAGTTGAGCGAATTTGTTTTTCTTGGGAATTTTTAATCAAAAATAAAAAAGTCAAACTAGACTATAGCGACTTTTTTAATTTGGGAGAAGAGAATAAAAACACTGAAATATTTTATTTTGTAAGAAAATAAAATAAATAGGGGTTAAAAAATAATAAAAATCTGTTATTATTTATATATAGGTTTGTGCGAGGGTTTATGTTTAAAAAGGCATTTAGTTTAACTTTATTATCAGCAATGTTGTTTTCTCAGGCAATGGCTTTTGAATACACAGATAACGATATTGAGCATTTACAAACAAGTGAAAATTCAAAAATTAACCTTGTTAAAGTATCACCTTGCGGAAATATTATCCAAAAAGAAAACTATATCGTTGTTAATTTCGCACAAAATTTCAATTCAAAATACTATAAAACAGGAGATTATGTTCAATTTTCTTTTGACCAAGATTTAAAAACTCAAGAAGGAACCTTGTTAATTCCTTGCAGTTCAAGTTTAATAGCTAGAATTACTTGTATTGAAAAACCAAAATGGTTTTCAAGAAATGCAAAAGTATTTATGGAATTTACGCACATTTTACTTCCTGATGGACAAAATATTCCTGTTAGCGTTCAACTAGCTTCTAAGAAAAAATACTTGCAAGAAGGAGCTAAAGAAACCGCTGGAAAAATCGCAGCTTACACTCTTGCGATTGGTGGCGTTGGAGCTGGTTTAGGTTCTGCTATTGGTGTTGCTGCGGGTAATACTATAACAGGTCTTGTTATAGGCGGTTCTGTTGGCGGTGGCGTTGGGCTTGTTTCAGGAATTGTTTCTCCAGGGCTTCATTATAAAGCTAAAAAAGGCGAATGCTTATTGTTAGAGCTTGAAGATAATTTAAAGTTACCAAAATAAAAAACTTACGCATATATTACAACATCAGGATCAGCTACTTTTGCTGCGGCGTATGCTGCTAAAAATCTAGCATAGTAGTCTGTGCGCTCTGACATAGCACCATAAATATCCATATCTCTATATTTATAAGATTGTATATCACCATTTGAATCTTTATAAAGCAATTCATATTGACTAATGTCGACTATTTTATCTGCGTCTACTACATTTGGTTTTTCATAAGCTGAATAATAGCTGTGATTTAAATTAATCTTTCCCCTAAATGGAGTTGAAGCGATAATTGGTGTAATTTTCATAATTGTTTCCTTTTATTTTTAAATTATCATTTATTCTTCAATTTGTGATTCAAAATATTTCCCAAATGCATATAAATAATGTTTTGATATTGGATCAACGCAAAGTGCATATTTAAAAGCAAGCTCTGCTGCTTCTTTTTCTGATGTAGAATCATCTTGAATGACTTCTAATAAAATTCTATTTAACTTTTGTTCATCATTCAAGCTAGCTTGTTGTGCTAACGTATCTCTTGTTGTTCTGGTGCCTTCAAAAAAACGATGCTCTGCGTAACTGTATGTACTATTAGCCCAACTGTCATTTAAAAATTGTTTTTTAGACTCAACTTTTTTTAACTTTTCTAAAACCATTAATGCATCTTGAAAAGATAAGAAATTTTTAAGCGGGCCATCAATGCTTCTATCAGTCCTAAATTCATCACCAATTCTTTTGTAACATCGACATCCAAGCAATTCAAAAAGCTCATCGTCAGTTTGTGGAATTTCTAATAACTCTTTAATTTTACCTTTTCCAATAGCTATATTAACATATTCTTCATTATAAACTTTTCTTCTTTGCTCTTCGGTTGAAGAACCAATTATCTCTTGTCGTCCTTCCTTATCTAAAGAAAGAAAAGTATCAAATTTTCTTTCTTCAAAAAAAACATTTGCTATATCGTTGCGTGCATTATCTATAACACTTTTTGGAATAGTTGCACCAAAAGAAACACTATCACTTGCCATTGGTTTTAATCTTGACTGGGTTTGAATTTTATTATTTTTAACTTGATTGTTTAGATTAAACGATATTGGAGATAATTTCATTTTTAACACCTTTCAACACTTATTGACTATATAAAGCTCATCAACACAAAATTTTGCGCGCAAAATCGTTTTTTTTTTTTTTGAAATTTTACATAATTTAATAAATCTATAAAAAGCATCCTTTAGTGAAAAAATGCAAATATTTCGATAATAGGATTTATTATCTTTTGCCTAATGATGATATTAGAAAAGAATTAAATATTACGTTTACAAAACAACTTGCCTTACTGAAAAATTTGCAAAAAGCAAAGATGATTGAGTTAAAATTTGAAGTCAACAAAAAAAACGTATGTTTTAATTTGTTAGAGAATAAAATTCCTTGCCAATATTATTGTTACAAAAAGTAACGAACTTGACTTTTATGGTGCATTTATGGTGCAAAATTTTTTATGATAAAGACAAAATAGCGTATTTCAAAGCATTTCAACACAATTAAAAATAATTTTATGGTGCATTTATGGTGCATTAGTTATTTAGAATATATTTGAGTGTTTTTTTATCGCCCTGAGTTTTTAAAATTTTTAATTCAACCAATTTTTTCAAATCTCTTTTGCTAACATCTCTTGAACAAGTATTGATTTCCTGATATTTGCTATTTGTTATATCCCCATTAATGGTAATATATCTAATTGCATTTTCTTGTCGAATATTAATATTGTTATATTTTTTATTAATTTGCAATATAAAACCACTATTTTTTAATTTAAATTCAGGAGCAGGCAAGCCCTGTTTTATGCAGGCGGAAGTCATACGCTTAATACCTGTGCCAAATTGCTCTACATATCCTGCCTTATATATCACATCCATAATCAAAGGGTTTCTTGGTCTTGACGGATGGTGTAAATCTTTTAAGTCTTCTATTGTAAGTCCACCAAATAAGTCTCCATTATTATAAAACCAAATATGATCATCAAATATTTTTATTTGTATTTCCGAATTATTATCAAAATAATCTTTGTGTATTAATGCATTTAATAAGGCTTCTCTTATTGCAACTAATGGATATTCCCAAATCTCTTCTCTGACAAAATCTTTTATATTATATTTAACTTTAATGAAAGATTTAATAGCTGTTTCTGCTTCTTTAAATTGGTTAAAAAGATTACCAGAAATAACTTTATCTCCAATAATTAAATCTTCATCATTGCCTTTAAACAAGCCTATTCTCACATTGGCTTTTTTAAATAATTTTTGCGGATTTTTGCCAAAAAGCATTACAGCTGCATTTGTTAATTTTCCATCAATTATTAAATCTAGATGTTTAAATAATTCTTCAACAGAATATGTTTTTACTTCTTGTGCTAATCTATTTTTAGTTTCATTTGTGGCTAATTTTATAAAAAAATTCACTGAATCAACATCAATGTCTTCAAGTGTGCAATTATTATTTAAAGAATCCCAATTGGTGTCTTTTAATAACATCTTTCTTGCTTCTTCTCTTGAAGCAAGTCTGGTTGTATCACCAATTCTTTTATAATATTTTCCTTTTATCTGAATTGGATTAGAAGATTTTTCAACCATTATCTTTAAAACATATTTGTCTTTTATTTGATGTAATTGAATATCTGGTTGAATTCCTAATAAGTCCACACATTTATTTGCAATAACTGATTGAATGTCAGTCGAATTAAGCCCAACTACTTCTTTTGTTTTATCTTGTATTCCAACTATAATACATCCACCATTAGTATTGGAAAAAGCAGAAATAGTCTCATATAATGCTTCATTATCTTTTTCTTTGTATTCAACTGTACTACATTCTGCCACTAGCTTATTTAGACTGGTTTCCATAATCTTATAATAACAAAAATAATTATTTGTGTAAATTAAAGAAAATAGTTGTTTTAGTTACTACTAGTTAATTTGCGATTTTAAATATTTTTCTAATTCTTCAAAATATAACGTGTCATAAAAAGTAAAAAATCTATTTCCATACAGACTTATAAGTTTCAGCGCTTCTTCGTTAGTTGTTTCTTCGTCTTGAATAACTTCTAAAATAATATTTCCAAGCCTTTTTTGTTCTTGTTCAGTTGGTAATTTAAAAAATTTTTTATAGCATTTTGAATAATCTTCTGATTTTGCAATTCTATTCATTTTTTCTGCGTATGTTTCATGGAAAGTGGCATAAAAACAACCATCATTATTCTCGTAAGTGTATTCACCTAATAAAAGTTGTTTTTTATTAGGTGTTTTTAATCTTTCTAAAACTGCAACAAAATCGGAAACAGATAACATCATTTTAAGGGGTCCTCTAAATTCTTCACCTCGTATGCGCCAATCTAAGATGTTGCAGTTTAATAATTCCATAAGTTCAGAATCATTTTTAGCAGTTTGCAATATTAAATGTATTTTATTTTTGCCAAATGCTTCATTGAGAACTGCTTCATTTGTACAAAAAGTTTTTCTTGCTTTATCATCTGCTTCTTGTAGTGCTTTTGCTATAATTTCATCATCTTGTATAAAAAACTCTCTCAAACACGCTCTTCTATAGGAATTTTCAGAATCCAAAAATCCAAGCAAAGCATTATTTGAAGCCTCTTGAAAAACACTTTTTGGAATATTTGCACTAAAAGAAACCGAATCAAAAGCCATTGGTTTTAATCTTGGCTGGTTTTGGATTTTGTTATTTCTAGTCTGATTATTTAAATTAAACGATACTGGAGATAATTTCATTATTAAACCTTTCAACACTTGTTGATTGTATAAGGTTTATCAATGAAAATTTTTGCGCCAAAAACCGTTTTTTTTTTTTTTGAAATTTTACATAATTTAATAAAATAAAAATTATATTTGTTTTTTATGCGATAAAAAAGTACAATGCAAGTATGATTAAAGCAATTTCACCAATAACTTTCAAAAGTGCAAATAAAAAACCATTACCGTCGCAAACTCCTCAATCAAAATATATTCAAGATAATTTTGAGCAGTTAAATAAAAAATGGGATACAATTTCAACAAATATTGGTTTAGGTGTTGGAATAATTAGCGAGATTATGGGCAAAAATAAATCTATTTTAAAAGGACTTTTAGCCGGTGTTATTGTTTGGATGTGTGGCATTGTTTACGATGGATACAAAAACGCAAATCAAAACAAAGATTAATATTTATATTGATAAAAAATTATTTGGGTTTATATATTTTTTAAACATAACTAAAAGT
>SUTT01000008.1 GCA_015152565.1 Cyanobacteria bacterium SIG27
TATGGTTCAAATTTAACTACACCATCAACTAATGCAAATAATGTGAAATCTTTACCCATACCTACGTTATTACCTGGATGAATTTTTGTTCCTTTTTGACGAACAATAATGTTACCAGCAACAACTTGTTCATTGGCGTATTTTTTAACGCCTAATCTCTTACTTTCGCTATCGCGACCGTTCTTTGACGAACCTACACCCTTCTTATGTGCCATTTTTATTCTTCTCCTGTTGTTTCTTCACTTTTAGCTTTTGCAGCTTTTGTGTTGATTTTGTTAATCATAACACGTGTGAATTGTTGTCTGTGACCTTGTTTAACTCTAGTGCCCTTTTTAGGACGTTGTTTGTAAACAATTACTTTTTTAGCTTTGTCATTTTTAACAACGGTACCGTCAACAGTAGCAGAAGCTACATAGGGTCTTCCAACTTTTGATTTTTTGCCGTTAACTAACATAACGATTTTGTCAAAAGTTACTTTATCATCAGCTTGAGCATCTAACAACTCGATATCAACATATCTGCCTTCTTCAAGTTTATATTGCTTTCCGCCAGTTTCAACTATTGCGTACATTGTGTATCCTTCCTTTTAAGGGACCGCAGCTTTGATTTGTACTTATCAATGCATTTTAACGCGACCAACCTATCTGCATAAAATAATATATCTAAGACAAAAGTTTATGTCAAGAATATATTTACAAAAATTAAATTACATTTTAGAAAATATTTCAATTGCTTGCCAAACTCTTGGACTCGGGCGATTGATAATATCTTGTTGCTCTTTATTTAGCTGTATTATTTTTGCTTTTGGAAACAGCTTTTTAATTTTATCTATTCCATCGTTATAGCAAAGAATAACAACATCAGGATTGCTTTTAAGAACATATTCAAGCGTAATATTTGGATATGAAAAATTAATATCAGACGTTACATTAATATGACCAGATTTTTCAATTACATCATCAATATAGCTTTTATTTCCTATGGTAATTAATGGGTTGAATTGAACGATATATAATATCTTTTTAGGCTTTTTTGTTTTGTTTTTTTCTATTTTATTTTTAATATCATTAATTAATTCTTTAGCTTCATTTTCTTTTGAGGTTAATTTTGCAATTTTTTCAATTCCTTTATAAATATCTTCAATGTTTTTAAATTCAAAATAAATAGGCTTTGTTTTTGTTTGATAAATTGGAGCTAGCATTGGTTTATTTGATTCCATAGAAAAAATATAGTCTGGTTTTAATTTAATTATTTTTTCCATATTAATAAAATAAGTATCTCCAATTATTGGCTTTTCTTTGGTTTCTTCTGGATAATTGCAAACACTTGAAATGCCAAAAAGGTTATCTTGTGCGCTAAGTGCATAAATAATTTCAGTTAAAACAGGAGAAATGCTAACATAACTTGAAGCATAGCAAGGTAGCAGTAAAAGTGATAAGCTAATTAAAAATTTGAACATGGAAATCTTCATCGTTGTTTACCACTTTAAAATTAATGCCATAAATTTCTTTTAAAATTTCGCTTGTAAAAAAGTCATTTTTTTCTTTTTGGATAATTTTATTATCTTTTCCAAGACCAATAAAATAATCTCCATAGCTTGATGAAAGGTTAATATCATGCAAAACAATAACGCAAGTTAAACCGTTTTTTACAAGTTTTTTTAAAATGTCTAATACTTTAATTTGATTAATTAAATCCATATTACTTGTTGGTTCATCTAAAAGTAAAATGTCTGCATTTGCAACTAATGCAAGTGCTATATTTGCTTTTTGAAGTTCGCCTGAGCTCAAGTTATCTATTAACGTATTTTTCTTTTCTTCAAGCTCTAAAAGCTTTAAAACTTCATTTATTTTTTCTTTTTCATCATTATTTATAAACCATTTCCAATTTTGTTTATAAAAAGAAGACTCAATATATTCAAATAAAGTAATACCTTTCGGATATTTAATTCTTTGAGGAAGATAGAAAAGTTCTTTATATTTTTTTTCAATATTAATTTTTTGAGGTTTAATTATTCCTGAAATCACTTTTAAAAGTGTGGTTTTTCCTGTTCCATTTGAACCCACTAAAACAGTGATTTTGTTTTTTGGTATTGCTATATTGGCATTATCAAAAAGAATTAAATTATCAACTTTTAAAGTCAGGTTTTTAATATTAATCATTAAACATATCTCCTTTTTTAGTTAGGAAATATACAAAAATTGGCGCTCCGATGAATGCAACAACAAGTCCTAGTGGAACTTGAAGTGGGTAAATGATTACCCTTGCTATAAAATCGGCCATTAAAACAAGACTGGAGCCAATTAAAATATTTGATATAAAAAGATACCTATAATCTTGTCCTAAAAGCATTTTGGAAATCTGAGGAGCGATGATACCAATAAAGCCTAAAATTCCTGCACAAAATACGCTGGTTGAAGTTAATAATGCGCTTAAAACAATAATTATTGCACTATAAAAATATTTTTTATTTTTATTTGTTTCTAATAGTGATGAATCAAGCCTTAAAAAATTGAGCTTTGGAACAAAAAGAGCGCTTAACAAAAGAAAGATAATAAAAATAACAATTAATATTTTGTTTGAAATTATTTCATTGTTTGTTACTCCGCCTGATAAAATCAACATCATTGTATAAGATTTCATTGGATTAACTAAAATTATTAAAGACATAATTGCACTTGAAAAAACGTTAATTGATAAACCAATTAATATTAATTTTGCAATTGAAAATCTAGAAAATCCTGAAAAAATAATAACTAAAAATGAAGCGATGAGCGCTCCTAAGAAACCAAAAATTGAATAATTTATCGTATTGAAAAATAAAATAGATAAAACTATCCCCAAACCCGCTCCAGCACTAACCCCTGTAATATAAGGTTCAGCTAGAGGGTTTTTAGTCACTGCTTGCATAAACATGCCAGCTAACGCTAAGGAGCTTCCAGCAATTAAAGCTTTTAGTGCTCTTGGATATCTCAACAATGATAAAATCATTGAATCTGTATCATTATTAAGATTAAAAGCTTTTTTAAATAAATTAAAACCAATATCATTATATCCTGCAAAAAGTGCAAGATATAATGATATTAATAAAATTATAGCTAATATTAAAATTATTGCTTTCTTTTTCATAAACTAATTATATTATAGATTTATAGATTTTCTTTTTTATTTTTCTTTCTTTCAGGGAAAGTATAGTCCATAAACAACCCTAATCTAAAATTAATTCCTGGAGCATAGTAGCTTGTTGGTCCTTGTCTATACATTGAAATATCTTGGTTTAATAAGTTATAAACTGTTCCTCTTAAAGACATTTCATAATTTTCTGTTTTAACTAATTTTATGTTAGCTCCAACTCTAGCATCAACATAGCCATCTGTTTTATCTGAATTTTTTGTTGCTGACATGTATCTTCCTGAATTTGCTTCAACTCCAGCATAGATATCAATTCTTTTATGAGGTGTCCAATATGCGGTAGTTTTGATTGAATTTCTTGGAACTCCAGGTAAATCAGCCCCCGTCATTTCATCTTGCGATTTTGTATAAGTATAGCTTGAAACTATCTTAAACCAATTTTTAGGCTCCCAAGTAATTTTACCTTCTACACCTTGAATTTTTGCTTTATCAACATTTACATATTGACCAACATACATCCAAGTCATTGGGTCTGTTTCACCCCTGTATCCAATATAATCATCGTAATTACTATTGAAATAACCCATATCAAATGATAATTTTTCATCAAAGAAAGATTGAGTTACGCCTAAATCCCAGCTTTTCATTTTTTCGGCTTTTAAATTTGGATTAGCTAAAGATATCATATAAGCAGAATTAACTGTTCCAAAACGTTGATATAGTGTTGGATTATTTATGCTTTGCCCCCAAGAAGCTCTGAATTTTGTTTTAGCTCCTTTTAGTTTAAATGTTGGTAAAACTAATGCGGCAGAAGCATTTGGAGAAACATAAGTTCCAAAGTCGGAATGATGAGTTAATCTTGCGCCACCTCTTAAAAATAGCTTATCTTTAATATTAATTAAATCATTAATAAATACATCATTTTGCAGTGTATTACCTGAATATTTATTGTTAATTACTCCGCTCCACATATCAGAATCACTGCTTCTTCCATTGATGAATTCTGATTCTAAATTATAGCCAACAGATAATGTATTCCAAGAAGCTAACTTATAGTTATGTTGTGTTTGGAAGTTTAATCTTGTTGAATTAATTTTAGAAATTGAAGAATACAGCGGATCTCCAGAAAATTCATCAGGAAGAACAAAACTATTGTTTCTATTATGATATAAACTAAATTTTGTATCGTAATTATATTTATCATTTGGATTATGAGTAAACGATAGAGTGTTCATTATATCATAATTCATTGCATAATTGTTTGGAGATTGATAAAGCCCGTAAGGAAAAGCTTGCTCGTAGCCTATTCCTATATCTTTTCTTGAACGAGAAAATCTAAAAATATTTCTTATTTCTGCTTTATCATCTAAAACTTTTTTACCCAAATTTGTCACAAGGCTTAAATTGTTATAATCATCATTTCTGATTTTTCCAAGCCCTGTTGTTTTCATTCCGCCATCTGTTTTAAACCAAGTTAAACCAGCATAGTAATCAAAGCCGTCTTTTTCGCCTTGAAGAGCAAAACGCTCTTTAAATGTTCCATAGTTACCCATTTCAGAACCTAATTCAACTTTAAATGGCCCTTTTCCTCTTCTTGTTTGAAGAGCAATTAAACCGCCAGATGCATTAGTCCCTGCAACATTGCCATGTGGACCTCTAATTACTTCAACTCTTTCAAGGTCATCACTTAATAAAAATTGTGGTTCAACTCCTGGACTTGTCATAGATGGTCTATCAGCTCTAACCCCATCAATTGTTAAGCGGACTCTATCTGTTCCTCTCATTCGTATAGAGCTAGTTGACCCTAATGACCCGTTGGAATTTTGAACTTGAATACTAGAAAATTGATTTAAAATTTCAGAAAATGTTGGGTTTCCTTGGCGCTCAATATCCCGTCTTTGAATGATATCAACATTAGCCCCTGCTGATTCAATGGATTCTGCGTAATTAGAATAAGAATACATTTCTTTTTCTTTTGCTGTTCCATATAAAACAAAAGGTGTTGTTGAAGATTCAACATTTTCTTCAATTGCCATAATTGGCAGTGTGCTAGCTAAGGCTAAAATAGCCGCCATGCAAAAACAATTCTTTTTCATTTTAAAAATTCCTCGTGCTCGCAAGTGATACTATGAGAGATAGGTGTTCTGACTTAGAATTTTTAAATTAATTCCCTACAGCTACGGCATAGTCCCGTGTTCACGGAGTTTCCCTATAACTCGATTTTAGATTAACACCATTTATATCTAATGTCAATCTTTTTTATATAAAGTATTTTTCTTATAAAAAATTGCCATCAAACTAGTTTTAAATGCAAATATATTAATTATCTATTCAGTCTTAAAATATTAATTAGCTCTTAATTCTTCTTTTAGATTGCTATCAATTTTATTCATTATCTATCCAGTTTGAAATAGTCAATAATATCATATATTGCGCTAATTTCAGTATATAATTTTTTAAATGTTTCGGGTTCTAATAATGTTTTATTTAAACTTCCAATTTCAAAAAGATTTTTATCTGTTGAAATTGCAAACATTACGGTATTCCTATAAAAAGCACATTTTGCATTTTTTGCACCGTAAGCTGTTCTTAGGTTTAAAAATTTTTCCATAAAAGCAGGAGTTACAATATAGCGTGCTTCTATTTGGTCTTGAGAATAAACGTGGTATTTTTTGCCAAATTTTACATCTTCTAAAATAATTTTTTGTTTTTCATTTTTTTCTTTTTTAAATATTTTGTATAAAGCTATGATGCCAATAATTATTAAATAAACAACTAAAAAACCTATTGCAAACCTATAATCATCATCTTCGCAGCTTTTTAAAACAGGTTCTATTATACCTAAAGTACCAACAAGCCATAGCCACTTATTATCTCTAGCAGTTAAATCGCCTTTTGTTGAAACAATTGTATGCGCTTTAACAGATTTATTGACTTCAAATTTAAAAACTATACCAGAAAATATTTTCATTACAGAGCGATTTTTGCCAGTATTATATTCTTTCAATAGTGTTGTTTCGCAAACTTTGAAATTAATATCTTTATATGTGCCACAAAATTCATCATCTGTTGTTCTTTGGTTGAAATCGGCAAATAATTCGCTTGGGTGTAGTTCTTCGTTTTTTATTAAGTTTGAATTATTTGTCCAAGTTATATCTCCAAAAGCGTTTAGAAGTTTTTGTAAGCAACTTTTTTTCAATTCTAGTGCAAATTTCTTACTTTCTTCGTTTTTGTTAACACAAAGAAAATAGGCTAAAATTACTAAAATTCCTGGGCTAAAACATAAGAACAATATGCGCCCGCTAGACATCATATATCCGTCATTTTTTAAAAAGATTGTTAGCAAAATAGCTAATGCCATTATAACTAAAGGTATTGCAATGATTAAATTGCATTTTTTGTTTAATCTTTTTCTTAAAACTTCATATCCTTTTAAAAAAGGAAAAATTTCATTTTTGTATTGTTTTACAAATTCTTTTTGAATTTCAATTTTGTTATTTTTCACACTATCCATACTGAAATTCTACAAGCATTTGCGCTATTTTTAACCGTCTATATGCATTAATAAAAATTTATAAGCATTTTTAATGCTTTCTTCTGTATCTATTCTTGATGACCAATCTAAAATGTTTTTTGCTTTTCTATTGTTTGCAACTAATATTGCAGGGTCACCTTCTCTTTTTGGTTTAATTTCGATATTGATTTTTTTATTAGTTATTCTTTGGCAAATTTCAATAACTTCTTTAGTACTCATTGCTTTGTTTGTTCCGATATTAAAAAAGTCGGTTTCGTTATGATGATGAATTTGTTTCATAGCAAAAAGATGTGCTGTAATTAAATCATTAATATCAATATAATCTCTTACACTAGTGCCATCTTTTGTATTGTAGTCATCACCATAAAGATTAAAAGTTGTGCCGTTAATAATTGCTTTTAATAAATTTGGAACTAAATGGGTTTCAGGGTCGTGGCTTTCGCCAACGATGCCATCTTTATTTGCTCCAATGACATTAAAATATCTGAGTCTTATACTTTTTAAATTATATAATTTATCATATTCATCTAATTTGTTCTCAATTAAAAGTTTAGTTTTTCCATATATGCTAATAGGGTTTGTTGGGTGACTTTCATCAATTGGAAGATATTTTGGTTCACCATATATTGCTGCGCTTGAAGAAAAAACAATTTTTTTAACATCATTTTTAACCATCGAATCTAAAAGGTTGATTGTTCCATTTACGTTATTTTCAAAGTATTTTTCAGGCTCTTTAGAACTTTCTTCAATTTGTGAATATGCTGCAAAATGAACGACTATATCAATTTTATATTTTTTAAAAACCTCTTCAATTTCATTTTTATTTTTTAAATCACCTTGGATGAAAACAAAATCACCATGTTTTTTTAATGTATTGATTGTTTCAATGTGTCCTGTTGATAAATTGTCAAAAACAATGACATTAAAAATACGCATTTGCAGCAATTGCAAAACATAATGACTTCCGATATAACCGGCTCCGCCTGTAATTAAAATAGTTTGCATATATAAAATATAACAAATTAAAATGAACTTTTTCAAATTTATTACGTTTTATTTATTGTATACTGCAAGGAGCTGACATGAAAAAAGGTTTACTATTATCAATTATTTTTACAATGTTTTTATTTAACTACAGCAATGCTGCGATTTTTCAACAAGTAGCTGACGAAAAAAATGCAGGAAGTAATGCCCCAGCTTGTTTTAGTGATAATAGCCTTTGTTTTATTGGAAACTATGTTGTAAGAGGAAGTGCACATGAAAAATTATATGTTGATTTTGGCATAGTTTGTAATGAAGCTAAAACATATTGTACAAATGGTTTTTCTGTTGGAAAATCAACCAATTTTATATTTTAAAATGTAAACAAATATAAATTTCATTTTTAAAAAATGAACAATTAAAATCATATTTCGTTTTAGAAGATATAAAGCAAATAATGGGGGCGAAAATGAAAACAAAAAGTATTGTGTGTTTAGGAATGTTGTTTGGATGTATGATTTTAACTCAAATTCAAACAGATGCAAAAGAAGTTTTATATGTTGATAAAACTAATCCATATCTAACTACAAGTTCAAGATATGACCATATATACGCTAATCCTCCAAGACAAAGTTTGGGTGCGATGGGTCGCTACATTTTCTCATCTTCAAAAGTTCGCTATATTCATTCTCCATCTAGAATGAAAGGCGCAAAACATGCTGCAAGAATAAATGCTAATAATTACTATTATTATAACTAAGTAGCATATAGGGAGTAAAAATATGAAAAAGAATATCTTATTAACATCATTACTTTTTGCTGGATTGTTTTTAACAACAAACATGGTTCAAGCTGCTCCACCTCCACCTCATCACGGTGGACCTCATGGACATATGGGTCCAAAGCCTCCAATGCACCACTCGCAAATGCACAGACCTCCTATGAATCATCATATTCATAGACCTCCAATACATAATCATAACCTACATCGTGTCAGGCATTATTATGGATTCTCTAGCCCATATTATTATGGCTACCACCCTGTAAGTTATCCAATAAGTTATACTATTCCACGACTCTATCATCCAATGCACCATGGACACTTTGGTGCAACCTTCCATATCTCGTTATAAATAATACTAAAGAGGCTTTATGCCTCTTTTTATTATTTGAAAAATTTTTCAAATGGAACTTTTAATTTTTCAGCTATCAATATAAATCTTTTTAGGCTTGGCGTTTTCTTGCATCTTTCAATTTCAGACAAATAGTCAGTCGAAATTTCACATAGTTCACTCAACTGTTCTTGGGTTAAATTCTTTTTAATTCGATACTTTTTAATGTTTTTACAAATAAGTTCTATCGTGCTATTTGTCATAGTATGAAATATATGCTATATTATTATTGTTTTTAACAGGCAAATAGCACGGGTAATATGTCTAACTTTGTAAAACGAATTCAAATAGATTTAGATGGCGTTTTAAATGAATATGGTAGAGAAAAATTTGATGAAAACCATATTCCAAAAATCAAACAAGGAGCTTATGAATTTCTAGAAAAGCTAAGTGAAATCGCAGAACTTCATCTTTTTACAACAAGAAATCTGCTTTTAAGCTCCAAATGGCTTATTGAAAATGACCTAGATAAATTTTTTAAAGATGTTTCAAATATTAAATCATCTTCTTATTTATACATTGATGATAGAGCAATTTGCTTTAAGGGAGATTACTCTGAAACATTAAAAGAAATTGAAAATTTTAAAGTTTGGTATAAATATTAATTATAAAATTTCAAAAAACATAGTTATATAAAAACTTTTGTGCTAATATCTACGTATTATGATGAAAACAGTTGATGAAATTAGGGAAGGTTTTTTAAGTTTTTTCGAAAAAAAACATAATTCTACTCGTGTTAAAAGTTCAAGTTTAATACCGGATAATCCGACTTTGCTTTTAACTAGTGCAGGTATGGTGCAGTTTGTGCCATATTATTTAGGCATTGAAAAATGCCCTTATGAACCAGCTAGAGCGACAAGTTGTCAAAAATGTGCTCGTGCAGGCGGAAAAGATTCTGATATTGAAAATGTTGGAAGAACTCCTCGTCACCATACATTTTTTGAAATGTTAGGTAATTTTGCTTGGGGTGATTATTACAAAAAAGAAGTTATTCCTTGGGCTTGGGAATTTGTTACAAGCAGCGAATACCTTGGTCTTGATAAAGACCGTCTTTGGGTAACAATTTTTGAAACAGATGATGAAGCTTATGATATTTGGGTAAAAGAAACTGATATTGACCCAAAAAGAATTAAAAGAAAAGGCAAAAAAGATAATTTCTGGGGTCCTCCGGGGCCTACCGGTTCTTGTGGACCATGTAGTGAAATTCATTATGACCTTGGTGAACATTTAAAATGTAGTGACGATTGTGGAATTGACACCTGCGAATGTGACCGTTGGGTTGAAATTTGGAATATGGTATTTACTGAATTATTCCAAGATGAAGAAGGTAATCAAACTCCACTTGATAAGAAAAATGTTGATACAGGCATGGGGCTTGAACGTATCGCAATGGTTGCTCAAGGGGTAGAATCAACATTTGAAACTGATATTTTAAAACATATTTTAAATAAAGTTTGTGAAATTTCAGGTAAAAATTATAAAGAAAACCAAAAAACCGATATCTCTCTTCGTATCGTAACTGACCATGCTAGATGTGTCAGCTTTATGATAGCTGATGGCATTATGCCATCTAACGAGGGTAGAGGCTATGTTTTAAGAATGATTTTAAGACGTGCGCTTCGCCATGGATATCTTTTAGGGCTTGATTTACCATTTATGGAGCCTGTTATTCAGACTGTAATTGATAAATATTGTGCTCAATATCCTGAATTAAAAGAAAATGAAGCTAAAATTAAAGCAACAATTTTAAAAGAAGAAGAACGCTTCAAGTTGACCTTGGATAAAGGTTATCAATTAATTGAAAGTTTAATTGAAAAAGCTGATAAAATGATTTCAGGAGAAGACGCTTTTAAATTATATGATACTTACGGTTTTCCATTTGAATTGACAAATGAAATCGCAGCTGAAAAAGGCTTAAGTGTTGATGAGGCTGGTTTTAAAGCTGCAATGCAAGAGCAAAAAGAGCGTGCTAGAGCAAGCGCTCAAAAAGTAGTTATTACTGATGATTTAAATTACATCAACAATCCTGCAACAGATTTTGTTGGATATGAAAAAAATGTTGAAAATGGCAAAATCCTATCTATTGTTGATGAAAATGGTAATAATATTGAAATAGCTAGAAATGGTATTTTTGATATTATTTTAGATAAAACACCATTTTACGCTGAATGCGGTGGACAAGCAGGTGATAGCGGAATTTTAGAAATTAACGAACAGAATTTTGAAGTAATTAAAACATTTAAAGTTCAAGATATTTTTGTTCATAGAGTAATTGTTGAAGATGCTGAAATTAAAAAAGGTGATGATGTAGTTGCTAAAATTGATATCGAAAGACGTCAAGAAATCACAAAACACCACTCTTTAGCTCACTTATTGCAAGCAGCATTGCAAAAAGTATTGGGAGGAAAAGAAGTTCATCAAGCAGGCTCTGCGGTTGATGAAAACAGAACTCGTTATGATTTCACCTTTGATAGAGCATTGACACCTCAAGAAATAACTAAAGTTCAAGACTTATTAAATTCTTGGATTAATATGAATTTAATTAGAACTACAAAAGTTATGTCTATTGATGAAGCAAATGCAACAGGCGCTATGGCACTGTTTGGCGAAAAATATGGTGACTTTGTTCGTGTAGTTTCTTTTGATAAAGATGATGAATGTTTTTCAAAAGAACTTTGCGCAGGTTGTCACATTAATTCAACCCTTGAATTAAGATTAGCCAAAATCGTATCAGAAAGCGCATGTGCAGCAGGTGTAAGAAGAATTGAAGCAGTTTGCTCTAATTCAGCTTTTGAATTATTAAATTCTAAAGCTGATATGCTTGATGATTTGTCTAAAATAAATAAAGTTCCAGCTGATAAAATTCAAGAAAAAATCGAAAAATTAACTGCTGAAACTAAAGAACTTTCATCTAAATTGGGTGATCTTGAAGCAGCAAGAGCAAAAGATAGCTTTAATACATTTATGGGTAAAGCTAAAGAAGTTAACGGCACAAAAGTATTAATTACAAAAACAGAGGACTTCCCTCCAAATGCCATTAAACTTGGTCTTGAACTTGTTGCAAAAAAACTTGGACAAAGCGTTTGTGTTTTCTGCTCAATGAAAAAAGACGGAACAGTTTTTGTAACTGCAAAAGTTTCGGATAGCCTTGTTTCTAAAGTGCAAGCAGGTAAAATCGTAGGAGAAATTACTAAAGCTCTTGGCGGAAATGGTGGCGGTAAACCACAAATCGCACAAGGTATGGGTAAAACCCAAGAGGGTATTGAAGATATTCTCTTAAAAATTGAAGCTGATGTTTTAGAAGCTATATAAAAAAGTCGGGTTATAAACCCGACTTTTTAGTAATCAAGTGAATTAATAAATTTCCATAAAATTTTTTTCTTGTCGATATCAAGTTTTTGAAGTTTAATTTGTATATCTTCATCTAGTGTTGCATTGTTTAGGATATCAATATCAAAAATTTCTTCTGCTTTAACTTTTAATTTTTCTTGAATTTGAATGATTGTAAACGCCGAGGGGAAACTTTTTCCGTTTTCGATGTTGCTTAAACTGCTTGGTTCAATTCCGATTATTTCAGAAAAATTATCTTGTGTTAATTTGAAGCGCTTTCTAATTTTTCTTATGTTTTCACCAAGCGCAATTTTATATTTGTTTTCCAATTCTTTTGTCATAATCACCTGATTTTAATTAACTTACTTTAAAAGAATAGTTCATAAGTTATTTTGATAACATAATGTCTACTAAATATTTGCACTTGATTTTTAATCTAAACACCATATAATATATTGTATGGGTTATAAAATGATTAAAAATATGTGGTTTACTAAATATTTCAAAGCTTTTTCTTTGGTTGAAATTTTAGTTGCTTTAATTATTGTTTCAATAATAATGGCTGCAATGGCGCCTATTATAACAAAACGCTTATCTAGCTCTGGAGTGACAATCACTGGAGGCGGAGGATCTTCTGGAACATTAAGTTCATCTTGCGAAGCTTTTGGAGCAAATTGCACTTTATGCTATCAAGATAAATGTGTCACTTGCTCGGTTTCTTGTTCATCCAACCAAGCAACAGACATCAGCACTTGCTCTTGTAAAGCATGCTCTACTCTTCATGGAAACAATTGTTTAAAATGCAACACAAATGAATGTATTGAATGCAGCTCAAATTATTATATAAAAAATGGCAAATGCGAAATCTGCCCAATAGGCAGCTATTGTAACGGTGCAACCGCAACAGTTTGTCCAAACGGCAAATATACAGACGCTACAGGACAAACAAGTTGTAAAAATTGCGAAGCAGGATATAAATGCGAAAATGGAACTAAATTGGCTTGTGCAGCTGGAACTTATTCGCAAACAAGCGCAAGCAGTTGTACAACTTGCCCAAAAGGCTACTATTGTGTGGGTGCTTCAGATAAACAACAATGCACAGGCTCAAATTATCAATCTTCAACTGGACAAAGCTCTTGTCAAAATTGCGCTGCTGGTTATTATGTAACAGACGATAGAACTTCATGTAATCTATGTGAAATTGGATATATTTGCACAGGTAACGGTACAAAAAGCCAATGCGGTGCAGGAAGCTACACAAATACAACAGGTTCTCAGGTTTGTACAGTTTGTCCTGTAGGATATACTTGCTCTGGTGGCTCTAATCTATCGCAATGCCCAGCTGGTTCATACAGTTCTTCTGAGGGCGCAACATCTTGCACAACTTGCCCTGCTGGGTACTATTGCACAGGAGGCTCTAATTTAACAAGTTGCGCTAGTGGCTACTATTCAACAGCAACAGGAGCTTCTTCATCAAGCACCTGTTCTTCTTGTTCTTCAAATACATCAAATTGTTCAGCATGCAACGCTGCAACAGGAGTCTGCAGCACTTGCAATACTGGATATGTCCTAAATTCAAGCAATATATGCGAAAAAGAAAATCCTTGTGGCGATTTAGCGCTTAAAGTTACAATTTCTGGAAGTGATTACTGTATTACAAAATATAATATTGGAGATAACGGACTAACAATGCCAACGGGCGTTAATACAGTTAACGCTGGAACTTCTCCATCTCAAACAACTTGGTGTTACAAATCTTATTTTAATTATTCTTCTTGGAAATATATGTATACAGCAAACTCGGGCTGCTCAACTTCTGGATATAATGCTTGTACAAGAACAGTTTGTGGAGCTTATCCACTTAGTTTAATGGAAAATATTTGTTCAAGTTTTAGTTATAACAATTTATCAAATTGGTCATTATTAACTGGGGCACAATGGGAAGCGCTTACTACAGAACAACTTAAAGAGCTAAATATATGTGCAGAAATTGCAACCGCCGGTTTTAGTACTTGTTCATATATAGAGTCTTGTCCATTAGATGGTACATCTGCATATTCTTGTGCGCCCGCATTATATACGGCAGCAAAATCAACGTATTGTG
This sequence comes from Cyanobacteria bacterium SIG27, assembly GCA_015152565.1. Classification (GTDB taxonomy): domain Bacteria; phylum Cyanobacteriota; class Vampirovibrionia; order Gastranaerophilales; family Gastranaerophilaceae; genus RUG14156. Next base: position 14,255 of record SUTT01000008.1, read on the forward strand.
TTAGCTGGAGTAATTGCCTTACAGAATATTTTCCATACGCAATCAATTTAAATAACAAAATGGAAAATGTTGTAAAAATTGGTGTTGATGCTGGTTATCCTGTTGATGAAATATCAAGACTAATTTCATACGTAAGTGCAGCTTCAATAAGATGCATAAAAAAATTATAAATTTTTTCATGTTATTTTTTAAATCGTGTTGGAGAGGGTATCCCTCTCCTTTTTTTTAATGCGCAAGCCGAGGCTCCCAAGCGACTTGCGTAGAGCCGGCGCCGAGTGCGCAGACCTTAGATGACCGCCGTAGCAATCTTTGATTGCACAGGCGGATTTTACCCGAACCGAGCGAGCTTAGCGACAGCTTAGCAAGCGAGAGTGAGCGGCAGAGCTGTGCGAAGCACGATGGCGGCTGCGTTGAGCCGGCGCCGAGTGCGCAGACCTTAGATGACCGCCGTAGCAATCTTTGATTGCACAGGCGGATTTTACCCGAACCGAGCGAGCTTAGCGACAGCTTAAAACGTCATTGCAAACAAAATTAATCATAAATCTTATAAACCTTATAAAACACCAAAGTAACCCCAAAATAAAAAAAGCCCTCTTTTGCTTTTACGCAAAAGAGGTGCTATAAATTCTTTCAATTTTTTAATTAAGTTTCGTACATCTTCCTAATTTATAGAAAATTTTTGCTGACTCCATTTGAGTTCTTGAAACTTCTCTATCACAAAGTACATAAACGCCTGTGTCTAGGTCTTTAACTTTGCAAAATCTTTGTTGAGCAACTTTGCAATTGTATGTGTCACCATAACCTTCAGCGTTAAAATAGTCCATTTTAATTTGCTTATATTCAGCGTCTTTTAAAACGTCTTTTTTATTTTTTAATTCTTTGGCAAGCTGTTTTTGGTGCTTCTTTTGAGCTTTTGCTAATTCTTTTTCTTTTTTAGCAGCAGCTTTAATGGCTTGCTTTTCTGCTTTTGTTGCATTGGCAGCGTACGCTAAAGAACCTGCCATAACTAGCGCCATAAACAATACTAAAATTTTTTTCATATATTCATCTCCTTAAGGATTATAGTTAAATTATATCAAAACCTGTATATTTTCTCAAAACTTCTGGTACGATTATATGACCATCTTCGGTTTGGAAGTTTTCACAAATGGCAGCTAATGTTCTACCAACTGCTAAGCCTGAACCGTTTAAAGTGTGGACAAATTCAACAGAGCCATCTTTTCTTCTGAAACGAATATTAGCTCTTCGAGCTTGGTAATCGCCAAAATTAGAACAAGAAGAAATTTCTTTATACGCATTATATGATGGCATCCAAACTTCAAGGTCATAACATTTTTTAGCTGAAAATCCGATGTCGCCAGAGCAAAGTGCTACTCTTCTATATGGTAAACCAAGAAGCTCCAACACGTTTTCGGCATCACGAGTTAATTTTTCATGCTCATCTGCACTTTCTTCAGGTTTTGTTAATTTAACAAGTTCAACTTTATTAAATTGATGTTGTCTAATTAAACCACGAGTATCTTTGCCAGCAGAACCTGCTTCACGTCTAAAACATGGAGTATATGCTGTCATATATTTTGGAAGCATTTCTTCATCTAAAATTTCATCTTGATATATGTTTGTGACTGGAACTTCTGCTGTTGGGATTAAATATAAATCTTCATCCACACATTTAAACATATCATCTTTAAATTTAGGCAATTGACCAGTTCCTGTCATAGTTTTAGAATTTGCCATAACAGGAGGTAAAATTTCTTCATAACCTCTTGTTTCGCAATGTGTATCTAAGAAAAAGTTGATAATTGCACGCTCTAATTTAGCGCCTTTGCCACGATATAAAGTAAAGCGAGTGTGTGCGAGCTTTACACCTCTTTCAAAATCAAGCATATTTAATTCAGGGCATAAATCCCAATGAGCTTTTGCAACAAATCCAAATTTTGTTGGTTCGCCCCAAGTTTTAATTTCAACATTAGCAGAATCATCAGCTCCAATTGGAGTTGTTTCGTCTGGAGTGTTTGGAATGAACAATAAAGCTTCTTTTTGAGCAGCATCAAGTTCTGTTAATTTTTCTTCTAAAGCCTTAATATCATCGCCCATTTTTCTAATTTGAGCTTGAAGTTCAGTCGTATCAATGCCATCTTTTTTAAGTGCGCCAATTTTATTTGATTCAGTTTTTCTTGTTGCTCTTAGGTTATCTAATTCAAATTGGATTTTTCTTCTATCTTCATCAATTTTTATTACAGAATCCACTGATAAATCAGGATTTCTTCTTTTTAAAAGTTCATTAATTTTATCTGGATTTTCTCTAATTAATTTGATATCTAACATTTATTTTTCCTCTTTAATTTTTTCTAAATATGCTTTCAATTCTTTAATTTGTCTTGGTTTAATTTGTTTTATTTGACCTTTTTTTAAACCAGTTAATTCAATGTTTGCATGTCTTATACGCTTCAAGTTTACTACATTATAGCCTAAAAATTCAAACATTTTTCTAATTTGCCTATTAAGACCTTGATATAAAATAATTTCAAAAAGTGTCGAGACTTTATCCTCTTCTAAAATTGCCCAATCGCAATATGCGATTTTACCTTTTTCAATTTCAATTCCGTCTGTTAATTTTTGAAGTTTATCATCGCTTAACTTGCCATCAACTTTAACAAGATATGTTTTAGCAACTTTTATAGATGGATGAGTAAGTTCATAAGCTAAATTGCCATCATTGGTCATAATAATTAAACCCGACGAATCTTTATCTAATCTTCCGACTGGATTTAAGTGGTGATATTCTTTAGGTAAAACATCATAAATAGTTTTTCTGTTTTTTTCATCTGATTTTGTTGTGATGTAGCCTGTAGGTTTGTAGAATTTAAAATATTCAAGCTTGTCTGCTCTTAAAATTTTATCATCAATTGTTACTTTGTCTTTTGTTCTGATTTCAAAACCAAGCATAGTAACAACTTCGCCGTTTACCTTAACTCGACCAGCTAAAACATATTCATCAGCTTTTCTTCTAGAACAAAAACCACTTTGGGCAATGTATTTGTTAATTCTCATAGTTTGATTTTAGCATAAAAATAATATTTTAATATAAAGACTCTTGTGGAGTTTCTTTTAGAAATTCTTACGTTGACAGAATATGAGTCAAGAGTTTAACAAAATCTTTTTTATAAAAGATATTTAGATTAAAAGCTCTGTATGATACAGAGCTTTAATATTAAATAAGATGTTATTAAACCATTAAATTAAAGTTAGTACTATTTTTTTGATGGTTTTAATTTTGAGAAAAATTCTTTTGTATTATCGCACATTTTGCCAACCCAAGTTGTGAAATTTCCCCAAGTTTTTTTAGCAAAGTTACCAGTTGCTTTAGCTGATTTTTTAGTCCAATTCCAAGCCGCATTTGCGCATTTTTTGATTGATTTTCCTGCTGTATCAAGTGCTTTATTAAGACCTTTGCCCATTACCTTATAACCATCGCCAATTGCGTTAAGCATTTTAGAATTTGGGTTTATTTTTTTACCTTTTGAATAAGCAAGAGCAGTAGTTGCTAGAGCAGCAGCTGCAACGGTAGCAGTAGCAATACTTGTTTTTTGAGTTGTAGTTAATTTTGGTTGAATTGATTGTACCATAATAACACCTTTATCTTTCTTATTTCTAACTTTATAATGAGCCTAAAAGTAAATTGTTGCTTTTTAGCAAAAATTAATTTACAAATTTTAACAACACATATTTATAATACATTAAAATAATTTATAGTTCAATATTTTAAGCTATATCTGTGATAAAATTTAATTAAAAAGGAAAAATATGGAACATAAAGATTTATTAGATAAAGGAATTGAAAAAATTCATTTAGCAGAACTTGATGAAGCGATTAATTTGATTTCAAAATCAATTGAAATTAAAAATGATTGGGAAATATCTTATTTTTATCGTGCTGTTGCGTATCATCAAAATGAAAATTATGACGAAGCGATTTTAGATTACACAAAAGCATTAAAAATTAATCCAAAAATGTGTGACGCTTATTATAACCGAGCAAAAATTATGCTTGAAAATAAGAAAGAAAATTGCGATATAAATAAAGTTATTGAAGATTTAAATTGTGCACTATCTTTAGATGAAAACTTTGTTGACGCTTTATTTGCAGCCGCTGCTGCGTATAAAAAAATTGGAGATTATCATAAATCTTTAGAATATCTTGAAAAGTTATTGAAATTGCAGCCAGATGCAATTCATGCAAGAGCATTGAAAAAATTATTGTTACAAAAATATATCGTTTAATTCACAAAAGTGACAAAGAAAATTTTTTGCTATATTATAAACTTAATTGTTACTAAATCGGAGGAAAAAAATGGGATACGAAATTTTATATAAAAAAGAATTATGTAAAAATCAATATGAAATCAGAGTTAAAGCTCCTTTTATCACTAAAAACGCTAAAGCAGGGCAATTTATCATTTTAAGAACTGATAAAAATTCTGAGCGTATTCCTTTAACTATCGCAGATTATGATAGACAAAATGAAATTTTAACTATTGTTTATATGGCAGTAGGTTATACTACTAAAAAATTAGCTTCACTAGACGTTGGTGATGAAATCGAAGATATCGTTGGACCATTAGGTGTTCCAACTCATGTTAAAAACTATGGAACAATTATTTGTGTTGCTGGTGGCTATGGTGCTGCTCCTTGTTATTTAATTGCAAAAGCATTTAAAGATGCAGGAAATAAAGTTCACATGGTAATGGGTGCAAGAACAAAAGAATTAATCTTCTGGGAAGATAAAATGAAAAACGCTTGTTCTGAGCTTCATATTACAACAGATGATGGTTCTTATGGAACTAAAGGCTTTACGACTCAAGTTGCTAAAGACATTATTGACTCTGAAAAAGTTGATTACGTTATTGCAGTTGGTCCAATGCCTATGATGAGAGCTGTTGCAGAGTTGACTCGTCCTTATGAAATTAAAACAGAAGCTTCAATGAACCCAATTATGGTTGATGGTACTGGCATGTGCGGTGCTTGCAGACTTACAGTTGGTGGCAAGGTTAAGTTTGCTTGTGTTGATGGACCTGATTTTGATGCTCATTTAATCGACTTTGATGAAGTTATCAATAGAACAAAAATTTACAAAGAAGAAGAAAAACACTGCGACGAAACAAAATGTAATTTAATTAAAAAAGGTATAGAATTAGAAAATTCAAGAGTGTAGAGGTAAAATGGCTGAACCAATCAACAGAAAAAGAATACCATATTGCCCAATGCTTTCGGCTGGGGCGGATGGCAACTTGCAAATTTGCTTGCAGGAAAAATGTGCTTGGTGGATGTCTAGCACAAAAAGCTGTGCGGCTTATGTTATTGCACACAATAACATTCTAGACATTAAATCAAAACAAGGAAAATAAAATGCCTAAAAAACCCATGACAATCACTGAGAAAATTTTTGCACATCATTGCAATTGCGATTTTGTGCAGGCCGGTGATTTGATTGAGGCTAAAATTGATATCGCTTTAGCAAACGATATTACAGGTCCAATTGCAATCCAGGAGTTTAAAAAAACAGGTTTTAGCTCTGTTTTTGATAAATCTCGAGTTGTTTTGGTTCCGGATCATTTTGTTCCAAACAAAGATATTAAATCTGCTCTTCAAGCGAAAACTTTAAGAGAGTTTGCAAATGAGCAAGATTTAGTTCATAAGTTTGACGTGGGAACAATGGGCATTGAGCATGCACTTTTACCTGAAAAAGGAATAGTAACAGCAGGCGACCTTGTAATCGGAGCGGATTCTCATACGTGCACTTATGGTGCTTTAGGTGCATTCTCAACGGGTGTTGGTTCAACCGATTTAGGCTGCGCTATGGCATCAGGTGAAACTTGGTTTAAAGTCCCATCAACAATTAAAGTTATCTTTAATGGTAAATTGAATAAATACGTTAGCGCTAAAGATTTAATTTTGCATTTAATTGGTGATATTGGGGTTGACGGTGCTTTATATAAAGCGCTTGAATTTTGTGGCAGTACAATTGAAGAAATGGATATGGATGGTAGATTTACCATTTGTAATATGGCAATTGAAGCCGGCGCTAAAAATGGAATAATTGAGCCTGATAAAAATACGCTTGAGTATCTAAAAAATCGCTCACTTAGAGAACCATTGATATTTAAAAGCGATGAAAATGCAGTTTATGAACGCATTATAGAATATGATGTTTCAAAAATTGAGCCAACAGTTGCATATCCTCATTTGCCTGAAAATACTCACACAATTAGTGAAGCAATTAAAGATAACATTAAAATAAATCAAGTTGTAATTGGCTCTTGTACAAATGGCAGATTGGAAGACATAAAGGCTGCTGCTGAAATTTTAAAAGGTAGAAAAGTCCATCCTGATGTTCGCTGCATTGTTTTCCCTGCTACGCAAGATATTATCCTAAAATCAATTGAGCTTGGATATTATCAAACATTAATTGAAGCAAATGTTGCAATTTCAACGCCAACTTGCGGTCCTTGCTTGGGTGGACATTGCGGAATTTTAGCGGATAATGAGGTTTGTATTTCAACAACAAACCGTAATTTTATAGGAAGAATGGGGCATATTGATTCTAAGATTTATCTTGCAAGCCCTTATGTTGCTGCTGCAAGTGCAGTTTTAGGAAGAATTGCAAGTCCGGAGGAATTGTAATTTGAAAAAAATCTTTTTGTCGTTATTGGTTAGTTTTTTGTTTTGTTTCCCAACATTTGCTGATGAAATATCTAAATTTGTTAAAAAAACAGCTTTTGGCGTTGGGTCTGATATTGGAATTTATATTATTGATAAAACCTATGATAAAGTAATTTATGATAAAAATATTTATGACGAATTTAACCCCGCAAGCATTTTAAAAGTGGTTTCTTTTGCTGCCGCATATGATATTTTGGGGTCTGAATATGAATTTAAAACAAGCTTATATAAAGATGACTTAAATAATTTTTATGTAAAACTTGGGGGCGATGTTTTATTAAATCAAGATGATTTAGTTAGCTTAATTTCAAATTTGAAAAATCAAAAAATTAATAAAATTTATATTGATGATTCTATTTTTGACAATGAAAAATACCCTAAAACATGGCTTGAAGAGGATAAATGGCCTAGCCAAAGGGCAATAACACCATATATTATTGACAATAATATGGTTAAAATTTCTCTTCATCGTTCATCTTTAGCAAAAAATGTTGATATTATTCAACATGATAAATATCAAATCTCAATTATCAATGAGCTAAAAGTTGCAGATAATCACAAGTTTGAAATTTTAAGGCAATATGGCGAAGAGTTGCCAATCGTTAATCTTCAAGGAACAATTGCAAAAGATGTTGATATTACCTTGCCTGTTTTAAACCCTGAAATCAATTTTAATGTTAAATTAAATTATGCACTTGAGAAAAATAATATTGTATATTTAAATAAAATCAATGTTAAAAAAGCTCCGCAAGATGCTATTGAAATTGCTTATGTTGGACATAAAATTGATGAAATTTCAAAATTGATTTTGCATAATTCAAATAACTTTGCAACTGAAGTTGTAGCAAAAGTTGCAGCTGCAAAATATATTAATTATCAAAAAGAAGCAACGTTTGATGATGCTATTAATATGGTTAATTCGATTTTTTCTCCATATTATTCAATAAAAGATAATATTGTAGACGTAAGCGGTGTTTCTAGAAAAAACTTGCTTTGTCCTAAGACAATTGGAAATATTTTATCTAAAGTGTTGGAAGATGGAAATTTTTCAAAACTTCTTGCAACTTCTAATCAAGGAACACTAGCTCAAAGATTGTTGTTTTTAAAGGGTAATTTAAAGGGTAAAACAGGTACTTTAAGAAATTACTCTTCATTGTTTGTTAATTTTGAAACAAGAAACAAAACTGATATAGTTTTAATTTCAATTGTCCAAAATTCTTCAAAAAGAAAAGCACTTTTAAAAGATTTTGAAAATAGACTTGTCAGTTTAATTTATAAAAAATATTAATTTTCTAACTCTTGAATTTTAATTGTTGTTTGCTTGATTATTTCTAACAACTGGCGAGAAATTTCTTCTTTGTTTTTTAAATCTGCATTTTTGAAACCAAAAAAGTTAATCATATTATAATTTTCGCTGAAATTATTTTTAAATTTTATTATGTTTTGATATAAAGATGTATCAAGGTATTTTTTTTCTTCGCATAAAAACATAAATATTTCACACAGTCTTAAATACGCATTTGTAAATTTAGAATTATTAAATTCTTTTTGAAGTTTGATAATGTGGGAGATGAGAGTTTCGTATTTTTTTAATAATTTTTTTCTTTTTTGTGGAAAATATTCTTGAAAATATTCTTTTGTAATGTTGTAACCTGTTTCAAAAAGCTCTTGTTTTTTTTCTTTTGGGATTAAAAAATCAACTACTGAAACATCTTGAGTGTTTATTTTAATGTAGTCAAATTTATCTTTTTCTTTATATAAATCAACAATGTAATCTGTTGCAAAACCACAAATAGCGTTATAAACACGGTTTAAATATTCAATAGAATTTCCAATTTTTTTAGGTGTTTCATTGTCTTCTAATCTAAATTCTATTATTCTATCATCAAGGTTTTTAATTGTGTTGCTAACTCTCCAAAGAGGGGTAGATTTTAATAAATCTCCATCAACAATGAGATTGTTTTCAATTTCTAAAGGCGTAAATAACCCCGGCATTGAAACACTTGCTCTTACTGCTCTTGCGATTTCAAAATCAGGAGTTTTTTGAGATGAAAATTCTTTAAACTTTAAATTTGTTAAATCAACAGAATAAATGATTAAAGTAGATTTGATGTCGCAAAAGCGAACTTCTGGCATTTCACCTTTTTTATAGTTATCGCCGTAGAATTTTTTTTCGATTTTTTCTCTTATCCAATCAAGGAAGATTTTGCCTTTTGAAATCGCTAATTCTTTTTTAAAGTCAACATTAATATCAATGAACATTTCATAGCTAACATCTGCTAGGATTTCATAAATTTCGTCATATTTATATCCAACAGACAATAACGTCGCAAAAACGGCACCTATGGAACTTCCAGCACATCCTGTTAATTTAATATTGTTTTCTTGCATCGCTTTGTAAGCTCCGCAATACGCTAAACCCCTAATTCCGCCACCGCCAAATATTGCAAAATGTTCACTTTGTTTCATTATTGCTCCAAGAATTCCGGTTTAACGCCGTCATGCAAGTAATTTTCATCATCAAGAGAATTTATTCTTTTGTTTTCGTTTTCATATTGTTCTGATAAATCGATAACATTTTTTAATAGACCTCTATCATCGCCAACTAGCCCTTCAATTGCGGCTGATGGTGCTTTTGATTTTAGTGCGTCTTGTTTTTGCTTTAATTTAGCTTCTTTTAAGATTTCTTGCATATCTTTTTTAGATAAATTTTTAAGCTTATTTCTTAAAATAACAATTTCTACACGTCTATTTAGCGCTTTATTTTTAGCAGAATCATTTTTGGCGATTGGAACAGTATCTGCTAAACCAACAGCAGAGAAAATTCTTGGGTTGAAATTATGATTATCGATTAAATATCTAATAACTCTTGAAGCACGAGCACCTGACAACTCCCAATTTGATGGGAATTTTGAGTTTGAAATTTTATCTGAATCACTGTGACCCTCAACATCAATATAATGGATTGCAAAACGTCTTTTAATGATGTCCGCTACTATATCAAGAGATTTCAATGATTCATCTGTTAAATCAGCAGTTCCCGGTTTGAATTTAATTGCATGTTCGCTTAATTTGATAATTAAACCTCTATCATCAATTTGCGCCGAAATCCCTTCGTCTTTTAGTTTTTCAACTTCTTCTTTTATTTCATCATAAGAGGTTTGTTCATATTTTTGGCTCATATATTCAAGCATTAGAGGGCTTGTTGCTCCTACTTGTCCTTCAAAAATCGAGTCTTGACCTTCCATGATATTTTGTTGATTATCAAAAATATTTTGGCTAAAAGCTCTTCTTAGTGCTTCTTCTATGTTTTTAAATGCGTTAACGTCAGATTGAGCTAGTGCATACAACACTACAAAAGTTGCAAATAAAAGCGTCATAAAGTCAGCATAGGAAACTAACCAACGCTCTAGATTTTCATGTTCTTCTGCGTGTTTTTTTCTTGCCATTAAGCTTCATTTCCTTTGCTTGGTTTTTTATCTACAATGTAGCATTCAAGTTTACGTTCAATTAGCGCTGGAGATTCGCCTGCTTGAATTGATAAAATACCCTCAATCATTAACTCCATCGAAGTAAAAATTTGTGCATATTTTCTTTTGGCTCTTGTTGAATATGGAATTGTAAAAAGGTTAGCAACAACAAGACCATAAATTGTAGCAACGAAAGCAACTGCGATACCTGCCCCTAGTTTTGATGGGTCTGATAAGTTCTGCATTACCTGAATAAGTCCTAATACCGCACCGATGATACCTAATGTTGGAGAGTAACCACCAGCTGATTCTAAAACTTTCGCCCCTGCCATGATTTTTTCTTGAATTTGGGTTAATTGTGTTTCCATCATATCTTTAACTAATGTTGGGTCTGCGCCATCCGCAACAGCTTCTAGCCCAAGTTTCAAAAGCGGATGTGAAGCATTTTTTGCTTCTTTTTCTAAAACAATTACACCTTCTTTTCTTGCTTTTTGAGCATATCCTATTATTTCTTCAATTAATGCTTCAAATTTTGGAGGTTTTGCAGCTAAACCGTAAACTACTAAAATACAGTGTCCTGCTGTTTTAAAGTCTTCAATCGGAAAGCTTAAAAATACAGCACCAGCCGTACCGCCAACTACGATAAATGCTGCAGTAATTTGCAATAATTGTCCGATGTTACCACCCTCAAGTGCTTGACCTGCAAGAATAAAACCCAAACCAAGAACGGTGCCGATTAATGCTGCTATATCCATAATATTATAAAACTCCTAATTTATTGCTCTATTATCGTAAAAAACAAGGAGTTTGTTATCATATAATTAAATGAAAATTTATTCTTTTTGTCCAGCTCGTGTGCCTGAATATATATAGATAAATGGTAAAATTTTATCTACTGGCACATAATCTAATATTTTTTCAAAACCGATTTTAATAGTCATAATTATATCGTCAAAATTTGCAATAGAATCTTTAATTGTATATTTTCTATATGGCACTCCTTCTTCTCTTGTTGCGTTTGTGATGGCTGTTGCAATAGCAGCACCTGATGTCATCCCTATAATTGAGCCAATGATTTTAGATGGATTGTTTTTTAAAAAATTAACACTATTACATATTTCTAAAGCGGAGCTTACCATCAACATTGGAATTGAGATATTCATTATCTGAAAGCCTGCTTCTTTCCATTTTTTTTGCTTTTGCTCTTTTGACGCACCAATTGAACCACCCAAAACTCCGCCAACATTAGCACTTCCTGCCATTAAAAGAAGTTCCGATACTTCGTTTACTATTTTATTTTTTGTTTTCGGTAATTTTGGAGCAACGCAAAGTGCACCTGCAACCCCAACAGCTGAACCAATTAACGGTCCAAATTGGCGTGGTGCGGCTTTTTTTTGTTCTACAATCTTTTGACTTTTGAAATGATTGTAGGGTTTGAAATTTTTAAATGGATTATTTTCTACATTCATAGTTTGTTGCCATAGATTATTATCTCAAATGAAAATTATTTTTCAATTGTTTAATCTATTTTAATCCAACTCTTCAAACTCTTCTTTTCCTGCGTAGCAAACAGGACAAACCCAATCGGATGGTAAGTCGTTAAAATCAATATTGTCATTTTCTTGTGGATGATAGATATAACCACAAAGTTTGCATAAATAGTCTTTCATTTTTCCTCCTTTTGATATTAATTTAGCTTGTTTTTTAAAAAAAATAATTCTTAATTTTGGCTAATTCATGTTAACAAATTGTAATAATTATTTTTTCTATAGCAATTTTTTAAATGAAAAAAACTTTATTTATGCATAGGGGATAATTTTATATTTGGAGGATGTCTATGAGCGTAAACGGCGGATTAGGTCTGGATTACAGTATGTATTTGGACGATTTTTTATACGATCAACAAATGCGATATGCAAATTATGGCACAGGAGCTTATTATAACCAATATGGTGGTGCAGATAAGCCATTGTTTACAAATTATAATCAATCTACAGTTTCGTCAAATGGCTATACTTGTACAGATGGTCAAAATGACGGTAAATTAGGCATAAGTGCGCTTTGGTATGCTGGAAAAGGCGTAGTTAAAGGTGCTATTAATGGCGTAAAAGGCATGTTTACAGATTCATCTGGTAAATTTTCACTGGCTAAAACACTTGGTACTGTTGCACTTGGTGCTGCTTGTGTAGCATGTCCTGCGCTTGGCGCTGTTGCTTGTGGAATTGGTGCAGTTGCAGGTGGCGCTCAACTTGTTAATGGTTTTAAAAATGTTGCAGCGGCAAAAGATAACATGAGCGATGCTCAAGCAAAAGAAGCCTGGGAAAATATCGGCGAAGGCACTGCAACAGTTGTAGGCTGCGCAACTGGTGCGGTTGCAAGCGTAGGGGCGATGAAAGCAGCTTCAACAGCAGCAAAATTATCAAGCATTGATGATATAGGAAAATTTCTTGGAAATACTGATGATATTGCAAAAGCATTAGGCAATACTGATGATATGGTAAAAGCTCTAAAAGCCCATGGAATTAATAATACTGATGAAGTAATCAAAGCTTTAGATGGCGTTGATAATATAGATGATGCAATGAAAGCTATTACATCCACTGGTAAAACGAGTGCACTTGGTGCAGTAGATGATACATTAACCGGAACTAAAAAAGCAGCAGAAACCTTAAAAGCTGCAGGTAAAGACGCAATGTCATCTTCTAAAAACAATGTAGGTAAAGTTTGGAACAAAGCAACTAGTACAATAGATGATGTAAGCGATTATCGAAAAGCTAAAAAAGCTTATAAAGATTATCAAAAAGCTGGTGGCGATGAGGCATTAAATAAAGCACAAGCAGATTTTGATGAAGCATTTAAACAATATCAGGCTGTTGAAAACCAAAAAGGAACAAAGGCTTACGATGAAGCACTTGCTAAGACAAATGAAGCAAGTAAAAATTTAAAAGAAATTAAGGCAAAAAGAAGTGCGGTTAGAAGAATTGAAAATGGAAGTGCCGCAAACAGCAATGGAACACTGCAAGCAAAACATAATATAGAAGTGCAAAATAAAATTGCTGCAACAGGTAAGGAAGTACAAGCAAAACAAAGTGCTCTTGATGATGCTATAAAAGCAGCAAAAGAAACCGACGAAGTTAAAAATATTAAAAAATATACCGATAGAAAAGCAAAAATTAATGAAATTGTAAAACCACAGCAAGAAGCACTTGATGCAGCAAAAGCAGCTGAACAACAGGCAAAATCACAAACAATGTTTGGTCAATTTAAAGCAAATATTACAAGTCCAATTAAAAACTCAGAAACAATCAAATATTTAACTCAAAATGAAAAAGGTTCTATAATTAAAATGCTAAAAGATAAAACGTTTGATTGGTCAGCTTTTAAAGATAGTCTTGGTGCAGATTATGCAGATGTAATAAGTTTCTTACAGGCAGATACTTCTGATTATTCAAAAGCAGTTTCAGAATTTGGTTGGCAAAAGGTAAACAATGTTCTTCAAACAATATATGGCTTAAATCAAACAGGAATGGTTATATAATTATCTAAATAAACCTAATAACCAATCGAGAGGCAAAAGCCTCTCGATTTTGGTATTTAGAAAAATTTCGAAAAGACTTTTATATAAATTAAAATTGCTCCTATAATTAATAAAACCCCGGAAATTTTCATTAAAATTTCACTAACTGATGAAAAATTTCTAATTCCTTTTAAAAATGATGTAAATACACCCGCTAATATAACAACAACCCCTTGACCGATTGAAAAACAAAGAAGCATAAGTCCTGCTAGGATTATATTATTGGTTAAAGTAGCAAAACTCATAATTCCAGCTAATATTGGAGTTGAACAAGGGCTTGCAGCAAAGGCAAACAAAGCTCCTACTATAAAAGGATAGATAAAAAGACTCGTTGAGCTGCCTTTTGGGATTTTTTTAACTATTGGTGATAAATTTAGCTCAATTAAATCTAATAAATTAAGCCCGAAAATCAAAATTAAAGAAGCTAAGAATAATATCCAATAGCTTCCGCCAAAAGAGGCAAAAACGTTGCCTGTTAGAGCGCAAATTACGCCAATTATGGTTAAAACTACAGCTAAGCCCAAAACAAAAGAGCTTAGCTGTATAAAAGTTTTAAATTTATTAGTGTCACTATAGCCTCCAACGTAACCCACAACAAGTGGAATCATTCCTAATGAACAAGGAGATATAGATGATAAAATCCCTCCTAAAAATGATACAAGCAAAAACACTATTGAAAATTCACTTGTTTGCATATATTGAGCTAAAGACGCACTAATTTGATTTAACATTATTTAATCCTATCTAATACTTCAATTATTTCCTCTGATTTCATCATGCCTTCAGATTTTTTGATGGTATTCCCTTCTTTATCTAGAAAAACTAAAGTTGGAACTAGCGAAACTTTATATTTTTTAATTGCAGCTTTGTTATATTTTACACCTTTGCCCACATTTTCAACAACATTGATTTCTTCAATTAAAACTGAATCTTTGTAGTTTTCCATGGCTTTATCTAGTTCAGCTGCAATTTCCTTGCATTCTGAACACATTGGAGATGAAAATTTAACAATTTTTGCTTTAGGATTTTTAATTGTGTCATTTCCAACAACAGAACAAACTTTGTCGCTTTGCGCTTTAGCGTCTAAATATGCGTACATTCCAAGCGGTAAAATAAAAATAAGTAATACAATAATCCAATTTTTCATTTTTCTTTCCTCATTAATTACAAATTATTATAATCATAAAAAATTAATTAATAAATCGCCTTATTTACTATAAAAAATCCATTGCAAAATATAAAAATAAGAGTTAAAATAGAAAAAATTTATAAAATTTCTTAACAACAGGAGTTTAACTAGCAAAAAAAAATTTTGTCATGTTTTGTATGATAAACACATAAAATCATTTTAATTAATGGAGAGTAATTAATGAATAATGACGTAGCAAATCTGAATAATATTAGTGCGCAAAATATTGCGTCTTCTAATGCTATTGAAAAATCTGCTGCGCAAAAAACGAGTAATCCAATTGAAAATAGTGTTAAAAAATCTGTTGAAGAGTTTATTTTAAACCCTGAATATGTAGAAGCTCATATTGAGCTTTGTGATGAATTTACTAAAAAGGGTTATTGTCTTAAAGATGCAATAGATAAAACAGATAGTATTTTTGAAGCTTTGAAAGATAAAGAAACATATAATTAAGGAATTAAAGATGGAAGCGAATATTAAAATTTTAAATCACCCTGTAGTAAGTCATAATTTAGCAATAATTAGAGATAAAAATACAGATTGTGAAAGATTTAAAAATGCGCTTAAAAGAATTACTTATTCCTTAATTTATGAAGCAACAAACAATTTGCCAACTATTAAAAAAGAAATTGAAACTCCATTAACTACTACAACTTGCGAAGTTTTTGACAATCGAGCTCAATTAATTATTGCTCCAATTTTAAGAGCAGGCATGATTTTTTGCGAAGTAGCGCAAGAGCTTCTTCCTTTTGCTAATGTTCATCATATTGGTATGTATAGGGATGAAGAAACGCTTGAACCTGTTTGGTATTACGATAAAAGAAAAGAAATTAAAGAAGATAAAGAAAAAGTCTTTGTTTTATTGCTAGATCCAATGCTTGCAACCGGAAACAGCGCAGTGGATGCTGTTAAAAATTTCATTTCAAAAGGTGTTAAAGAAGAAAATATTGTTTTTGTTAGCTTAATTTCTTCTCCTGATGGCGTAAATAGACTATCAAGCGCACATCCAAAAGTTAAAATAATTACATCCGCTCTTGATGAAAAGCTAAATTCAAAAGGTTATATTATCCCTGGGTTAGGTGATGCCGGAGATAGAATTTATAATACATTAGATTAATTTAAATTTTTTAACTCTGCTTTAACTGCTTTAGCATCAAAGGTTAAACTATCTTTGTATTCCAGTGCTAATTCAAGGCAATCTTTTTGAGAATCCTTATCTTCATTCATCTCAAAAATTTTAGCCATCAAATAGCAAATATCTCCGTTTTCATTGTTTTGAGCAACGTCTGTCAAAAGTTCCAGTGCTTCATCGACCCTTGATTGTTGAATTAAAATTTGAGCTAAAAGTTTGTGTGCTTCCATGTCTTTTGGGTTTTTTTCAATTGTTTTTTGAAGCATGATAATAGCGTCATCATACCTTTCAAGATAATAATAAATTTGTGCAATGTTAAAATATGCCCAAGAATAATCAGGCGATAATTCTAAAACTTTTCTATATTCGCTTAGTGCAAAGTCAACTTCGCCAATTTTTTTATATTCGCCTGCTAGATAAAAATGTGCAAAATAGTCGCTATAGTTATATTCTATTGCTTTTTTGAAGCATTTTATAGCGGTTTTTGGGTCATTTTTTTTAGAATATAACAATGCAATTGAAAAGAAAGCATTGGCGTCTTCGTTTTTATAATAAATTACTTTTTTATAGTTTTCCATTGCAGAATCTATATCGCCGATATCCTCATAAACGGAAGCTAGATTGTATAGAAAATCAGGGTCATCTTCTTTCAATTCCACTGCTTTTTTATATGCTTCAAGCGCATTATTTGGGTTTTTTAATTTTTCCCAGCAGATGCCTGCGTTAAAATATAAATTTGCGTCATCTGGAAAAATATCAAGCAAAAATTTAATGTGTGACATTGCAACTTTTTCAAAACCTAAATCAAGACAAAGCATAATAAGCTCTCTTCTTGCTTGAAAGTTTTTAGGATTTACTTTGATTGTTGTTTGAAGATTTTCAAATCTTTCAATGTCGTTCATTTTATTTATCTAAATCTAAATCTATTTCTTTTCCATCAATTTCAACAAGGTTTTGTTCTTCTTGTTTGATTTCTTCTAAATCATCGTCTTGAATAATTTTTTCTATAACTAATTGTGCCATATCAAGAGCAACTTTTTTCTTGGTTTCAGCTGAACATCTTTCTAGCATTTGTATTGCTGTTCTTACGGTTGAATCAATGTCATACCAGCGTGAATGTCCTCTTTGAATTCTGCCGTCTTCTACGGCATTTACAATATCTTCGACATTTTCATATTTATTGTCTTGAATATTGTGTTCAATAATGATTTTAATTAAGTTAAGCGCAACAGCAATTTGACTTTCATCAGATGAATTTGCAAGAGTTCTCATGGACATTGATAATACTGGGTCTTTGTCATACCATCTTGAAAAATATTGTTCTTCCATATTTGCTCCTTAATTATTTAATTGTTTTTAAAAATTACCCCGCAGCCTGATGATGGATATTCCCATTTGATGGCATCTTTTGGACATGCTATTCTGCATGCGCCACATTCTAGGCAATTTTCATACTGAACTATAATTTCTTTTAGGTTTTCATCGTATTCATACACTTTAGCGGGACATATTTTGGTGCAGATTTTATCCTTACATTTTGCACATTTTTTCAAATCAACGCTTAAGTGCGAATTGCTATCACAATTATACTTAATAGTTGTCAATTTGTCTTGTATTGATTTTTCGTTTTTATCTTTTTGTGTCATTTTATTTACCAAAAAATATATCTAATGCGCATTTTAGTGCTGTTGTAATGTCTTTAAAAAGTTCATTAATTTTTCTATCTTTAAAAAAACTAAAGAAATATTTTCTAATTTGTTGACTTTTTGAAACACAATTTGCACTTGTTATTATTTCAAAAAGTTGTTTGATTTTTTCTGGATAATATACCGATAACGAATGAGAGCGAGAGTATAGATTTTCTAGTATATTTCTATAAGAGTATAAATCTTTTAAAATGAATGAGTTTTCAAGTTTTTTAGTATAAATTGAGAGCGTGTTTGCGCTATAATCATCGTTTTCAAGTGCAATAAGGGCTGATTCTCCTGCGAGTTTTCCTGAAATTAGTGCAAAATTTGTTCCTTCGAAATGAACTCCGTTAACAAACCCTGCGGCATCTCCTGCAATAATTACACCGTTTGAAGTTAGTTTGGGGATTTTTTTATATCCGCCTTCTGGAATTAAATGTGCGCTATATTCAATTGTTTGTCCGTTTTTAATTAATGGAGCAATGTCAGGATGTTGTTTTACTTCATCTAAAATCATATTGATATTTAATTTGTTTTTGGATAAATCAGCTAAATTTACCCCAACACCAAGCATAACCGTATCTTTAAAAGTGTATAAAAATGTCATCATAAAAAGATTTTTATATTCTTTTAAAGCGCCAAAGCTTGAGCCAAAATATTGTTTATTAACCCCGTTTGTTAAATCGTCTTTTAGGTTGAACCTTTCTTCGATTGTTTTTTTATCAAGTTTTATTGCTTCTTTAATTGATAAAATCATATCTTTGGGTTTATAATCGTTTCTTAATTTTAATTCACGAGCTAAAAGCGAGTTAACTCCATCCGCTAAAATTGTAATTGGTGCATAATATTTTTCATATTCTGTTTGAATGCCAACAACGCAATTATTTTCTTGGATTAAATTGGTTACTAAAGTGTTTGGAATATAATATACTCCATTTTCCTTTGCGATTTCTATCATTTGGCTTTCTAAGTTGAAGCGTTTGATAGCGTATGCGTACTTTGAGCTTGAATCTTTATATGTTAAATCGAAAGAGCTTGTTTCATTTAAAAAAGACCAAGTGTGAGAATTGATTATTCTTTCATATTTGATTTTTTCAAAGTCATCTTCAAAAACTTCTTTAAGAGCTGTGGTGTAAACCGCTCCGCCATACATATTTTTAGAGCCTGGGTATTGAGATCTATCCACTAAAATTACACGTTTACCTTTTTTTGCAACACTTAATGCTGCTGCAATACCACTTGGACCTGCTCCAACAACTATAACATCTGCGCTAAATTTCGTATCCATAATTTTAATTTTACGATTTATTTTACAAAATTGCAATTATTTGCCTTGACTATAACAAATAAGATAGAATGTTTTTATGAAAACTTTAAGTCTTGTGATACCTGTATATAACGAAGAAAAAACTTTAGAAAATATCGTTAAGAAAACTTTAATGATAGAAACCGATAAGCGTGCAATTGAAAATGATATTCAATTAGAGCTGATTTTAGTTGACGATTGTTCAAATGATAATAGCTTAAAAATCGCACAGGAGTTGGCTAAAAATAATTCAAAAATTAAAGTCTTTTCTCATAAGAAAAATCAAGGAAAAGGCGCAGCTTTAAAAACAGGTTTTCAGGGCGCAACAGGCGATTTTATCGGTATTCAAGATGCAGATAACGAATATAATCCGTTTGATTATTTAAAATTAATCGAACCATTATTGGATGATAGGGCTGACGTTGTTTATGGTTCAAGATATTTAAAACAAGATACAAGAAGAATACTCTATTTTTGGCATACATTTATGAATAAGAGTTTAACGCTTTTAACTAATATGTATACAAATTTGGATATTACTGATATGGAAACTTGCTATAAGCTTTTTAAAAAAGATGTTATCAAATCGATTATTCCTAATTTAAAAGAAAATCGTTTTGGGTTTGAGCCGGAAGTTACAATATATGTTGCAAAAGGAAAATATAGAGTATATGAGTGCGCTATAAGCTACAACCCAAGAACTTACGAAGAGGGTAAAAAAATCGGTGCAAAGGATGGTTTAAGGGCGCTTTATTGTATTCTTCATTACGGTGGGCAGTATGCGCCAATTCCAATGCAATTTTTATTATATTTATTCATTGGTGGAATTAGTGCAATAGTTAATATTTTAGCATTTTTGATTTTAGCAAATATTTTTTCTAGTTTAGTTTTAAATATTGCTCTAGCATTTGCACTAAGTGCTTTAGTTAATTATTTATTATGTATTGCATTATTATTTAAACACAAAGCTCGCTGGAATTCATTTGGGGAGATAGTTACTTATTTAATAACTCTAGTTATCATGGGCGCAATTGATTATTATGTTACTTATTGGTTATTGTTAGCAGGTTTAGGAAATTTTTGGGCAAAGGCATTATCAAGTTTAATTGGGGTTATTGGAAATTTTGTGTTAAGGAAATATTTTGTGTTTCCTGAAAAGAAACAAAAGTGTTAACTTTTATAAAAACCTTGTGTTTTAATTTAATTGCTATAATATAAACTTATGAATAGTGTCAGAAGAAAAAGAACAGTAAAAAAGGGGCCTAGAAAAAGAAATATTTTTCTTTGCTTTTTTTCGATGTGCGTAGCAGCTCTCACCGCTGCGATTTTAGCTTTTAATTTATATCTAGCGAGTTTGCAACCGATATCCAACTTTGAAGATATTAAACCAAACCCTGTTACTACAATATATTCAGCAGATGGTGAAGTTATTAAAACTTTTACTGCTTTTAAATTTGAAAAAGTTTCAATTGATAGAATTCCGACATATTTAAAACAAGCGGTCATTGCAACAGAAGATAAGAACTTTTATAGACACAGAGGTTTTGATACGGTAGGTATGATTAGATCTACCATAGCAAATATTATGTCTGGTTCTGTTAAGCAGGGTGCTTCCACTATTACGCAGCAATTAGCAAGAATTTTATTCTTGTCAAACGAAAGAACTTTTGATAGAAAAATTAAAGAACTAATTATTGCACACAGAATTGAAAAAACAATTTCTAAAGATGAAATTTTGGAAATGTACTTAAATTCTGTTTATCTTGGCTCTGGTGTTTATGGGGTTTCAAGTGCAGCTAGAACATTCTTTGATAAAGACTTATCTCAATTGACTTTAGCAGAACAAGCTCTGATTGCGGGTTTACCGCAAGCTCCTTCAATTTATTCTCCTTTTGCTAATAAAAATGCAGGTTTGAAAAGAAGAAATCAAGTTTTAAAAAGGATGTATAGAAATAAATACATCACGGAAGAGCAAATGGAAGCTGCTCAAAAGGAGGGACTCAAGTTATCAAATAAACCCAGGATTTATTCGTATAACAAAGCACCCTACTTTATAGATTTTGTTTTAAACGAATTAAAAAATATTGGTTTTGAAGAACAAGAAATTTCACAAGGTGGTTTAAAAATATACACTACTCTTGATTATAAATCTCAAAACGTTGCGCAATCAACAGCAAACTCTGCGCTAAATAACGCTGGCTTAACAAAGCCAACAAACCAAATTGCGCTATTTTCATTTTCACCTACAACAGGTAGAATTTATTCATATATTGGCGGAAAAAACTATGAACAAAGCCAATATGATAGGGTTTCAAAAGCAGTACGACCTTCAGGTTCTTCTTTCAAGCCTTTTGTATATGCAACTGCACTGCAACAAGGCGTAACAGTGGATGATATTATCGAAGATACGCCATTAACAATTCAAGATTGGTCACCTAAAAACTATGGTAAAAAATATCGTGGTAAAATTACCATTTGGCAAGCTTTGGCAATTTCATCAAATGTTGCCGCTGTTCGCTTGATTAAAAAATCTGGTATTGATGCCGTTATTCAAACCGCTCGTGAAATGGGTATTTCAACTCCATTAGCAAGCGATATGACTATAGCCTTAGGTTCAAATGGTGTTAAGCTTTATGATATGGTAGTTGCTTATGGTGCTTTTGCAAATGGTGGCTTTAGAGTTAGACCATATTGCGTTGAAAGAGTTGAAAATTCTCGTGGCGTTACAATTTATGAAAATTCAGGACCAAAAATTGTTAAGGTAATCAACTTTGAAACAGCAGCAGGCATGACATATATGCTCAGAAAAGTTGTTGAAGTAGGAACGGGTAAAGCTGCAAACTTTGCACCAAACGTTGCAGGTAAGACTGGAACGACAAATGATTATCGTGATGCTTGGTTTGTTGGTTATACTCCTGATATCGTAACCGGTGTTTGGGTTGGAAATGATAACAACTCTAAACTTCCAGGTATTACAGGTGGCGCTATGCCTGCTAGAGTTTTTGCAGATTATATGAAAACAGCTACTCAAAACTTCCCAAAAAGTGTGTTTGATTATCCGTCTGTGGGTGGTGGTTCTTCAACTTATCTTAATATTGATGATGTAGTGGAAACTGTTGATGAAGCAGAAGAAAAAGAAGCAGATAAAAAGGTTTTAGAAGAGTCTAAAAAAGCTCCTAAAAATATTGAAGTTCAAACAAAACAAAATCAAATCGATCAAGTTAAACCTGTTAAACCTCAAAAACAATTTTTAGAAGATAGGGATGATTTGATTGAATATGATGATGAAAAACCTATTGAATCTTCAGTACCATTGCCTGGAATGTAACTAAAAATTTAAAAATTCCGATAAAGATAAATTGAAGGCTCTGGCAATTTTATTTAATTTACTAAATGTTATGTCGTTTTGTGCTGTTTCTATATTACCCAATGTAGAGCGACCTATTCCTGCTTTGAATGCCAAGTCATCTTGAGTAAAATTGTGAATTTTTCTCAATTCTTTAATCCTTGTTGCTAATTTTAAAAGCAGCTCCTTGTCCATTTTTAAATTGTCCGCTATAATGACTATATGAACAAACCGCTAGACGGACAATTAGGAGATGATAATGTTTATTAAAAAAATATTAATCGATTTAGATGGTGTATTAAACCAATATGGCAATGAAAAATATGATGAAAATTCTATTCCGGCTTTAAAAGATGGTGCAAAAGAATTCTTGGAAAAACTTTCAAAAGAAGCTGAGCTTTACCTTTTTACAACAAGAAATTTAATGTTATCAACCAAGTGGTTAATCGATAATAATCTAGATTGTTATTTTAAAGATGTGACTAATATAAAAATTCCTGCTTATTTATACATAGATGATAGAACAATTTGTTTTAAAGGTGATTATTTAAAAACCATAGAAGATATAAAAAATTTTAAGGTTTATTGGAAAACAAAATAAACCATGATAACATTTATCTATGGAAAAAATTACGCTATCAAAATTTTCAAAAGAAGAACTTGTTGAATATATTGTTTCGCAAGGTGAAAAAAAATTTAGAGCAGAACAAATCCACTCTTGGATATGGGCAAAAAATGCAAAGTCTTTTGATGATATGACAGATGTTAAAAAAGAATTTAGGCAATTTTTAAATGAAAATTGTCAAATATTAGATTGCAAAATTAAAACTCGTCAAATTTCATCTGATGGAACAATTAAATATTTAATTGAGTTTAAAGATGGGCTTTGCGCAGAAACTGTCTTAATGCGTTTTGATAATCGTTCCAACCTTTCCATGTGTGTTTCTTGTCAAGTTGGCTGTAAAATGGGCTGTAAATTTTGTGCAACAGGAAAAAATGGTTTTAAAAGAAACCTTGAAGCAAATGAAATTGTTTCTCAGATTTTGTTAGCACAAATGGATACTAATCTTAAAATTACAAATGTTGTATTTATGGGTCAAGGTGAACCATTAGATAACTTTGAAAATATTAAAAAAGCAATTGAATTGATTAATAAAAATCTTCAAATTTCAATTCGTAGAATGACGCTATCAACATCAGGTATTGTTCCAAAAATATACGAATTAGCAAAAAATGACTTAATTCCAACACTAGCGATTTCTTTGCATGCGCCAAACCATACTATAAGAGAAAAAATTATGCCAATTGAAAAAAGGTATAATATTGAAGAATTAAAAAAAGCACTAAAAGAGTTTAACAAAGTTACAAAAGATAGAATTACTATTGAGTATATTTTAATTGGCGGATTAAACGACACAAAAGAATGCGCACTGGAATTAATTGAATTTTTAAAAGATATTAAATGCAACATTAATTTAATTCCATATAATCCTGTTGATGATGACAACGGATTTAAAAAGCCAATTAAAAAAGATATGTTAAAGTTTAAATATCTTCTTGAAGCTTCAGGTAAAAAAGTCACAATTAGACTTGAACGAGGGGCAGATATTGACGCTGCGTGCGGTCAATTGGCAGGAAAGCAAGCTTAATTATTTAAACTGTGTAATGGAGCAGGAACTCTTCCGCCTCTATTTACAAATGTTTCAGATGAATAGCCGTTTACTTTCATAATAGGAGCAGAGCCTAAAAGACCGCCAAATTCGGCACTATCGCCAACACCTTTTCCAATAACCGGAATAATTCTAACTGCTGTTGTTTTTTTGTTAATCATACCAATTGCCATTTCATCTGCGATAATGCCAGCAATAGTAGAATTTGGAGTATCTCCAGGAATTGCAATCATATCAAGACCAACGGAACAAACGCTTGTCATTGCTTCAAGTTTATCGATTGTTAATGAACCGATTGATGCTGCTTCAATCATTCCTGCATCTTCTGAAACAGGAATAAAAGCACCGGATAAACCACCAACATAGCTTGAAGCCATAATTCCACCTTTTTTAACTGCGTCATTAAGCATAGCTAAAGCCATTGTGGTACCGTGGCAACCTGCTTGCTCTAGACCCATAGCTTTAAAAATTTCAGCCACGCTATCACCTTGAAGTGGTGTTGGAGCTAAAGAAAGGTCAATTATTCCAAAAGGAATATCAAGTTTTTTAGCTAATTTTCTTCCAATAACTTCACCTGCTGCGGTGATTTTGTATGCCATTTTTTTAATACAAGAAGCAACTTCTCCAAAATCAGCCGTTTTAGGCAATTGCGCTATAGCGCTTGAAACAACCCCGGGACCTGATACACCAATATTGATTGCGCATTCTGGTTCGTTTACTCCGCAAAAAGCTCCAGCCATAAATGGGTTATCTGTTACTGCGTTACAAAAACATACAAATTTAGCTGCACCAATAGAATCATTATCTTTTGTTAAAGTGGCAGTTTGTTTAATAACATCTGCTGTTTTTAAAACAGCGTCCATATTAATACCTGCTTTTGAAGTTCCAAGGTTAACTGAAGAACAAAGTTTATTTGTGCTTGCAAGAGCTTCAGGGATTTGTTCAAAAAATCTTAAATCGCCTTTTGTAAAGCCTTTGTCAACTAAAGCAGAAAAACCGCCAATAAAATCAACTCCAACTTCAGCGCCTGCTTTATCAATCATCTGAGCAAGATAAACATAATCAACATTGTCGCAACTTTCCCCAATTAAAGATATTGGAGTTAGTGCTATTCTTTTATTAACAATTGGGATAGAATATTCGTTTTCAATTTCAGAAGCAAAAGAAACCAAATTTGAAGCATATTTTAAAATTTTATCGTAAATCTTATTTGCTGTTGTTTTGGTGTCTGTACTGCAACAATCTCTTAAACTTAAAGAAAGCGTTGTTGTTCTGATATCTAGGTGATGGATTTTTACCATCTCAATTGTTTCTATAATTTGTTGTTGATTAAAATTTGTCATGTTGAACCTGTGTAGCTTATCTATACTGTATGCATTTTGTCAAAAATATCTTTTTTTTGAACCCAAATTTCCATTTGAAGTTCTTCGCCAAGAGCCATCATAGCGTCTTTAAATTCTTTAAAAGAAACTTCTAATTTTGAAATATCGCATAACATCATCATTGCAAAATTATCTTGCATAATTGTTTGCTTAATATCTTCAATGTTAACGCTAAATTGCAAAAGTTTATTTGAAACTCCTGCAACAATACCGATTTTATCGTTTCCTGAAACAGTTATAATAACTTGATTATCTGCTTTATTCATTATTTTACATCTTCCTTAATAACAATTAAATTATTCATTATTTTCATAGCAACGGTTGGAAATACAACATTTTTAAGTCCATCTGCAACCGAAACAACACTTCCAGCTTTAAGAGTTACTTCCTCACCTTTATACATAAATGTGTAGTCTGTATCTCTATCGGATCTGATTGTGATTTTGTTTTCTTCTTTTGTCATTACCTTTCTCCTAAAATAATATCAACACCACTTGATGTTCCTAATCTTGAAGCACCTGCGTTAATTAAATTTATTGCATCTTGATATGTTTTAATTCCACCAGAAGCTTTAACTTCAAGCCCATAAGGCGAAACAATTTCATACATTAATTTGACATCTTCAATGCGAGCGCCCACGCCACCTTTCACAAAACCGGTTGATGTTTTAACAAAATTAGCGCCGTTATCTGCTGCAATTTTAGATGCAATTGCAATTTCATCTTTTGTTAATAAATCTGTTTCTAAAATAACTTTTAAATTATTATTCTTACAAACATCTTTTGTTTTAATGATGTCATATTCTACTTTTTTATAGTCTTTATTTTTTAGCGCTGCAACATTTAAAACAGTATCGATTTCGTCTGCGCCAAATTCTAAAGCTTGTGAAGTTTGAAAAAGTGTTGTTTCAATGGTGTTGCTTGCAAGTGGAAAATTAACCACAGTTACAATTTTAACTTCACTTCCTTCCAATAATTCTTTTATTGGCTTAATATAATTTGGATTAATGCATACACCAAAAAAATTATGTTTAATAGCATCATTGGCTAATTTTTCGATATCAGCTATAGTTGCGTCTGTTTTTAAAATTGTGTGTTCAATATAATTGCATAATTTTTTCATAAAACAATTATATCAAAACAAGGTTTTTTGCGCTATAGTTAAAATTAATTGCAGATTGAATATTTGATAAAGTCATGTCTAAAATTCTTTTACCTGCTTCCGTTGTGTTGTATGCATTGTGTGGAGTAATTATTACGTTTGGCAATTGCAACATTTTTTGAATAAAAAAGAATTTTTTAAGACAAGTGTTTTTAAGTTCAAAATTTTTGCAACATTTTTTCCAATTTTGGCACATATATTCTTCGCATTCAATTACATCAAGTGCTGCACCTTTGATTTTATTTTCTGCTAGTGCCCAATAAAGCGCTTCAGAGTCAATAATCTCTCCTCGTGCACTGTTTATAATAATTGCATTTTTCTTCATTTTTGATATCGCAATTTTGTCGATTAAATTCCTTGTTTTATCATTTAATGGACAATTTATTGAAATAAAATCCGATTTTTTTAATAATTCATCAAGCTCTACGAAATTATAGGCTCCGTTTTTGTTGATATCATAAGCTAAAACTTCCATTCCAAAACCGTGAGCAATATTTATTACTTTTCTTCCAATAGCGCCCACTCCTATTACACCAATAGTTTTAGAATAAAGTTCAATTCCTCTTAAGTTTTCTTGTTCTATTTCGCCAACAAAAATTGCATCTCTAGCTTCTATTATTTTTTTAGATAAAGTTAAAAGTAGAGAAAAAGCATATTCAGCAACCGTTGAATTGCCGTAGTTTGGAGTATTAAAAACATTGATGTTGCGCTTTTTGCAGTAATTTAAATCAACATTAGAATAGCCGACGCTTCTTAAAAATATAAATTTTAAATTTTTAAATTTAGCCAGTGTTTCTTCATCCAACTTTGAAAAAACAAATGCGCTAATAGCGTCAGCATCATGGTATTTTTCATCAATATATGTTTTTGAATTTAAACTATTTTTGAAAAAATAAGATTCAATGTTAGAGCCAATTTTTTCTAACAAATAATCGAGTTCAAATTTTTTTGTGTCATAAAATAAGATTTTCATAATTAAAATATAGATTTAATTTATGAAAAACTAATTAATATATTGGCTAGATAAAAATATTAATCTTTTTTTGCTAAGAAATTTTCCATTTTTTTATGGTCAAAATCGTTTTCCCAACGAGCAACAACTGTCGTTGCTACGCAATTGCCGATTAAATTAACCGTAGTTCTTCCCATATCTAAAATTTGGTCAATCCCTAATAACACAGCAACGCCAACCAAAGGAAGTCCAAAGCTTGCTAAAGTTCCTGTTAAAATAACTAATGAAACTCTTGGTACACCTGCTATACCTTTTGAAGTTAACATTAAAGTTAGCATTATCATTATTTGTTGTTGTATTGGAATTTCTATTCCTACAACTTGAGCACAAAATAGGGTTGCTAATGTTAAATACATTGTCGTTCCATCAAGGTTAAACGTATAACCCATTGGCATAACAAAGCTTACAATGCTTTTTGGAACGCCAAATTTTTCCATTAGCTCCATCGCCTTAGGTAGCGCAGCTTCAGATGATGCTGTTGTAAAAGCAAGCAAGGCTGGGTCTTTTATTGTTTTTAATAAGCCCATAAAAGGAACATTAATGATTCTGCAAGCAACAACCAAAACAATTGCGACAAAAACAATCAATGAGAAATATGTTATTGCAATAAGTTTTAAATAGCTTACAAGAATTGTGATTCCGTTTTGTCCAATAGTGGCAGACATTGCACCAAAAACTCCTATTGGGGCAAATTTCATTACATATTCTGTAAATTTAAACATAATATCGCATGTGCTTTGTAAAATATCTAGCACAGGACGAGCTTTTTGACCAACAGCACAAACTGCAAGTGCAAAAAATATTGCAAAAACAACAATTTGCAACAAATCCCCATTTGCCATTGCAGCTATAACGCTCTCTGGAACGCTATGAACAAGAGTTTGAGCAAAGTCCATTCCGTTTGGAATGTTTTTCATTGATTCAACAGCGTTCATTGAAACAGAATTAACATCAATATTAAAACCAGCCCCCGGTTTTAAAACGTTTGCCATAACAAGCCCTAAAATAAGAGCGATTGTTGTGGCTATTTCAAAATATACAATTGTTTTAAAACCAATTTTGCCAAGGTTTTTAACGTTACCATGTCCTGCTATTCCCACAACCAATGTTGCAAAAATTAATGGAGCAATAATCATTTTAACCATTCTTAAAAACAAATCGCCTAAAGGCTGCATTTTAACAGCCCAAACTGGCGCTAGCCAGCCAAAAAGGATGCCAGCTATCAATGCAATAAAAATATGCAAGGTTAGTCTTTTAGAATTTTTCAAATTTTACTCCAAAAGAAATTATAGCTTTTCAAAATCACAAACAACGCTGAATTTTTCTTTCAATTTATTTAAAAGGGCAATTCTGTTGTTTTTGATTTTTTCATCTTTATCCATAACAAGAACTTTTTCAAAAAAGTCTACTGTTGGTTGAATTAATTGTTTAAGAGATAGAATGTATAGTTCTAAATCATCCGCTTTTTGATTGTGTTCAACAAGCGCTTGATATAGATTCTTTTCTTCATCTAAAACAAACAATAAACTATCAACAGTGTTAAAGCTGTTGTCTTTTAAAATTCTTGAAACTCTTGTTGCGTTTTCTTTAATTGCTTCAAAGTCAGAGCTTGTTTGATGTTTGATTAAAATTTCTGCTCGTTTAATAAAACTTGCAAGATTTTCTAATGGATTGAAGCAAGTAATTGCGCTAAAGATATTATTTGGAATTTCTTTTTCATACATAAATAATAATCTTTGAATGAAAAATTCTTTGATATCATCTAATAGTTCATCTTTAACAGGAATTGAAAATTCTTTTGATAAAACATAAATTGAATATTTGATTAATTCTTCTAAATTAATATCTAGTTTATTTTCAATTACTGTTCTTAAAATACCAATCGCAGCACGTCTAGCGCCGAGTGGATCGTTTGAACCTGTTGGACGTTTTTTCTTGTTTGTCCCTTGGGTTGAGATGAAAAGTGCGCAAATTGTATCAATTTTATCTGCAATTGACACGATTTGTCCTTCAATTGCGCTTGCAAGTTCACCATTTCCGCCAAGAGGGAAATAGTGTTCCGCTATAGCATTTGCTACGTTTTCTTTTTCTTTATCAACTAAAGCATAGTCTTCGCCGATAAAGCCTTGAAGTTCCGTAAACTCAAAAACAAGCTTTGTTGAAAGGTCACATTTTGATAGTTTTGCAGCTCTTAGGATGTCTGTTTTATCTTGAATATTTAAGCTATCGGCGATTTTAGATGATAAATCAATTAATCTTTGAGTTTTATCAAATAATGTTCCTAAACCTTTTTGGAAAGTCATTCCTTTAAGGTTTTCAAGTTTATCGATTAATTTTGTTTTTGTATCTTCTTGATAGAAGAAAACACCATCTTCAAGACGAGCGCAAATTACCCTTTGATTACCTGCTTTAATGTTAGAAAATTCATTTCCAACATAATTTGCCATAGTAATAAAGTGGTTTGATAGTTTACCATCTATTGTCCAAAGAGGGAAGTATCTTTGATGTTGAGTCATAACAGTTGTTGTTACGATTGATGGAATTTGAAGATATTTTTTATTAAAATCACATAAAACAGGTACTGGCCATTCGTTTATGAAAGTTACTTCTTCTAATAGTTCTTCCATATTGTCAAATTTAATTGTTAAATTGTTTTGCATTGCGCATTTTTTAGCTAATTCAACAATTAAAGCTTTTCTTTCTTCTTGATTTACAATTACATTTGCTGTTTTTAAAAGCTCAATATAATTTTTTGGTTCATCAATTTTAACAACTTTATTTGTTGAATATCTATGACCAATTGTTGTGTTTGTTGCTGTTTTTTCTAAGATTTTTAAATCAACAATTTCATTACCTAAAAGTGCAACAACATTTTCAATTGGGCGAGAGAATTTTTCGCTATTGTATGCCCAACGCATAAAATGTGCGCCTTGAAGTTTTAAAATTAAGCTTTCAATATTTTGTTTTAAAATATCAACTGTCGAGTTGCCTTTAATTTCGATTTTAGCCCAGATATAGTTATCTTTTTCATATAAATCAGATAACTCAACATTATTTTTCTTTGCAAAGCCAACAGCAGCAGGTGAAAACTCTCCGCTTTCGGTTTTTGCAATGTTTAAAATTGGACCTTTAACATCTTTTGAAACTGTTTCTTGGCAAAGTGCTAAATCGTTCACCAAAACAGCTAAACGTCTTGGAGTAGCATAAACGTTAATTTTGCCGTATGCTAAACCGTTTTCTTTGAATAATTTCTCAAAAGAGCTTTCTAATTGTGCAATTGCACTTGGAATAAACTTATATGGTAGCTCTTGAACCAATACTTCTAATAAAAAATCTTTTCTCATAATACCTTGATTATATTACAAAAATTCTAAATTAAAGAAATTTTTATTAAGAAAACGCAACAAATATCAAAAAAATTGCATTAATTTTTTGATAATCATGTATTTATGTGTCAAATTATAATGTAAGAGTTATTGGTTCAGTTTGGAAATGCAAAATTTAGATATTATAGAAATTAATGATGAACAAGCCTATAACGCCAAGTTATTAGCCAGTGTTATGAGTAGCCCTCAAATCAGAAAAAGAAGCATGATAGATATGCTCGGGATTACTTGTGCTATAAATTATTTGCATGCCAAAAGAATAAGAGTTGATAACAAAAAAAGTGTTTATAAAATTCCATTATTATTTGAAGAGTTTAAAATATCCGATGTATATTACGGAAATTATCGAATAGATATTATTACTCTTTTTAAAGAAAAAACGGTTAAAATTCCAAAAGTCCATGTTGAAATGGATATTTTGCCTCATTTTTATTTTGTTGTGCAAATTGGTGCAAAAATAAAAGAAGCAAAAATGATTGGCTTTATTGAAGCTAAAAAAGTGGCAAAATGCTCTTGTGATTCTAAGTTTTATTATCCTACATTGGATATGATTTTTGGAATAGATAGGTTTATGACATTAACAAAACAATCTGTTCCAACTAAAACTCTTCTTGGAAAGCATGTTGATTGCATGGGCTTATTTTTAAAGTTTATTGATAATGACTTATCTTCTGTATATAAAAGACAACTAATTCAACATTTAATGAATTGTGATTCTTGCAGAAGTCGTTTTATTGACACAATGGACTTTGAACGCCTAGCTGGAAATATTCGTTTTTATCCTGAATTGATGAGAAAATACGAAACTAAAACAAAAGGCGAAGATATTGCAATAGAATACGATAAGCAAGCTCGTTTTGAAAGCTTTGAAGAAAGCTTAAATAATGCAACGATTGTTCAAGCGCCAGAGCAAAAAGAAACTTTTATTAATATTGACAAGCCAAAAGAAGAACAAATTGAAGAAGAGAAAAAGCCTAAAATTGTTCAAATGTTTGACATTTTAGAAACTAAACAAACAAGAAAAAATGTTATTGATGTAATTTTTGATGAAATTCCAAAAATCGAACTGCCTCAAATTAAAACGATTGCGAATGCTAAAAATAAACGTGCTTTTATGATTGCGATTGCAATGTTTTTTGTTTTGGGAAGTTTTGCTCTAATTTCAATCAAAGGAGCACCCGATATAGAG
Organism: Cyanobacteria bacterium SIG27; assembly: GCA_015152565.1. GTDB lineage: Bacteria > Cyanobacteriota > Vampirovibrionia > Gastranaerophilales > Gastranaerophilaceae > RUG14156. The sequence continues at coordinate 46,486 of SUTT01000008.1, forward strand.
GAAAACCCTGATAAAGACTTGGCTGCTTTTGAAGAATTTGATGAAGAGTATAGTGTTGAAGATTACAATAACAATTCATCTGATGGTTTTGCAAAATTAATTTCTAAAGACGGTTCTATTGATGATTTTACAATTAAACAACCAATTTCAACCAAACCAACGTATAGTCCAACTATAACTAAAATATCTTGGGAAGCACCGGAAAGCTTGGTTAAAAAGGCAAATTATACTAAATTTTTGCAGCTTATAGGAAAAAATGTTAAATTAAATCTTCAAAATGATTTATTACTTGTTAACGATATTCCTGTTAATAAAATAGCCAAGGTTGACATCAATATTGCTTCAAACGGAAATGTAAATTCAATTAAAATGTCGGCTTCATCCGGCAGCCCATCAATTGATGCTTCAATTAAAAAAATTGTAACTGAAACTTTTTCATATATGAAACCGCCAAGCCATGGAATTATATCTAAATCAGTTGATATCACTTTAACTGTTGAACTAAATTAAGATTATTATTGAATTTGGCTATTAAACTTTTTTGTACTATAATTATCTAGAACAAAAAAGGATATTTAATGAGCTCAACTATAGCGTTTATTGGTAAATCAGGTAGTGGAAAAACAACTTTAACACGTGCTTTTGTAAAACTCTTGAAAAAGAAGTTTGCGAACAGTTCAATTCTAGTTGTAGATAACGACTTGACGCTTGAATTATCGGATAGTTTTGGAATTAAAACCAGAAATACAATCTACGGTGTTAAATCAGGAAAACATGAATATAATACAGGTATTCCTGATGGAATGACTAAACAAGAATTTATCGAATGGGCATTAGAAGATATTATTGTAGAAATAGATGAAAATATTGATATGGTTGCTTCTTGGTTTGTTACCCCTAAAGATTGCACTTGTTTAAGTACGAAACTAATGAGAGATACTTTATCAAAATTTATTTCTAGATATGATTTTGTAGTCTTTGATTGTGAGTATGATTTAAAATACTTAAATCTTTTAACTGATTACAAAATTGACCAAGCTGTTATTGTTTCAAAATGCAATAAAAATGACATTGCACTTGCTGCTAAAATCTCCGAATCTTCAAGAAAATACGTTTGGGATGGGCAAATGGGCGTAGTGTTAAATAAAATTGAAAAAAATAAATTGCATGAAGCTGCTGAAATTTTAAACAGCTTTGAGCTTAATTTGCTTGGATATTTTGAAAAATATGAAAATATAGACGAAGAAGAAATAATAAATATTCTTGAACTTATTTATTCAAGATTAAATTTGGTGCAAAAACAAGGATTTGAAGACTAATGACAGTTATAATTGATGGAAAAGCGTGTGCTAAAAAAGTTATAGAAGAATTAAGAAAAAAGACTAAAAACCTTGATAAAAAGCCCAGTTTAGCTGTGATTTTAGCAAATAATGATCCGTCAAGTAGAATATATGTTGCCTCAAAGGAGCGTCAATGCCTTGATTTAGGGTTTAATTCCTGTGTATATCGTTTTGATGAAAACATCAAACAACAAGATTTAATTAAATTAATCCACGAACTAAATGAAAATGATGATGTAAACGGCATTTTGGTGCAGTTGCCATTGTATAAACATCTTAATGAACAAGAAATAATTGAGTTGATTAATCCCAAAAAAGATGTTGATGGTTTTCATCCGATTAATGTTGGTAAACTAAACTGCAATTTGGAACCTTGGGCAATTTGCTGCACTCCAAAAGGGATAATCAAACTTTTAAAAGAGTATAATATAAATCTTGTTGGTAAAAATGTCGTAGTTATCGGGCGTTCAAATATTGTAGGCAAACCTACAGCGACGCTTTTAACAAATGAAAATGCTACTGTTACTTTGGCGCATTCAAAAACAAAAGATTTAAAAGAAATCACAAAAAATGCCGATATTATTATAAGCGCAACAGGTAAAGCAAAATTAATTAAAGCAAATATGGTTAAAAAGGATGCTATTGTGATTGATGTTGGTATTTCAAAACAAATAAGCGGAAAGCTTGTTGGTGATGTTGACTTTGAAAATGTTAAGAATGTCGCAAGTTATATCACCCCTGTTCCTGGTGGGGTTGGACCAATGACAATTGCATGTCTAATGGAAAATACTTACGAATTATTTAAACTTCAAAATCAAAAGGCGTAAACTATGCAAAATTATAGAGGCACATTTATCAATAAAAACCGTGACGCTTGGGTTGAGATTAATTTAGCAAATCTTGAACATAATGTTTTAGTTATTAAAGATTTTTTGGCTAAAAATTGTTCTAAAATGCCTGAAATTTTTGCTGTTATAAAAGCAGATGGCTATGGACATGGGTCTTTGATGTGTGCGCCTGTTTTAGATGCATGCGGAGTTAATTATTTTGGTGTTGCAAGCATTGATGAAGGAATTGAACTAAGAGAACATAAAATAACAAAACCAATTCTTGTTCTTGGCGCAAGTCCTTTGTGGGCAATGGAAAACGCTATTAAATATGATATTAACGTTTCAATTTTTAACGATGAGCATATCGAAATGGCTACTCAGCTATTTGAGCGTTTAGGGAAAAAATTAAAAGCTCATATTAAGCTTGATACCGGAATGAATAGAATTGGGATAAATAAAAAAGAAGCGTCTTCTTTTATTAAAAAAGTCTTAAATTGTAATGCAATTGAATTAAATGGAATTTTTACTCATTTTGCTGATGCAGAAAATGAAACACTTTTTGAAAAACAAATAAAAGAATTTCAAGAAATAATTGAACCATATAAAAATTCAAATATTAAAATTCATTGTCTTAATTCTCCTGCAATGTTTTCATATCCTCAATTTAGCTATGATATGGTTAGAATGGGGATAATTATGTGGGGTTTAACTCCATATTCAAAAGAAAATTTAAATATGCCAAAAGTTCTCCCTGTAATGGGGTTAAAAGCTCGAATTACCAATATCCATATTTTAAAAGAGGGCGAAGGAATTAGCTATGGGCATACTTATATTGCCAAAAAAGATACCAAGGTTGCCACAATTCCAATAGGCTATGCTGATGGTGTTGCAAGAAGTTTATCAGGAAAAATTAGCGCTATTTTAAATGGAGCTGAAATCAAACAAATTGGCAGAATTACTATGGATCAAATCATGTTTGATGTTTCAAATGTTGATTGTTCAACGGGTGATGTTATAACTTTGCTTGGCAAGGAAAATAAAATCGACAATATTGACTCTTGGGCGCAAAAGCTTGATACGATAAATTATGAATTAACTTGTAGATTAAAAATGAGATTGCCAAGGATTTATGTAAGATAAAATTACTTCATTTTGGTAGCAAAACTTAACAATAGTTATCAAAGAATTGGCATGAAACTTTATATTATGGTAATAAATAGAGTATATTATAGTAGCTATTTATGAAAATAACAAAACAGGAGATATAAAAGTGACTATGCCAGAAGGAATACTATGTTCTAGAACCCATGAATGGGTGGCAGAATTAGATGATATAGTAACAATTGGCTTGACCGATTGGGCGGTCAAACAAATGGGCGATATTGTTTTTGTTGAGTTACCTGAAGTCGGTTTGAACTTTTCAAAAGATGAAGCTTTTGCAACGATAGAATCTGTTAAAGCTGCAAGTGAGCTATATATACCAGTATCAGGTGAAATAGTTGAAATAAACGAAGAGTTGATAAATTCTCCTGAATTAATCAACGAAGATTCTTTTGAGGCTTGGCTTGTAAAAGTTAAACCTTATGATTTTCAATATGATTCTCAAAGTTTATTAGATTATAATGATTATATAGACGAGCTTAGCTAAATTATACAAAAGCATAATGTAATAAAACCTCCTTTAATTTAATTTTTAAATAAGGAGGTTTTTATGTGTAAAACTTATGACGCAATTTATGAGATTGTTAAATTTGTGGATTCAAATTTATTAATTTGCAATACTCAAAGTGCAAAGTATGAGGGTGAAGTGCATAAATGTGATTGTTATTCCAATGATTGCAAATGTATTGATGGGATAATTACTCTAAAAAATGCAAAAGTTACTTGTCATACAGGTGAAGTTAAAGAGTTTGATTGGATAAACATTAGCTCAAAGCATATCGAATCTTTTTCTTTTATTTTGCATAAATAATCCCTCTTTCAAGAGGGATTATTTATTTGTTTGTTTATATTTTAGAATGTGATTTCAAAATCAAGTGCATCAAAAACCATTTCTTCTTGTGTCGGCGGATTAGGACTACCTGTTGCAACAGCGCTTTGTGTAGCTGGAGCTGGTGTTTCTGATGTTTTAGTATCTGCTGGAGCTGCTGGAGCTGGTGGAGCTGGTGGAGCTGCTGGAGCTTTTGTTTCTGGTTGTGCTTCTGGAGCGCTATTATCATTTGATTGTTGTGGAGCGCTTTGTTTTTCATTGAATGTAATTATGACATCATTGGCACTTCCGTTGTCATAATCTGTACTAGGCTGTTTGCCTTCCGTTGGGCAATCTGGTGCTTGCGTTTCTGCAGGAGCTTGTGTTTCCGTAGGAGCTTGCGTTTCCGCAGGAGCTTGCGTTTCCACAGGTGCTTGCGTTTCCACAGGTGCTTGCGTTTCATTCGTTGGGAATGTTATTATAACATCATCAGCGCTTCCGTCGTCGTATCCTGAATCAGGCTGAGATGGTTCAGATGGGCAAGGAGTTGTTTCAGTTGGTTCAGTGTCTTCGCTTGGCTCCGTTGGTTCTGTTGACTCTGATGGTGCTGTTGGACGTGTTGGTACTATATCTGGAAGATTTTCATTATCTCTATCTGGAATTTCAGGGTTATCAGGGCAAGTTGTTTCTGTTGGTTCAGTGTCTTCGCTTGGCTCCGTTGGTTCAGTAGACTCTGATGGTTCAGTAGACTCTGATGGCTCAGTTGATTCAGATGGTTCGGTAGACTCTGATGGTTCGGTTGTTTCAGATGGCTCTGTTTCTTGTGGTTTTTGTGGAGCAGGTTTTGTTGGAATATCGCAATTTAATTGACATTGAGGATGAGCAAATGCAATTCTTTGGAGATTAATTTTTCCTTGCGCTCCAATTGCATCTAAATCAATTTCTTCGTATAAATCTTCAATTGAAAGCTCGCTACCATCGTAATATTTAATTAAGGCATCATTGTTGTTAATTTGTTGTTGCCAAGAAGCTAATAACCAGCCTTCATATTTGTCTGGATTTTCTTCGTATGCTTTTGGGAAGCTGCAATCATTCATAAAATGGAATGCTTCTAATACGTCGATTGGTCTTACTTTTTGATTGCTTAAGTCGCTAACATCCCAAACCGCTCTATCTGGACTTAAATAGCTGATTATAGCGTTCGTGTCTGTTTTTTGAGTAAGGATGTCTAAACTCATATCTTCATTTTCTTCATCAACCATCACGCTGATATTTACTCTTGGAAGATTTAGAGCAACTGTTTCATTTTCTTTGATATAGTTTAATAACGCATAAGGAGCGTCTTGTTCACTATAATTTGCAAAAATTTCATAATTAGCTTCATCTGTTGCAATAGCATGCCAAATGCCAATTCCTGCGAAAGATTTCATTGTTGGAATATTGTATTCTTGTGCAAATCTTTTTTCAATTATTGCAATTTTATCTTCGTCTTTTCTTCCGTTTTTAATGTCAGAGCTTCTTAATTCGATTGCTAAATCACCGTTATTATTTGCTCTTGTTGGGATGAAATCTACTGCACCAAGCATAGTAGTGTCATATTCATTCATACGCTCTGCTGTGGTGTAGCTTGTTGGAATGTAAATTCTTCTTGGTTCACCAAAAGCTTGTGCAAAGTCTGTTGATAGCAGAACTTCAGGGTCAATATTTGAAATGTGTCCGTCTGAATAATCAACAGCGTCTTGTTTGATGTATTCCATCATCCAAGGGTTTGTTTGTATGATTTCCATAGCTTTGTTGTACACTTCTTGTGTATCATTGGCTTCAATTCCGCAAATTTCTTGAATAACGTCTGTTATATATCTAAATTCTTCAATGTGGTTTTTGTCTGGGTTTGATGTAAGAACTACGCTGGTTGCAATTGGTTCATTTGCTTTTGGTTTAAAGTTGCTTGTAAAATCAAATGTAATTGTTGGGCAATCCATTTTTTGAGCAAGTTGGAAATTATTGTTTTCATTTAATTTAGCATTGTCTAACAGATTAGTGTTAAATGTTAAAGGAGTAATTGTTGTTTGGTTTTGGGTAGCATGTGCAGTTAGAACAAAAACATCTCCTAATGCTAGCGCATCTTGTCCCATTGTTGCACCAAGGGCTAGTGGGGTGCTGATAATTGCAACTGCTCTTTGTATATTATTTTTTCCGTTAAAATTAATTGGGTTAGAGTTTGCTTTATTTGTTTTGAAATTATTGTTTAATTTTGTTTGAAAAATATTTCCAATTTTCATATATTTGCTCCTGTTGGTAGTTCTGTATGTCTAAAACTTGTGAACATCTTTATTTGCTTTAATATTTACATTTCTTAATATGCAATAAAAATTTAAAAACTAACCTATTCCCCTTACTGATTTTTTTATTTTATCAAAAAAACATCAAAATGTGCCTATTTATTTGCTTTTTTGCCTTAAATATGAAGAAATGTAACAGATTTTTCTACTAAAATGTTAGTAAAAAATTGGATGTGGAATTTAAAAATTGGATAAAAGGATAAGGCGTATTAGCCAATGCTATATCTGCAAGTAATTTAAAAGTAAAGGTGGTAAAAAATGGGATTATCAGCAAGTCAAGGCAGATTGCTTCTATTAACGGCAAGAAGAAGCGATCTTGAGTACAGGGCACAACAGATTTCTCAAAAGAGATTAATTTTATCTCAACAACTTGAAGAAATCAGTTTGGAGTATGAAAATGCTACTTCAAACAGACAGATGAAGATTAATTTGTATGGTACCGACAAAGACGAAAACGGCAATGCAATCAATCGTACAATGAATTTAACTTATGCAGCTTTAATTAGCGGCATTTATCAGCATGGCGAAGAGCTTACAGGTATTAAAAAGAGCAGCGCAGTTCAATCAAATGGTTGGACAAGCAATAATGCATATCGTCTTGTAAGTGTTGATGGTGCAATTGTTGTTTCAAGTAAAGATGAAATCCCAACTGTACATAAATCAGTTAGCACAGATAGTTTTAGTTCAGTTACAGATGAAAATAAATTAGAAAATTATGAAAATATTTACAAAGTTACTAAAACTGGAAGAAAAGATGATGGCACTGATGGTGATATAACAGATCATTTAGCAATTGATTTGGAAAGCTTACGTTGGGCAGATGATGCTCAAACAAAACAAACAGAATTATACAGCATGTTGAATGGCAACGATTCTTTAAAAGGTGTTAAGTTTAACGCAGCAGAAGGAATTGTAAAAATTGGCGATGGTGCTGAAGCAAAATTTTATGATATTGAAACAGGTGCATTGAAAACTGATGCGACAGCTGGACTTGAATATGAAAACGCTGCATTATATGCAAAAGCATCACTTATTCCAAACTCAACACGAACAAATGATGAATCTTATGAATATGGTGAAAATCTTGTTCAAGGAAACGATGGTTGCTATACATTGTATGATAAAAAAGGCAATATCATCAATAGATACGTAGTTGATGAAAACTTAAGATTAGGTATGACAGATTCTGCTGGTACTTATGATGGACCAAACTATCTTCAAGATTGTTTAAGAAATGGTAAATATCTTCTTGAACAAGGTAAAGCAGATAATAATACCGATGAAGGTTTCAGATGGTCAAGCGTATCTTGGGATACAACTTCAAATATCTCTGATAGTTACTATACCGAAGATGATGATGCTGCAAAAGCAAAATATGACAGATTACAAACTCAAATTCAAGCTCAAGATAAAAAATTAGAAATTGAGCTAGATAACATTGAAACGCAAAGAAGTGCTGTAACAACTGAAGTTGAATCAGTTGAAAAAGTTATCAATGAAGACATTGAAGGCACATTCAACGCTTTCGGTTAAAAATTCAAACCCACATTCCGCTTAACTTAAATTACTTAAAAAGCAAGTCTTTTGACTTGCTTTTCTTTTTATATTTTTATTTTTTATAAACAAAGCAATATGGCGTTTTTAGCATTTCATCTTCTATTGAAACATTATCAACATATAAATTTCCTAAAGCTCTTGAATATTTATCTATTCCTTTGAAATCAAACATTACTTTTTTGTTTTTTAATTTCTCTTTTAATATTTCGCCTGCGATATTTCCGCCAATAATTATTTCTTCAATAGATAACTTATATTTTTTAGCTTGCCATTTAGCTCTGTCACTTTTTGCTCCCTCAAAGCAATCAATTCCATAAAGGCGAATTCTAAAAATGTTATCATCAATTTTGGCTAAAATAGAATCGCCATCATAAACTTTTAAAACTTCAATTTCTTGTTTTGCATAAGAAATTTGCGTTATCAAAAGAAAAAATAAAACAAAAAATAAATTCTTTAGCAATTATACCTCAACAGCGTCAATTGAGTCGTAATGAGCTTTAGCTTGAGCTTGAATGTATTTGCCTTTTTTATAATTTTCACTTGCTTTTTGTGAAATATCTTTTGATAAGCTATCTGCTAAATTAAGCTGCGCCATTGAGCTTCCTGCCATTATTCCTAAAGAAGCAATTGCAAATTTTGAAGAATGTTTATCAATTTTTGAAGCTAAATTTTTATTAAACGCTTTACCTAGTTTTGTGTTATTGATTTCGTTGCTTAGTTGAGTTGCTTCTTTTTTAACGAATTTTGAAACTTTGTCGAATGTTTTTGTGTTTTTTAAACCAAAAGCAGCAAGTCCGGCTACTGCTGTAATTGTAGCTAATTTAGCAAAGAAAGCAACCGGAGAAGCTTTTTTATCTTTGTCATCTGTTTTAGAAGCAATATTAACCGCACCATCAACAACTGAAGGGATAATATCTGTAAGCGCTAAAAAACCCAGCCCTGCTGCAGCTTTTGCCGCTAATTTCCCAGGCTGGGTTAATGCTATACTTGTTCCTAATAATACTGTTGTGATGTGTGGCAGCGCTTTAAACATTCGCATTTTACTGCTATTTTGCACATCTTTATGAGCTTTCAGAATGCTTCTAAATTTTAAAACATCATCGCTCATTTGCTGATAACGTTTGCCTCGCACCCTGCGCCCGCCATTTGTCGAGCTTTCTGTCCCTTTGAAAGTGGTAAATCTTTTCGGTTTGCAACAATTTAATGTTGTTTCGTTGATTTGCATTTTTCCTCGTGGGAAATTTCATCCCATTTTATTAACTTTATACAACTATTCTACATGAATTTAAAAATAATGCAAGATATTGTAAAGAAAAGTTCATATATTAAGATTAAAAAACCTAACTAATAACATTATGATATAATATCTAATACTAGATTATTTAGAGGCATTATGAACTATATTAAATTTGTAGATGTAACAAATAGAGATGGTGTACAAACTTCTCGTCTTGGCTTAGCTAAACTTCAAAAAACAATTATTAATTTAATGTTAAACGAAATGGGCATAACTCAAAGTGAGTTTGGTTTTCCAACAACAAAACACGAACTTAATTATTTAAATGGAAATTTGGAACTTGTTGAAAGGGGTGTTATTAATAAAACTCGTCTTTCTGGCTGGATGAGAGCAATTAAAGCAGATGTTATTGACTCATTTAAAAATGTTCCAAAATTACAATATATTAATATGTCACAATCGACATCAGAACAAATGATTAATGGAAAATATCAAGGTAAAAAAACACCTAATGATGTTTTAGAAGACACTTTAGAAGCAATCAATGAAGCAATCAATCAAAATGCTAAAGATATCGGGGTTAATGCTGAAGATGCTTCCCGTTCTGATTTAGGATATTTAATTGAATATGCAAGAAAATGTAAACAATATGGAGCAACACGCTTTAGATATTGCGATACCTTGGGTTATGATGATCCTCAAACTGCGTACGATAGAATTTATGCAATAGCAAAAGAAACCGGAATGCAAATGGAAATGCATTTTCATAATGACCTTGGTATGGCTACGGCATGTTCAGTTATGGGTGCGAAAGCTGCAATTGATGCTGGAGTTGATGCTTGGATTAATACTGCAATCAATGGCATGGGAGAGCGTGCGGGTAATGCCGACCTTGTTTCTTGTATTTTAGCTATTAAAAAATCAAGCGGTTTTAAGGATAAATATCAAATTGATCCTCAAATTGATATTTCAAAAGCATGGAAATTGGCAAAATATACTTCTTATGCTTTTGGAGTAGATATTCCAATGAATCAAGTGGCAGTTGGCGCCAACGCTTTTGCGCACGAATCAGGAATTCACGCTGATGGAGCTTTAAAAGATAGAAGAAATTATGAACTTTATGACTTTGAAGAGCTTGGAAGAGGTGAACCAGAAATCATTGAAACTGGTCGTATGATTACAGTTGGTGAATATGCTGGAATTAAAGGCTTTAGAAACGTATTTAATAGTTTAGAGTTAGAATTTCACGATGATAATGAAGCAAGAAATATCCTGGAGCTTGCTCGCTATGCTAACGTTCATACTCAAAAGCCATTAACTGATAGTGAGTTAAAATTTATCTATTATTATCCAAATATCGCAGCTAAGATTATGACAGTAAATCCATACTATATGCCACAAGGAGCGCTAAAAGAACGTATGGAAAAATATGAAAATGTTGCAGGAAGCGCAATTATCTAGATAGGAAATTATGAAAAAATTATTTATAGATACACTTGGTTGTCAAATGAATAAATCAGATACCGAAAGAATAGTTGGTATGCTATCTCATTTTGACTATGTTAGAACAGAAGATGAATACGAAGCTGATTTATTTATAGTTAATACTTGTGCAATTCGTCAGTTATCTGTAGATAAAGCATATTCTCGTCTTGGTTATTGGGGAAAAATTAAGCGTGAAAATAAAGAACGTGATATTAAAATTGCGATAGCAGGTTGCGTTTCAAATCTTGAAAAAGAACAATTGCTTAAAAAATTTCCATATCTTGATTTAGTTTTTGGAACAAGAAATATTTATGAACTTCCAAAATTACTAAAAGAAATTGAAGAAAAAAGGCTTTGTGCGCTTGATGATATGCCTATAGTTGAGAATGACTACAGCATTATTCGTGATAAATCTGTTAATGCTTGGCTTCCTATTATGGAGGGTTGTAATAATTTCTGTTCATATTGCGTTGTTCCATATACGAGAGGTCGTGAGCGCTCAAGAAGTATTGAAGCAATTTTAGCTGAAGCGAAAGCTATTTTATCTCAAGGCTTTAAAGAAATTACTCTATTGGGGCAAAACGTTGATAGTTATGGTAAAAATCTTGAAGGAAAGCCAAATTTTGCTCAGTTATTAAAAGCATTAGACGAATTAGAGGGTGATTTTAGAATACGCTTTACTTCATCATATCCAACCGATATTACAGATGATGTTATTGAAGTAGTTAAAAATTCAACTCACATTTGCGAATGTTTCCATATTCCAATGCAATCAGGAAACGATAGAGTGCTTCGTGCAATGAATAGAAGATATAATGTTGAACAATATCGTGAAATTGTAGAAAAAATTAGAAAAAATATAAAAGACGTTACAATAACATCTGATTTTATTGCAGGTTTTCCAGGTGAAACTTATGAAGAATTTTTAGATACAATTAAAGCAATTGATGAATTAGGGCTTGATTATTCAAATACTGCAGCGTATTCTGTTCGTCCTTTAACAAAAGCCTCTAAAATGGTTGATGATTTTATTGAAGAAGACGAAAAGAAAAAACGCCTTGCGATTTTAAATGATAAAGTTAAAGAAGCACATTTAAAATCAAATGAAAAATATATAGGAAGAACCCTTGAAATTTTAATTGACGATGTTAAAGATGGTGTTTATCAAGGAAGAACAAGAAACAATAAAGTAGTTCACTTGGAAGATAATAAAGAATACAAAATCGGTCAATTTGTTGATGTTGAAATTAAAAGAGTGACTACTTGGTGTATGTTTGGAGTGAGTGTTTAATTATTTTGCTCGCTCAATTGAACCTTCTTTTATACTTGATAAATTAAAATATAATTTATCGCTTTCGTTGTGCAAATATTCCACAATAGGATGTAAATTCATTATAGTTTCATATTCTTGCATGTGATAACAATAATCATTTAAAACGCAAAGAGTGTTATAGATGGCACTAGATGACTTTAGGAGAAGTTTTAAGTCTTTATTTGATATATTCATAAATTTTCCTTTGAATATTATAGTAGTCTTTTTGTTTATTTTAATAGGTTGATACTAATATGTCAATAGACTATTATAATAGTCATTATGAATACTAAAAACAGTAAAATAAACGATTGTATATGTCTTAAAATTAAATTAGAACGCGTCAAAAGAAATCTTTCTCAAGAAGAATTGGCACTGAAGGCTGATTTAAACAGAAACACTATAGGTAAAATCGAAAGGATGGAAGCTTCACCATCGATAGAAACTATAGAAAAAATCGCTAATGCTTTTGGAATGAATTTTTTGGATTTAATTGATGTTTCTAAGATAGAATTGTAAATTTTTAAATTAAACTTGTGGTGCAAGAATAGTTTCTCTGTGATTATTATAACCAATTTTTTCTGCTGATAATTTGCAAAGTTCATTTTGACCTTATCTTATTATAGTGTGATAATATCTTATTATAGTAAGTTGATTACAATAAGTCAATATCATACTATAATGTTATGAATAATGAATTTAGTGTGATAAGTGACAAAATTTGTTTAAAGGTTAAATTTGAACGCATAAAAAGAAACCTTTCCCAAGAGCAACTCGCTTTTAAAGCAAATGTAAACAAAAACACGATTTGGAAAATAGAAACTGGTAAAGTTTCTCCAACAATTGAAACTCTTGAAAAAATCGCTAATGCTTTTGGAATGAATTTTTTGGATTTAATTGATGTTTCTAAGATAGATTTGTAGTTTTTTGTATAAAATGTATTATTTTATACAAATTGTCACCCTGAACTTGTTTCAGGGTCTTACAAAGTTCGTTTTCTTTTTAGGGCTTTCGCCCTAGTTTGTTTTAAAGAAACTAAAGTTTCTTGTCTACTTTTCTCTTTT
>SUTT01000009.1 GCA_015152565.1 Cyanobacteria bacterium SIG27
AGAGAAAAACACGGCTTGATTGAATGTTAGTTTCTTCTTTTTTAAATTTTTATCTACTCAAAAAACAGTCGAGAGCTTGTAATTAAGCTAATCTCATACAAAATAAGTATCAAACCAAAACTCAACAAAAAGTCACAAGCTCTCTCCGATTTTTGATGTGATGATAAAAATTTAAAAAAGGATTATTGAAATATTAATTAATTCTTTTGCACGTGCACTTAGTGAAAAATAGTTGCGTGAGGTATGTCTGAGCGAAGCGAGTTGCCGTAAGCAACTATTTTGAGCTTAGTGCACCACTAGTAACTAACAACAAAGCAAGCCCTGTTTTCTTTTCTTTTTGCTTCATTTTTCTTTTCTTTGGTGGGCGATTAAAAAAAGAAAAGAAAAATGAAGAAGTCTGAAAGACTTGAAAAAAGATATATTTAATTTTGTATAAAATAATACATTTTATACAAAAAAAGGAGAGGTTGCCCTCTCCAACACGATTTAAAAAATAACATGAAAAAACTATTTTATAGGCACCGTGTATGATATACATCTTGCTGCAAATGCCCAATTTTGAGCAGTAGCACCAGGAACACCGATAGTTGTCGCATTTTCTAATCGATATAAATATGTACCCTCGACAGTCCAATGAGCACTAGGCCAACATTCGTTACTTTGTGCTCCCGGGCAACTTGTGCTTCTATGCGTACAAACAAGTTGTTTGGAATTAGTTGAAGTATCTGCACAAACATTTAACCCATTTTCATCTAAAGAAAATATTTCCCTAAAATTATCAATATTATTGTTATAGTGGTGTGCCCAGCTATATGCAGTGTTATAGTCAGGCAGCTGCCAATGATGGTGTTTTGTACCAAGTGGGTTCCAAAAAACGCAAGAATAATGTGCTGCATGGTATCCCATAACAGGTCTTTCGCATGGATTACCTCTGTCATTAACAGTATAATCGCACGATTTTCCTGTTTGTCCTGTCCAGATACAATTAGAACTGGCGCAAGTTTCACCCACTTGCACAATTTGCACTCCATAATAAGGGGAGGTTGAAAGAGTTCTTGGTAGTGGAGGACCACCCGGCATGCCAACATCATGTTTTGTTACGCAAAGATTCTTGTTGATTGTACCATTATATTTTCTTGGAATAAATAAAGCATTAAAAGGATCACAATCAGCTTGCTTTGTAGGTTCACCATAAACTTCAATGTTTCTCTTAGTGTTTTTTACTGCAAAATTTGAACTTTTACTGCCTGTAAAATTTTTTGGCAGAGAATCTATAACGCATCTTCCAGAAAATGCATACAAAGGATTAAAAGTACCAATATTTGTAGTTGATGCAAGTACTTGCAAGCCACTTGTAGCAGACCAAAGGTCAAAAGGGTGGCAGTTATTTAAATCTCCAGTGCCATAGGCTGCGCCTTTGCATCCGCCAAAATTTGTAGCGCATTGCACTTCATAAATAGACATGGATGAATCGGTTGGCCATTGAGCGCATAACTGAAGCCCATTTTGTCCTTTTTTCCTAGAAATTGTAGAAATATTATTTTTCCAACCCGTAATTTCATTATTTGTTGGAAGTCTCCATCCGCTAATTTTATACCCATTTACATCAGGTTGCCAATTTTTACAGCTAATACTTGCAGCTCCTCTTTGACAAACCGTTCTATTACAGCCAGAATAGAAAGAACCGTATTCGTCTTCTTCTGTACAACTTGCAGATGTTCTACCCAACCAACAACAAAGAGCATTAGCTTCATTTGTTCCAGCGCTCGTTACGGGGCAAGTTCCAAGAACAACGCTTTTTACACTTGCGTCTAAAGGTGGACCTCCAGGGTCACCGATATTATATTTCGTAACGCACAATCCCTTTCCTCCGCTTCCATTATAGGAAGCTGGCACATATAAAGCATTAAACGGGTTGCAATCTTCTTGAGAAGTTATACTTCTTGTTGCATTATTACTGCAATTTGCGCCATCATTTATTAACTCATATCCGCTTTTACAAGCAAGACATTTACCGTCATAACACATTGAACAATTTTCAATATCATTACACGCAGCAGATACAACCGCGGCTTCTTCTTCGCAATCTCCGGCTTCACTTAAATTATATCCATCTTTACATACTACACACTTATCGGTTGCACATAATGCGCAATTTACATCAATATCTGCGCAATCGTTTTTGTATATGCTACCGCTTGAACCAGTTTGAGTAGCTTCTGAAAGCTTAAGAATGACCACACCCGAGCCACCAACCGCACCATGACCTCCGCCCCAAGCTCCAGCGCCTCCACCGTCTCCGGTGTTAGCGCTTCCAGCCGTTCCGCTCTTACCTTGACTTGCAGTAGCACCAGAGCCACCTCCGCTAGTTGAACAACTATCGTAAGCATCTCCACCGCCACCGCCATAGTAACTACCATCATACAATGTTCCAGCCTTACAGCTATATGATGAACTGCTGCACGCACCAGCTCCACCAGCACCACCAGAAGCTGTTCTATCTTTAAATTTTGTTGTGCCGCCAGCTCCGCCACCATTAGAGCACCCTCCAGCATTGCCAGTGCCTCTTGAACCACCAGCACCAACAACCACATCAATATTTTCATTAGCTGTGATATTTAAACTTGTTTCGGTTACTCCACCACCAGCGCCGCCATAACCGCCGCCTTGATTAGCGGTAGAACCACCGCCACCGCCTCCGCCTCCACCAACAAGAAAGATTTTAGCTTTAGCATTACAATCGATTTTAAAAGTGCCACTTGATTTAAGAATGAATTTTCTTGTGTCATCAGCTTCCATAGATTCAGTGTATGTGCCATTGTATTCAACCGTACAATCTTCAATCGGCACATTTGTATTTTCATTATTCAAACCACCGCCACTTCCACCACCGATGATTGTGATACCTGCACTAGATAGTTTTTTAGTTATCACAGGAGCAAGGGCTGCTGTGATGAGGGATACTATGATTAGAGCCACCAATATTTCAACAAGAGAAAAAGCTTTTTTCATGTAACTACCTTTGTAAAACTTCTAAAAATTATTAAAATTTTATGTATTACATAATATTATCCATGTTTAACATAATAAATCAAGAATTTTATGTTGTTTTGCTTAATTAAAAAAAACAAAAAAATATTTCATAATTTACAAAAAGGATGAATTATGAATATTAAAAAACACTTGGGTAAAAGACTACAAGAAATCAGAAAGCATAAAAAATTAACTCAAGAACAAGTTGCAGAATTTGTTGGCATAGAAACTTCAAGCATAAGCAACATTGAAAATGGAAAGTACTATCCAAGCGCTGAAAATTTAGATAAAATCCTAAAAATTTTAGATGTTCAACCAAGCGAAATTTTTGCTTTTGAAAGCTCAATTTGTGATGAAAAAATGATAGAAGAAATGCTAGAAGATATAAAAAAAGACAAAAAGCTAGCAAAATTAATTTATAAATTTTATTTGAGCGTAAAATTTTTATAAAAATTTTCTCGCTAAGAATCTTCTTCTAATAATTCTCCGACTTGTTGCTGAAGTTCATTATAAACATCAATAGTGTTTGAGCAAATATAATATTTTTTTGTAACCAATTTTTTTATCGTTTCACAAAAACATTTTAAAAGTGCCAAATTAAGCCCAATTAAACCTTTATTTTTTTCAATTAATTTCCAGATTTTTTTAGTATAGATTTTATCTCTTGTGTTTGGTTCGATTTTATCTGCCAAAAAAATTATTTTATCAAAAATTGTCATATTGGTTTTACCAATTGTATGATTTCGAACTGCTGAGATGATTTCAGGGTCATCAATTTCAAATTCTTTTTGAACTAAATAAGCTCCAACTATCGCATGGAAAGTTTTTGGATTTTTTAGTTCAGTTTTATCAAACCCTGTTTTAATTTCTTCGTTAATCACATTCAAAAGTTCAGAATCATCAAAGTTTTTAGCACAATCATGAACTAAACCCGCTAAATATGCTTTTTCTTCATCTTGATTAAAAAGTTTAGCTAAAGTTTGAGCAGCTTCAGCAGCGCCCAAAGAATGATGATATCTTTTAGCTGATAAATTTTCTTCCAGCCACGTTTTTATATAGTCTATTGTTTTCAATGTATTCCTTCACTTCTTTAGTTGTTAATCCGGCTATATCGTAATTATTTTCTACCATATTTCTTATCATACTAGATGAAACATCAAGAAAATCAATATTCATAACTTCAAAGCTATAACCTTTATTTTTAAAATATTTAAAAGCAGCACTACCCATTATTTGACCATTTTGAAATTTTCTTGGAATTACGATAAAGTTAATCATTTCTCTTAATTTTTCAGGCTCTCTCCAGCTTTCAAGCTTAAAAAATTGGTCATAACCTATTATAAAATTAATTTTTTGATTGCTATTTTGCTCATATAATTTTTCAATTGTTCGATAAGTATAGCTTGGTACTTTTAAATGTAGTTCGATATCTGAAACATTTTCTTCTCCAACAGCTAATTTTGCCATTTCAAGTCTATTTTTATAGCTTGCTAAACCCTCAATTTTATGAGGAGGCATATAACTAGGAACAAAAATAACTTTACTAAAACCCGCAAGTTCTTTCACTTTCCTTGCGATTTCAACGTGCCCTAAATGAATTGGGTTAAATGTTCCAAAAAAATAACATTCCATATTAACTAATATTATATTACAATAATTTTTATCATGAAAGCATTGGACTCTTTAACTTTACAATATTTTTACCAAGAAAATTACGATTTTATTAATGGTGCAATTGTTCAAAAAATTCAATTGCCAACAAGACATGAAATCATTTTAAACATTAGAAACCTAAACAATAATTGCGCTCAAAATAAAAAACTATACATAAACATCAACCCAAAATACCCTCATATTTGTTTCATTGATGAAAAAACAACAAAACTAAGAGATATTGAAATCCCGATTAAACCTCCCATGTTTTGTATGCAATTAAGAAAATATTTAAACGGTTCAAAAATTAAAGATTTTAAAATTGTAAAATACGAAAGAATATTAGAGCTTTATTTTGATTATTTTGACGAAATCGGCTCGTTAACTAGAATTTGTTTAGCTTTAGAATTTATGGGCAAACACTCAAACATAATTCTTTATAATGCAACAAATAAAACAATAATTGGTGCAATGCATAATATTTCAGCTGATAAAAGCTCAATTAGAGAAATTTATGGCGGAATAAATTACATCTATCCTCCATTAAAAGAAAAACTAGATATTTTAAATGTTAGCTATTCAACATTTTTTGAAATAGCAAAAAACAAAGATATAAAGCTAATTTCAAATAATTTTTATTATTTTAATCAATCGCTTTTAGAAAACATTTTTGAAAAATATGATAATTTAGAAGACGCTTTTAAATTTATGCAAGAGCTTCAAAATGGCACTTGCACCAGTTTTATTGCAGATTTTTGGAATGGAAATACGATAAATTCTGCACTAGATAACTATTTTTCAGCTTTGATGTTTGATGAGATTTTAAAAAACAAAAAAACAAAATTAAAAAAATATTTATTAAACGATATTAAAAAATTATCAAAAATAGCTTCTGTTGTTCCCGATAACTCAAAAGCGGATAAATACAAAGAAAATGCTGATTTAATTATGAGCTATTTGTACTATCCTGATGGATTAAAAGAATATAATATTGAGCTTGATGAAACTCTTGATTTAAACCAAAATGCGCAAAAATATTATCAAATGTATAAAAAAGCTCGTGCAACTTTTGAGCATTCACTTAAGAGAAATAGAGAAGCAAAAGAAAAACTTGAATATTTAGAAAGCATTGTTTTTAATATCGAAAATGCGCTCAACTTTGACGAACTAAAAGAAATTAAAAACGAAATAATTGACCTTGGCTATATTCAAGATAAAAAAGAAAAAATTGAAAGTAATATCGAAAAAGTTGAATATAAAGGTTTTGAAATTTATATTGGTAAAAATAATAAGCAAAACGACTTTTTAATTTCAAAAATCGCACAAAGCGAAGATTTATGGTTTCATGGGTATAATTTTCCATCAAGCCATGTTATTTTAAAAATTCCTAATAATAAAAAAGAGCCAAGTGCTGATGTTTTAGAGTATTGCGCAAAATTAACCAAGCAAAATTCTAAAGCCAAAGATGGCGGCAAAGCCTCAATTATTATGACAAAAAGAAAAAATCTTAAAAAACCACCAAACACATATCTTGGTTATGTTACATATAAAAATGAAATAGAAATTGTTATTTAAAAACCGAGGAATTTCCTCGGTTTTTAAAGTCTATTTTGATGTTGGAGCTAAAATCATTACAACGTTTCTTCCCTCAATCATCGGTTTCTTTTCGATAATTACTGAACCTTCTTCAAATTCTCCTTGGAATTTATTGATTAGATCCATTGCAAGGTGAGAATGCTGCATTTCACGCCCTCTTAGCATAACAACAACTTTTACTTTGTTGCCCGAAGATAAAAACTTTTTAGCTGCTTTCAAACGAACTTCATAGTCATGAACATCGATTTTATAGCGCATTTTAACTTCTTTAATATCAACAGTGTGTTGTTTTTTCTTTGCTTCTTTAGCTCTTTTTTCTGATTCGTATTTATATTTGCCCCAATCAAGGATTTTTGCAACCGGTGGAGCTTGATTAGCAGATACAACAACCAAATCTAAATCTCTTTCTTTTGCCATTTGAAGGGCTTTGGCTGTTGGGATTGTACCGTGGTTTACACCTTCATCATCAATTAATCTAACTTCTTTGGCTCTGATTCTTTCATTTAATAACTCATTCTGAGTTCGATTATCTCTACTAATGGTTTTATCTCCTATTATCTGCTACATTTTTATTTATACCACAGTCGTTTTATTTTGTAAAAGCGGTATTTCATTTATTCAAATAGTTTATGTATCTCACTTGGCTTAAATATGCCATATTCTGTTATAATTCCTGTAATTAATTCAGCCGGAGTTACGTCAAACCCCGGGTTAATGACATTTACTTTATCGGTACAAATTGGTTTATCGTTTACTATTGTAACTTCTTCTTTGTTTCTCAATTCAATTACAATTTCATCTCCGCTTTTAATAGATGGGTCAATTGTTGATTTTGGGGCTGCAATGTAAAATGGGATATTGTGATATTTTGCAGCAATTGCAACCATATATGTTCCGATTTTATTTGCACTATCTCCATTTAGAGCAATTCTATCCGCACCAACAACAACAACATCAATCATACCTTTTTTCATAAAGTAAGCGCCCATACCATCAGTGATTAGGGTTGTATCAATGCCATCTCTTGTTAATTCGTATGTTGTAATTCTAGCCCCTTGCCCACGAGGACGAGTTTCATCAGCAAAAACTTTAATTGTTGGGTCATTTTTAAATGCGCTTCTAACAACACCCAATGCTGTGCCATATCCAACAGTAGCAAGCGCTCCAGCGTTACAGTGAGTTTGAATAGTTGCACCTTTTGGGATAATTGTTGCACCAAAATCACCAATTTTTTTGTTAATTTCAATATCTTCATTTTCAAGTTTTATTGCGTTTTCAATTAACAATTCAATAATTTCATCTGGAGTTTTTGAAGAATTTTTTTCTAAAATTTCTAATTGTTCTTTAATTGCCCAAGCTAAATTAACTGCTGTTGGGCGAGAAGAGTTGATATAATCAGCAATGCGTTTAACTTCTTCAATAAAATTAGCTTTTTCTTTTGATTCAATTGCAGCTAAACAAACTCCGTGTGCTCCTGCTATGCCAATTGCTGGAGCGCCACGGACAATCATTGTTTTAATAGCGTCATACATATCAGATGATGTTTTAATATCAACTTTTTTATGTTCATAAGGTATAACCAATTGGTCAACCATTCTTGAGCAATTTTCTTCTTTAATCCATTCGATTGTTTTTTCCATTTTTATATCCTTAATCTTCAATTTTAATATCTAATCTAGCATCAACATTTTCGGGCTCTTTTTGAATATGATTTAATATCCAAACTAAACCCATAGCACTAACACTATTTATAAGAGCAAAAATAATTCCAACCATAAAAACCAAAACAAAAAACAGCCACAAAGCGCTGTGTAATAAGTCTGGAATTGCGTATGAATAATAGTTTTTAAAAATCAAATGGATAATTCCAACCATTGGACTAAAAGTTGCACAAAAACCAACAGTCGCAAAAAAACCGATTAATCCACCCAAAATTGCCCCTTGTTCGTTTGTTAAATATGAAAGATGTTTTTCGTCTTTTTTCATATAAAGAATTACAAGAACCGATGAAAAAAACGAAAGGACAAATAATGCCAATCCAATAAAATAAGGAACAAGAGAAATTATGCCAATAATTGCGCCAAACATAAGAGCAAATGCGGTTGCTTTTTTTGCAATTATTTGATTCATTTTATTTCCTCCTTAAATCTTGAGTTTTGAGCGTGACACAAAGCTAGCGCTATAGAATCTATTGTATCATCTAATTTAATATTTTTATCTAATTCAATATAATTTTTAACCATCATTTTTACTTCGGTTTTATCAGCTCTACCATGACCTGTTATAGTTTGTTTAACAACAAGCGGAGTATATTCAAACATTGGAATTGAGTTTTCTTCTAAAGTTAATAATATTACGCCTCTTGCTTGAGCTACCGGAATTATTGTTTTTTGATTTTTAAAGAAAAAAAGCTGCTCAATTGAAGCGCAGTTTGGTTGATATTTTTTAATTAAAAAATCGATATCGGTTTTTAGCTCTAAAAGTCTTTTTGGATGAGGCGCATTTTTATCTGTTTGAATTGAGCCTGAAGTGATTAAATTAAAATAATCACCTTTTGCATTTTGTTTATATTCAATAAAACTATAACCCGTTATTCCAATACCTGGGTCTATTCCCATAATCAACATAGCTTATATTTTACCTTTTTTATCGATTTTTAACCAGTATGAATTTGAAATTGTCGCATCAGTCTTAATTTTTTCAAAATTGTCATCTAATTCATTTGATAAATTATAATATATTCCATATTCTTTTAATCTAAAAAGAACAGTAACATCATCTTCATCTAGCGGAGTTTTATCAATATAGATACTAACATCATTATTTTGAGATTTTTCAAAAAGTTCGTTGTAAAAATTATTGATTAAATAAGTTTTATAAGCATTTGTTGAAAAGTTTTCTTTTGCAACCCAAATGCCGTTAACAAGAATTAAAATTGATAACAAATAAAAAATATAGTTATTTTTTCTAAAGTAATAACAATTTGCAATAGGCAAAAGGTGCAATTGCGGAACAAACCTTGCCCACCAGCAAATTGGATTTAGCAATGTTGTTAAAAGAATGGATAAAATTACAAAAAGACCTTTTTTCTTTTTAATTTGAATGATTGTTAAAATTACACTTATTATAAAAATCCCTGAAAATAGATGTCCAAAGCCATTAATTCTAACATCTTCTGCAATATATGGCATATCAAAATGAGATGTAAATGGCATTTTATAATACAAACGTGGAGTTTGCGGGTTATTCATTCGAGCGTCAGAAGAAGAGGAAAACATGCTTCTTATAAATTTATACAAGTACGGTTTATTATTAAATTCAACAGGATTTTGCTTTGTCATAAAATCAAGTTTGTTAAATCCAATTGATGGATAAAAAGGATTTTGAAATTTAATTACGTTAGTTATATAAGGTTGAAAACAAAAAATTAAACTCAAAAAACCGACAATTAAGCCTGTTTTTATAACAATTTTTCTTCTTTTTAAAATCAACCAAAGCACAAAAACAATCGCACAATTTAAAAAGCCAACATATTTTGTTGCGATTGATAAAACGCTTGCTGAAATTAATATAAAAAGATTTTGTCTTCTATCAATTTTTTTATTAATTAAAACTATTGAAAAAATTTGAAATAAAAATAAATAATATAAACTAAAATCAACCATTTTGGTGTTCATTTGGCAAATAACAACAGCGCAAAATAAGACACAAAATGATAAAATTAAACTTTTAAATTTATTTAATTTATTTAAAAAGAAATATGTTGAATAGAAAAAACCAGCAAAAATAAACAAAAAGTTAACTATTTTTGATGATTCCATATTTTGAAAAATTAAATAAAAATTTGCCCTAAGAACTTCAAGAGCGTTTGGATAGCTTGAAGCAAATAAAAGATTATAAAAAATATTATTTTTATTTGCAAAAGTTTCAATGTCATCATAAATCGGGTTATAGCCAAGTTTAAAAAGATTTTCCAAAGTAAAATGATAACATCTGCCATCAAATGATGTATCTATAAAAAAGTTTGCAAAAATAAAAGAAATAAAAAATATTAAACACAAAATTGCACTTTTTTTAAATAATTTCCCACTTTTAAATAAATAAAGAAAAGCGCAAATTAAAGCTAAAATTAAATAACTAAAATTAAGCGATAAATGGGCTAAAAAGCCAAGATTTGAAAAAGCAAAAAGACCAAACAAAAAGATTAAAATAAAACAAGAAAAATCTAAAAAATATTTTTTCATTTTGCCCTCCTCATCCTTATTTTATGCTAAAATTTCGATGTAGAAAATAGGATAAATAAATTAAAATGAATTTAGTTTTAGCACAATTAAACCCATCAGCGGGAGATATTGAACAAAATAAAAATAAAATAATTGAAGTTTTAAAAGGCTCTAAAAGCAATGAATTAACGATATTTCCAGAACTCTTCATCTATGGATATCATAACTTTGATATGCTTAAAAAATTTCCTTTTATTTTTAGCCAAATTGAAAATGCACTTGAAGAAATCAAAAGCCTAAATAAGCCAGTTTTAGTAGGTTATCCTGAACTTATTGATAATGAAATTAAGAGTTCTTTTGCGTTAATCGATAATGAAATAAAAAAAGTAAAAACATTTTCTTTTAATAATAAAAACTATGAGATTTTATCAATTGAAGAAGTTAAAAACCCTGATTTTAAAACAAATGCCGATATTTTAATTTGTCCTATTTTATCAATTTCAAAAACAAATAAAGAATATTTTAGAAATAATTTGTTCAAAAATCTGGCAATTAAACAAAATAAAAAAGTAATTTTCTTAAATCAAATTGGAGCAATTGATGAATTTATCTACGATGGAGCTTCAAGATTATATGACGAAAAAGGCGAAATTATTGCACTAGCTAAAAGTTTTGAAGAAGATATTTTAAACTTAGCCAATCCAAAAATCGAAAAATATCCATCAGATTTTAATTTAACAACAAATTTAGATAGTTTCAGCTTAAACTACGAAAACGACCTAGAACGAACTTATAAGGCCTTAATTTTATCAATTAAAGATTATTTTTCTAAAAATGGTTTTACCCAAGCCGTTTTAGGGCTTTCTGGCGGATTAGATTCCACAATTTGTGCTGTATTATTAGCAGATGCGCTTGGAGCAAAAAATGTTTTAGGTGTTTCAATGCCATCAAAATTAACCTCAAATGAATCAAAATTTGATGGAAAAACTCTAGCCGATAACCTTAGTATAAATTACATTGAAGCTCCGATTAAAGCTTATCATGACGCTTTTTCAAATGGTTTTGATAAAATTTTCACCGAAACTTCAAAATATTGGTGTAACAGATACACTTCTTCTTTTACCCAAGACAACATACAAGCTCGCTCCCGTGCAATAATTTTATGGGGAATAGCAAATGAATATGGTTCAACCCTATCTATTGCAACATCTGATAAATCTGAAACATATATGGGTTATGCTACGATTAATGGCGATATGAGCGGTGGTTTTGCTCCTATTTTAGATGTTACTAAAACAAAACTTTTTGCACTTGCTCGCTGGATGAACAAAAATCGCCCAATTAAAAATGCAATTCCTGAAAATATCATTCTAAAACCCCCCGGAGCAGAGCTTGCACTTGACCCAAATACAGGTAAAACCCTAAAAGCAGAAGACGCTTTGATGCCTTATGAATTTATGGATGAAGTCATTTGGGTAATAGAAAACACCAATCAATCAATTGATAATATGATGCAAAAAGAATTTTTATATGAGAAAAAGAATATATTAAATATTGAAACTAAAAAACTTTGGCTTGAAAAATTCTTCAAAAGAATGAACAGCGCTATCTATAAATGGTACATTTCAGCTCCAAGCCCTATAGTTGATAGTAATTCAATAAACAAAGCAATATATAATCAACCAATTGTTTCAAAAATAAACTACCTAAAATAGGAGAAAAAATATGAAAAAAAATTTACTAACACTTGCTCTTTGTGCTTTTGCTTTTGGATTAGGTTTTGGCGCAAATAACATTGCTTTTTCAAATGTTAATCCTGCAAAAGTTGCTTATGTAAATGTACCTAAACTTTTAGCTGCTTCTAAAGCTCTAAAAGCTGCGCAAGACGCTCAAATGAAACAAACAAAAGATATGCTAAAATGGTATGATACAGCAAGCGCTGACATTCAAAAACAAACCACAAAAGCAGGAAAAGACGCTTTAATTAAAAAATATGAAGCTCAATTAACTCAAAAGAAAAAAACAATAAAAGACGCTTATGCAAAAAAAGTTAACCAAGTAGATACACAACTTGATACAGCAATCACAACAAAAGCTAAAGCCATGGGCTACAATCTAGTGTTCAGAAAGGATGCGCTCCTTTTTGGTGGCACTGATATTACAAATGAAATTCTTCCTTTAGTAAAATAATTTTGTAAAGTTAAGAATTGATAAATTTTAAAAAAATAAAATAATAAGTGTAAAAATCACTCTATATCGGAGTGATTTTTATCTTTTAAAAAATAAATATGGAAATACATCAAATAACTTGTACCCATGCCTTAAAATTTATAGTAAAATAATAAAAACGGAAAAATTAGTTTATAAATCACCGAAGCACAACAGCCATCGGAAAAACCAATTTTTCAAAGGGGTATTATTAAGACAAATACGGGAATTACATTTTTTAATGTAGCTTAGGAGGAAATTAATGCAGAAGATTTCAAACGATATAGACGCACAATCGCAAGTTCAATCGCATAGCGTCGTTACCGATGCTATCAAGGTTGGCAGCGAAACTCTTAGCAATATTGTTAATTTTTCAAGACGAAACCTAAGCAATATCACAATTATCAAAAAAGACGGTACAAGAGAAAAATACAATATTGAAAAAGTTGTTGAAGCGATTAAAAAATCTGCAACAAGATTATTAGTTGAATTTTCAGAACGTGAAATTAAAGACATTTGTACTTTTGTAAATAAATCTGTTCTTGAAATGAACAAAGATGAAGTTGCAATTGCTCAAATGCACAACATTGTTGAAGCAGCTCTTCAAGCCCTAAGCCCAGAAGTTGCTGAAAGCTATAGAAACTATAGAAACTACAAAACAGACTTTGTTCACATGCTTGATAAAGTTTATCAAGAATCGCAAAGAATTATGTACATTGGCGACAAAGAAAACGCTAACGCTGATTCAACATTGGTTTCTACAAAACGTTCATTAATTTTTAATGAATTAAATAAAGAATTATACAAAAAATTCTTCTTAACAGTTGAAGACAAACAAGCAATTAAAGAAGGCTACATCTACATTCACGATATGTCAGCAAGAAGAGATACAATGAATTGCTGTTTGTTTGATGTTGCTACTGTTTTAAAAGATGGTTTTGAAATGGGCAACATTTGGTATAACGAACCAAAAAGCCTTGATGTTGCATTTGATGTTATAGGCGATATCGTAATGGCAGCTGCAAGCCAACAATACGGCGGCTTTACAGTTCCTGAGGTAGATAAAATTCTAGCTCCTTATGCTCAAAAAACATTTGATAGACAATACAACAGATACATCTGTATGGGTTTAACTTTTGATAAAGCTCACGAAGAAGCAATGAAAGACGTTAAAGCAGACTATGAACAAGGCTTCCAAGGTTGGGAATATAAATTCAACACTGTTGCTTCAAGCCGTGGAGATTATCCGTTTATCACAGTTACGACAGGTCTTGGTACAAGCGAATTTGAAAAAATGGCTTCAATGGCTTGTTTAAAAACACGTGCTGGCGGACAAGGCAAAAAAGAATGCAAAAAGCCTGTATTGTTCCCTAAAATCGTATTCTTATACGACGAAGAATTACATGGCGAAGGTAAACCACTGGAAGATTTATTCCACGCAGGAGTTGAATGCTCTAAAAAGACAATGTATCCTGACTGGTTGAGCTTATCAGGAGAGGGCTATGTTGCTTCAATGTATAAAAAATACAAAAGAGTAATTTCTCCAATGGGTTGTCGTGCATTTTTATCTCCTTGGTATGAAAGAGGAGGTATGAACCCTGCTGATGAAAACGATAAACCTGTTTTTGTTGGTCGTTTTAACATTGGTGCAATCAGCCTACACTTACCAATGATTTATGCTAAAGCAAAACAAGAAAGCAAAGATTTCTATGAAGTTTTAGATTACTATATGAATTTAATCAGAAAAATTCATATCAGAACTTATGATTATCTTGGAGAAATGAGAGCTTCTGTTAATCCTCTTGCATACTGTGAGGGTGGCTTCTTGGGCGGACATTTAAAATATAACGACAAGATTAAACCACTTCTAAAAGCGGCAACAGCTTCTTTTGGAATTACAGCACTAAACGAACTTCAAGAACTTCACAACGGTAAATCATTAGTTGAAGATGGCGAATTTGCTCTTGAAGTAATGAGATATATCAACAAAAAAGTTGACGAATTTAAAAAAGAAGATGGAAACTTATATGCTTTATATGGAACTCCTGCAGAAAACTTATGCGGACTTCAAGTAAAACAATTTAGAAAAAAATACGGTATCATTGGAGATGTTTCAGATAAACCTTATGTTTCTAACTCATTCCACTGTCACGTTTCAGAACAAATCAGCCCAATTGAAAAACAAGATAAAGAAGGTAGATTCTGGGATTTAATGAACGGTGGTAAAATCCAATATGCTAAATATCCAATTTCATACAACACTAAAGCTGTTGAAACCCTAATCAGACGTGCTATGAAAAAAGGATTTTACGAAGGAGTTAACTTATCACTTTCATATTGTGATGATTGCGGACATCAAGAATTAAACATGGATGTTTGCCCTAAATGCGGCTCTAAAAATTTAACCAAAATTGACCGCATGAATGGTTATCTTGCTTATTCAAGAGTTAAAGGTGATTCTCGTTTAGCAGATCACAAAATGGAAGAAATTAAAGATAGAATTTCAATGTAACAACATTTTATAAATATAAAAAAGCCGGAGATAAAACTCCGGCTTTTTTATTAAAACATTCTTAAAATCTTTCTATACATCAATCATTTTTTAGTATAAAATTTAATTATATAAAAAACTCGAGGGGATTTTGAGGATATTAGATAAAATTAAATTATTTTTTGTTACAGCGCTGCTTTTAAACCAAGTTGGTTTTTGCGATGCTCTGCCAATTACTATGCAAGATTGTAATAATATATTAGAGCCAAAATCTCAAATTCAAGAACAAAAAGAAATTCAAAACTCAAAACCTCAATATATTCCAAAAACTCAAGAATTTAGAACAATTAAAAAAGAAGAAATTAAATTAATTGAAATTAATGATACAAAAAACGAGCCAAAACAAATCAAAGTTGACAATATTAAACCTGTTCAAGAATTAAAAAAAGTTGAAGTTCAAACTGAAAAAAAAGAAAACATTATCTTAAAAGATAATGATGATAGAATTTTATCTCAATCTTCAAGAAAAATTAATGCAATCTATCCGCTTGATGAAGCCATAGCGACAAATAATTTCCCAGGGCACAGAGGGGTTAATCAGCTTGTAATTTATGAAAGAGGATACGGAAAAACAACGCAAACCAACGAATTTGGCAAAGAAGCAATCGTTGTTGATGATATCGTTGTTGCGCTAACTGGTGCAAATTCCAATATTCCTCGTGATGGTTATGTTATATCAGGACATGGAAGCGCTAAAAAATGGATTAGCGACAATTTAAAAATCGGGACAAAAGTTGAAATAATTGATAGAACAATTAAAGCCTACACAACGATTGACAGCTATCGCTTTTTTGCAAAAGCAAAAATTAAAGCGGTTGAAGATGTTTTAGTTTCAACAAAAGCTGATTATGATGATAGAGATGACAAATTTATCTATTATTATCTTAAAAAAGCAAAACAAATGTATCGAAAATCTAAAAAAGATAGCTCTAATGACTCTTTAGAATGCGCCAAAGAATCAATTGCAATGGCTTCTTTGGCTTTTCAATACACACTTCCATATATTGAAAAAGAACTAAAAGGCACTTGGATTAGACCAACAAGCAAAAATATCGAAGAAATTAAAAAAACACTAGACAACATCAAAAATACTGGAATTAACAATGTATTTTTAGAAACTTATTTTCACGGAAGAACAATTTACCCATCAAAAGTTATGGAAAAATACGGCTTTGAAGTTCAAAACCCAGACTTTAAGGATGTTGATGTCTTAGCAATTTGGATTAAAGAAGCTCACAAAAGAGGAATAAAAGTTCATACTTGGTTTGAAAGCTTCTATGTTGGAAACAAACCTCCTCAAAACAACCCTAAATCAATTCTTGCAGTCAAACCAAACTGGATGAATAGAACAAAACAAAAGGCAGATTTTGATGGATATGTTTCACATCCTCAAGAACACAATGGATATTTCTTGGACCCAGCAAACCCTGAAGTAGTTGAATTTTTGCTCGATTTAATAACTGAAATTTCAACAAGATATAATATTGACGGGATAAACATCGATTACGTTCGATATCCAAACATTTCAAAAGAAAATTTAAACAATCAATGGGGTTACACAAAATACGCCAGAGAAGAATTTTTCTTAATTTATGCGATTGACCCAATTGAAATTACCCCAAGAAGTCAATTTTGGGATGATTGGTGTGAATATCGAAGAAATAAAATCACAAACTATATTTCAAAAGTTTCCAATCTTTTAAAATATCAAAACATTATGTTTTCAGCAGTAATTTTCCCTGATTACAAAGTTAGTATGCAAACAAAATTCCAAGATTGGGCAACTTGGGTAGATAATAGATACCTAAGTGCACTAACTCCGCTAATTCTAACAAGCGATGACGATTTAGCAAAATCTATGTTAGAAGAAATTAAAAGAAAAACATCAAACAATGCTTTTGTTTTCCCGGGGTTATTTGCGGGTTTCATTGAGTCTGATCCTGAAGATTTATTAAGACAAATTCATATAGTGAGAAAATTAAAGCTAAATGGTGTAATTCTTTTTGATTGGGCACATTTAAACGATAATTACAAAAATGTTTTAAAAACTAGCGTATTTAAAGAACAAACATATTAACAATATGTTTACAATTCGCCAAAAATAATTGTTTTTTGCTACAATATTCTTTATGGGGATAAAGGAAAAATATAAAAAATCATGGTAGACAGTATTGAAATCAGATTAGACCAGCTAACACAAGCCATCAAAGGGTTATATGCCAAATCATCAATGTCGCAAGGAGAAATTTATAACGCACTTACCAGTTTATCACAACGTTATGAGAACCTCACTACTGTTTCAAGTGAAAAAATTGCAGCAACTCTTGTTAATGAATTTAGAAAAACAATTGATGTTAAATATGGTCAAACAAACCAATTTATAAAAGAGCTTGAAAATTCTCTTAAAATGTTTATGCAAAATCAGCAAAACCAAAATCCTAAAATGGCTGCTGAAATTTCTCGTCTTTTAAACGACACGTCAAATGCATATTCTAAGTTAAATTCGCAAGATTTAGCTCTTCAAAAAATCTTTAGTGCAGTTGAAGCGCAAAAAAATAACGATGTTTCGCTAGAAATCACAAAATTAAGCGATAATTTCCTTAATTTTTCTCGTGGTTTTGACAACATCACAAACACTTTAAATAAAAATTTTGCCGACTTTTTAAGCCAAATTAAACAAGGGACAACAAAAGAAGAGTTTAATTCAATTAAATCTGACCTTGATACAATTTCTGGTAATATCAATTCAGTAATTTCAGCTATTTCTGTAATCGATACAAAATATCGTGATTTAACAGGTTTAATCGGCACAATTCAAAATAGAGAAAATATCTTTAATGATGCACTTCGTGAAGTTAGAACTCTAACAACCACTATTTCGCATCTTAAAGATGACATCAATTCTCTTGATTCAAAACAACAGCTTCAAGCGCTAAATAACGAATTAAAAAATCAAATTGAAACTGTTAAATATGAAATTCAAAAAATCATCAACACAGCAGGTGACGCCGGTGTTAAAACGGAAGTTTATAACTTAACAAGCAATGTTGCTACTGTTTCAAATAATATTCAAAATTTATCCACCAATTTAACAAACACAAAAGACGAAGTTAGAAACCTTTCAACAACTGTTCAAAATCTTGGAAATGAACTGAAAGATGTCCATGGGTTAATTAATGATGAAATTTTATATAAATCTCATCAACATCAAGCAGAATTTGAAAGATATCTAAACCAATCAAAAGAAGATATAAAAGCACTTTTAGTCGGCTTAACTTCATTTAAAAAAGACTTAAATGCAATTAATGAAGGCAACATCAAAGTTCTTCAAGAGCCAATTGAGCGTGCTATGGCAGAGCTTAAAAATCAAGATTTAGGAAGAAACATCAAAGATTTATCCGATAATCTTCGTGACATCACTCTTGAAATTCAATCTTCTATTCAAAATATGCAATCAAGCTTAAACGACATGAATAGCGTTTCAAGCATGCAAATTTTGACTCAAATATCTGAAGCTATTCCTACAATATCTGACAAATTAGAAATCTTTAGAACCCACGTTGTAACAGAAAATAGCGCTAATTTAGGTCAAATTAAAACATCTTGTCTTGATATCATCTCAACTGTTCAAGAAAACTTAAAAACAGCGGCAGATAAAATCCATGAAGATGTTAAAACAATTAACATTGAAACAATTGATACTCTGAAAGTTGACTTGCAGCGCCTATCAGATCATCTTGTTGATAGCGTTGAAAGAGTTAACGACAGAGTTCAAAAAGAATTTGTTAATTCAAGAGTAGATTTCCAAGAATTTGCAATAAAACAACAAGACAATATTGACAAAGTTGCAAATAAATTAGCTTCTCTTGAAGTTGGCTTGGAAAACTTTTCTAGCGATGCGATTGATAAAATTTCAGATACAATTAACGCAACAAGTGCCCACTCACAAGATATCTTAAATGAAATCAAAGGCGATATTTTAGATGGTATTGCAGGCATTGACAAAACTAATAAATCTTCAATTCAACAATTTGAATTAAAAATTGATAAATTGTTAGATAACTATATCGGTGCTGATTTAGATAATATCGTTGAAAAGAAATCTTTAAGAGAAACTGTTGTAGATATTGAAACTAAAATTGATAGAACTAATCTTCAACAAATTCACAATGCAAAAGAATTATTAGAAGAAATTCAATCTAGCACTTCTAATTTAACAATGAAAATTGCAACATTAGAAGAAAGCAAAAACGTTGCTTCGGTTTTAGCTGCAATATCTAAAATTTCTGAAAAAATTCAAGCAATTGAAGAATTTAATGTTGAATTATCAGATGAATTTAAAGAAACAAAAGAGCAAATTGAACAAAAATTAAAAGATAACGTTCAAAAAATTTCAGCATTATTGGATAAACCGCAAGACACTTC
Source organism: Cyanobacteria bacterium SIG27 (assembly GCA_015152565.1). Lineage (GTDB taxonomy): Bacteria > Cyanobacteriota > Vampirovibrionia > Gastranaerophilales > Gastranaerophilaceae > RUG14156. Next base: position 19,690 of record SUTT01000009.1, read on the forward strand.
AAATATTGACAAACAAAACAGCAACATTGATAATTTATCCAATAAAGTTCAAGAATATCTTTCTAATTTTGAATATTTAAAAAGCAATATTTCGCAAGAAATCAAAGAAAACCTAGCAAGCGAATTTACAAAAATTGAATCTGCAATTAGAAGAATTAAAACAATTGATGAAAATTCAAATTATTCATATACTTTAGAAGACGTCGAGTCTGATTTAGCTAAAATTCGCCTTGCGATTGAAAAAAACACTGCTAATTCAGAAGAATTTAAAAATCTTTTTGAAAAAATCATCGAATTAAGAACAGTTGGGCTTGAAAACGTTAAAATCAATAGAGATGTTGAAACTGAGCTTGGTAATTTGTCCGGTTGGTTTAAAGATACTGTTATTAAAATTGACGATTTAGCTGATAGATTTGATGATTTAAAAAACAGTGGCTTTGAAGATATCAAAACAAGACTTTTACAAAGTGAAAAATCAAAAGCTAATGTTTTAGAGTTTAATTCAAAAATCGAAAATGCTCTAAAACATATAATCAGAAATTCTCAAGCACAAGATGCTAAAATCAACGAATTGACCAAAAAAGTTGAGCTTTTAACACAAGCACAAGGTGAAAGTTTCAACCCAAATCAGTTTATTGATATCTTCTATGAAAACATGACTCAGACAAAAATGCTTTCAAATAGAGTTGAAATCATTGAAGATAAAATCAACTCAATTCAAAATGCAGTTGAGCGCCTGATTAGCTACGTTGAACAATAAAAATAAGTGTATTTCTTGCCATTAATCCATGTTTATTGTATTATAGGCGTATGAGAACTTTTGCTGAAACAAAAACACACGAAGTCACAGTCGACGTTGTAATTTTAACAATTCACAACAACAAACTAAAAGTTTTGTTAATTAAGCGTGCCAATGAGCCATTCAGAGGAAAATGGTCAATTCCTGGGGGATTTATTCGCTTGTCTGAAAACATCGATGATGCGGCATTACGTGTTTTAAAAGAAAAAACAACCGTTTCTAATATTTATTTAGAACAATTATACACATTCGGTGACCCGCTTCGTTATCCAAACGCTCGTGTCATCACATGCGCTTATTTTGCGCTTTTAAGAGCAGAAGATATCAAACTTGATGTTAAAGGAACAGAGGGTGTTTCTGATATTCAATGGCATGAAGTTGAAAAATTACCTCCATTAGCTTTTGACCACAAAGAAATTATTGAATATTCACTTAAAAGAACTCGTGAAAGATTGGAATTATGCCCAATTGCATTCCAATTGTTGCCTAAAAAGTTCACTTTAACAGAATTACAAAAATCTTACGAATTAATTCTTAAAAAAGATTTAGATAAACGCAATTTTAGGAAAAAAATGTTATCCTCAAATATTTTAGTTGAAACTAATGAATATACTAAATCGGTTTCAAAACGCCCAGCGGCGCTATATTCATTTGATAATATTACGCTAAATTCTAAACGTGGACATTTCTTTTCATAATATTATTCGTAAAAATTAAAATTATTAGGCAATTGGTTTTCAATTAGCTTTGCAAATTGCGAAAATTCCAATCCAAAAGCATTTGCCAATTTCCAAAGAGTAGTGATTTTGGTGTCTGTTGTGCCGTTTTCAAGACGAGACAAAAGCCCATTTCCAATGTCATATTCAAAAGAAAATTTATTTATACCTTTTTTTAATTTGCGTCTTTGCTCTAAGACAACTTTTCCAATTGTAGCTAAAAGTTGCTTTTTCTTTTGCTCTATTATCATTGAATCTTCATCAACCATAACAATATTTTAATAAATATTGATTATAAGGTATTGACTGCAATCAATAGCATGTTGTATTATTCTTTTTGTATTCACGATTTTGAAAGAAATAACAATGAAACAAACAGAACAGGGCGAAGCCGTTAAAAAAACGGCAAAATGTTCAATTTTGACGTTTTTAGGCGGAGCAATCCAGTGTAATCATCTTATTATCCCAAATGGATTGCCACGCCCTAAAGGGCTCACAATGACGAAATCAACATTTAATTCTATATCTCGTCATTGCGAGGATTTAACTAAAGAATCTATTGTAATTAAAGCTAAATCATTGCAAATAGATTCTTCGGTAGTTTCACTCCCTCAGAATGACAAACCTAAAAACGACTGTACAACCCGTCATGCTGAATTTATTTCAGCATCTTACAAGGTTGGAAAACGAAAAATAAGCTACGCTACTCCTCAGACCCTGAAACAAGTTCAGGGTGACAGATATAAAGCTGCTTTTTCTCTTGTGGAGATACTAGTGGCACTCATTATGGTGTCTTTGATCACAGCCGCAATTGCACCTGTTATAACCAAAAAACTATCTAGTGCAGGTATCACAATCGCCGGAGGTAGCGCTGGAAGTGGAGAAACTTGTGCCGTATGCCCTGATGGATATACGTTAAATGCTGATAATAAATGTATTTCCAGCTCCTTTGAATTCGACCAAAGCACTGTAGCGTGGACAAAAGAAACAAAAGAAGATGGAAGCGTTAAATTAACTCTTACCGGTGGCACAACTTTTACACCACAAGTGAACGCAGAAGCAACAGTATTTCTTGTTGGAGGCGGCGGAGGCAGTGGCGGAAGTAGCACACATTGTGGCGCGGGTGGCGGTGGCGGATATACTGCAACTAGTGAATATTCTCTCAGAGCTGGTGAAGCTATAACAATTGCTATCGGTGCTGGTGGCGCAAAGGGGAGTCGTGGCGGCACTACTAAATTTGGAACAATAACTGCAGGTGGCGGTGGAGGTGGTCAAACAAATGACCAATCTAGTACCGGTGGTGATGGCACAGGAAAGGGTGGAAATTTTAATCATGCTGGTGCCGATGGTATTCAGTTTGATGGTGTATGGTATGGTGGTGGCGGTGGAGGAGGCGCTACTGGCTGGAATCCCCCTGGAGGTAAAGGCGGAGGAGGAAGCGGACGACAAGGTCAAGGTATAAAAGGGACTAATGGTCTTGGCGGAGGAGGAGGAGGCTCTTGTGTTTACACGAATGGTGTAAAAGGTGGCTCCGGAGCTATTGTTATATTGATTGAAACCGAAAAAAATATAAAAGAACCAAACTATGCTGCTTGTGGTGGTTCAGGTGGCGGAAGTGCATACAAAAACGATTGCGCAGATATTAATTGCGCATTATGCACATCTGATAAATGCGTGGTTTGTAAAAACACATATGAACTTCAAGATGATGGAACATGTAAAAAAGAGGATGCACTTGATGTTAATTCTTTAGTTAATCACCCATATACAACTTCTTGTTCATCATCATTTACGGACTGTGCATTATGTTCATCAAGTGCTTGTGTTGTGTGTGATGATGGACATATTTTGTCTGATAGTGGAACTTGCATTGATGATCCAAACCTCCCAATTTGGAATTCGACAACTTGTACAGATATGCATTCAAAATGCGTAGCTTGTACGAGCGAAAAATGTTTAGCATGTTCTAAAGGATATCACGTTAATAAAAATGGAACATGCACTGCTGATACGCATACGGTAGTAACAACATGTACTAATGTTGATGCTAATTGTATATTGTGCAATAAAAACACTGCAGGTGAAACTTGCTATGCCTGTGGTAGTGGATATATTTTAAATGGCGGCACATGCATTCAAGCCTTGCGCACAGGACAACCAGAAAAGCAAGCTGATTGTGATCCATACAACGCTATATTCATTGAAAAAGCCTACAATGGGACTACAAATGTAAATCTATGTGTTGCACGATATGATGTTGGTATGCCCGGAGGTCCTCCAATATATTACGCAGGTCCAGGACATCCATATTCAAGCGATATAAGATCGGTTGGCGACACAAGTGCAACATCATGCCTAAATGCCGCTGGATTATGCGCTTGGACAGGCGAAACAAGCAGAACTTCTGCTTATGATATGGCGCATGTTCGAGGACATGGAAATTATAGACCCGTTATGGGTTATAATGCTGCACACCATTCATGTGCTTTTTGGTCACCCTTTGGCGCCACCCATTTAAAATGGCAATTGCCAACAAAGGCAATGGTTGAAGGATGGAAAAGCGCAATGGCAAACAAAGCAGCATTTAGGGAAAAATTCTTCACAGATCCATACGGAGCAAACTTCTGTACAAGTAATTCTGTAGGCGGGGGCAGTGTTGTCGTGTATTGCGCCAATAGAAACACAAGCTGCGTAGGCGCATACGACAATGGCACAGGAACGGGAGCGCTCAACGATTGTTGGCCATCAAGACACTGGATATACGATGAGGGTAGTGCTAATCATTACTATTACGAAATGAAAACAGATACACAAATGGATATTCAGCTTGTCAACAATCTAAATTGGGCTTTTGCAGGCAGATGCGTTTCGTATGATGTAATTATTAGATAAGTTTTTCATGTTATTTTTTAAATCATTCGGAGAGGAATATCCTCTCCTTTTTTTTATAAACTAATATTTATTTTTTTAATATACTAAATTTATGCAAAATATTAAAACTTTTTTAACTCAAGATGGTTCAATTGGGCTTTACGACACTGAATTAGATGAAATCTTTCATTCTAAATATGGCGCTAAAAAAGAAGCTTTTGAAAAGTTTATTGAACCTGTTTTAGCATACGAAAATAAACCTGTTAAAATTTTGGATATTTGTTATGGAATTGGCTACAATAGCAAATGTGCACTTGAACATTTAAAAAACATTCAATTAATTGATTGCCTTGAAATTAATTTTGAATTAGTTGAAAAATCGGCTGAATTTGAATACGATGAAAAAATCAATGAAATCATCGCAAGCAACCTTAAAAAACCTGATTTCATTAATTTTCATATTAATGACGCTAGAATATCAATTCAAAAATTAAATGAAAAATACGATATCATTTTTCATGATGGTTTTGCTCCACACAAACAAAGTGTTTTATGGAGTGAAGATTTTATTTTAAAAATTGCAAATTTAATGCACAAAAATTCAATCTATTGCACATATAACCACTCAAAGCCTGTTTTAAATGCTTTAAGAAGTGCTGGTTTAACATTAGGAAAAACTATTAAAAACGGAAAAACGATAGGAACAATTGCCTCTTTTAATCCTGATTTAATTAAAAATAAATATAGTGAGATTGAATTAATGGAGCTTGAAACAAAAAGCGCTATAACTTACAAAGATAAAAATTTAAATTTAAAACATCAAGAAATAATTAAAAATCGAGAAATTGAAGTTTTAAACTCTGATAAAATATCGCTAAGCCAGTTTAAGAAAAAAATGTTATAATTTACACAAAGGTGAAACAATGAAAACTCCTAGTGTATATAAGCTTTTATATCTATTAAATCTTTTGTTTGAAAAAGAATATAATAAAAAAGAAATTATTGAAGAATTTCAGAAAAAAGATATACCAATAACAAAGCCTCTAATAAATAATTATATCAATAAATTTTTAAAATATAAATTTGATGTTGAAATAAGATATGACAAAAAAGAAGCATATTACAAAATCAATCTTCCTAAAAGAAAGCTTAACTTAACGCAAGACGAGCTAAATTCTCTGGATAAACTTAAAAAAGTTTTAATTGCCCAAAAAAATTATAATCGAATTAGAATAATGATGAGGATTTTTTATCGTTTTGCAAGACACATTGAAGATAGCGAACAACAAAGGCAATTTATCAATTTTGATTATTATTCAACAATAAATTGGTATCTAGTTGCCCAATTAGAGCGTCATTGCAAGAATAAAGATATCATCACGATTGATTATTTATTACCAAACGGCGGAAATAAATTTTTAACAATTCACACAGATAGCATTACTGTTAGCGAATGGTCAGAGAAAATGTACCTTAAAGGTGCGCTATTTAACAGCAAACACCTTTCAATTTTACCAATCGATAGAATATATATGGTTAAAAAAGTTGAAAAAGAAAAACAACCGCTTGAACTATATAAAAACCTTATGACATACGTTGTTTTAAAAGATACTTATCTTGAATTAAACAAAGATGAAAAAGAAAAAATAATCGAAGACAAAGACGGCTATTTAACAATCGAAAGACCGACTGACGATGATTTTTATATTTTACAGCGACTATTGTGCTGCTGCCCTAATGTAAAATACATTTCAGACAAAAGAGTAAAAAGCCTGTTTAGAGAAAAACTGCAAACCCTAAAAGAAATCTATGACAAATCAACAAACGACAAATAAAAACCAACTATTATTAATTAAAACGCTTTTAGATAACAATATCACTATTTCCGACTTTATGGAACAACTTGGTGTTAAAAAAAGCGCTATGAATAAATATCTAAAAGAAATCAAAGAAGCAGGTTTTAAAATAAGACGAAAAAATGACAACCTCGAACTATTTTCCTATAGCCAACAAGAAAAACTTGAAAAGTTTGAATTGAACGTTCTTGCTTATTTATTATTAATTTCCCATTTAGGATTATCTAAGAAAGACGTCAAAAAAAACATTAGCTCAATTGAAAAAATGATTAAAATGTCATATAAACAAGACCACAAAGAGCTAGAGGAACTCTTTAGCGAAAGCAAGAAAATGATAATTTCAAAATATTATGATGATAAAATTGAAATAATAAAAAATTATTTAAATGGCAACAGAAGAATTATCCTTTCTACCAAAGATAAAAAAGAGCTTTCGATTATTCCAATGGAATTTTTTTGGAAAAACGAAAAAATGTATTTAAAATTTCAAGATGATAACGATTTAATAAATACAATTGAGCTAAATAGCGTGGTGAAAATAAACGAAGATAGCGAAACTTTATGCCTTAACAAAGCAAGGGATACAATCTTTGAAATTAGAGACAAACTGGCTAAAACTTATCTTTTAAGAAATGAAGAAAGAGTGCTTGATGTTTACAAAGATAAAATCGTTATTGCAAATTCTTCCCCTAATAAAGATAAGCTATTTAAAAGACTTTTAAGATATGACAAATATTGCAAAGTGACTTATCCTAAAAAAGACGTTGAAAAATTTAAAAAGATTATAGCTAAATCTCTTGCCAATATTGATGAATTTTTGGATAATATTGAATAATTATGAAACTAAATTTGCAAACGAAATATTTTATAAACGGTTTGATTTTGTTGGCACTAGCTCTTTTTAGCATAACTTTTTTGCCAATGATTTTAAAAGAAAAATACAATATAATTTTTGAAAACTATATTTATGTTGAATTTGAGTTTTTCTTACTTGTTGCAAGTTCTGTTTTTTATCTTTTTTCTCCAAAATATTACAAATTTCAAATATACTCAGTTCTTTTTGGAATAATTTATTATTCATTTTTTGTAAAACTATATACCATTCAATAAAATAAAATTTTCATGATATTATTTTTTTATGTCCGAACTTAAAAGAACACTTGATTTAAAAGATGCAATATCGATTGTTGCAGGTTCAATGATTGGAAGTGGAATTTTTATCGTATCTTCGCATATCGCAAGAGATACAAACTCTGCCTTGCTTCTGATTTTAATTTGGATTTTAGCCGGTTTTATTACAATGCTGGGTGCGCTTAGCTATGGCGAATTATCATCCACTATTCCAACAGAGGGTGGTCAATATATTTATCTTAAAAAGATATTTTCCAAAAAGCTCGCTTTTATTTATGGCTGGACATTATTTTTAGTTATTCAAACAGGAACGCTTGCAGCGGTTAACATTGGATTATCTAAATTTTTGGGTTTAATTTTTCCATCTATATCTTCAAGCGTTAAATTGATTGAAATTGGAAACTATTGCCTAACAGCACAGCAGCTTTTTGCAGTTTTTGCTGTTTTAATTATAACTTTCATTAATTCAAGAGGAATTAAAGAGGGAGTTTTAGTTCAAAATATCTTTACTTTAACAAAGGTTATTTCAATTATTGCAATTATTATTGTTGGTATTTTTTTTGGTTTTAATTTTGAAACAGTGATTTCTAATTTTAGTTTTGTACATAATCATATAGATTTTAATTTTAATACTTTAAAAATCATCTCAACAAGTATTGTTGGAGCATTATTTGCTTCAATTACTTGGAATAATGTTACTTTTATTACTTCTGAAATCAAAAAACCAGAAAAAAACATCAAAAAAGCACTATTTATCGGCACAATGCTTGTAATATCTTTATATTTTCTTTTAAATATGATTTATTTAACAAGCTTGCCATTAGATTTAATTAAAACTTCTCCTGAAGATATCGTTGTTGCACAATTAATGCAGACTATTTTTGGCTCAAAAGCTCTTAAAATTATCGCTGTTATTATTGCAATTTCAGCTTTTGGATGTGCTAATGGAATGATTTTAACGGGTTCTAGAGTATATTACAAAATGGCAAAAGATAGAGTATTTTTTAGAAGTTTAGCCTATATCGACAGAAAAACAAAAGTTCCTCAAAATTCCCTTTGGCTTCAATGCTTTTGGATTTGCGTTTTAATTATGTGGGGAAATTACGCACAATTATTAGATTATGTTATTTATTCTTCGATAATTTTCTACGCAATAACAATTTGGGGTATTTATAAGATGAGAAAAATCTACCCCAAAACACAAGATGTTTATCAAGTGCCAAATTGGGTTCCTATGACTTTCGTTATTTTATCAAGTATTATTATCATTTCTCTTACAATTTTTAAACCGATATACACTGTTCCGGGGCTTTTGATTACTCTTTTAGGTTTGCCTGTTTATAAACATTGGAATAAAAAGAAAAAAATTAATTTTCAAGGTTAAGCCCTACCCCTTTTGGCACTCGACAATCTTAATTGATAAATTATAATATTATTAGACTAATAAAGGGGACAATATGGAAGACAATAAAAATCCATTTCAAGAAGAAGAATTAAAAGAAAATAATCAAGAAAATATTGAAGAAGCTTCAGAAGAAATAGTTGAAGAACAACCTGAAGCAATTGAAGAAACACAAGAACAAAAAGACGATTTTGAAATAAAATACGAAGATTTAAATAACAAATATTTAAGACTTGCAGCCGATTTTGATAATTTCAGAAAAAGAACTATTCAAGAAAAAGAAGATTTATCAAAGTACGCAGCTTCTGAGGTATTAAAAAAATTAACAACAGTTCTTGATACTTTTGATAGAGCATCTGAACATTTAAAAGACATTGAAGATTGCAAAACAGTTAAAGATAGCTACGATGTTGCTTATAAACAACTTTTAGACGTATTAAAAAAATGCGGTTTAGAAGAAATCGAAGCCATGGGAAAAGTTTTCAATCCTAATGAACACGAAGCAATTACCCAAGTTCCAACAAACGAAATGGAGCCGGATACAATTGCTTTTGTTGCTCAAAAAGGCTATAAAATGGCAGATAGAGTATTAAGACCCGCACTAGTTGGAGTAGCAGCAAAGAAAGAAGATGAATAAAACAATGGATTATTATGAAATATTGGGTGTAGAAAAAAATGCATCCAAAGATGATATCAAAAAAGCTTTCAGACAAAAAGCCCGCCAGTATCATCCTGATATCAATAAGGCACCTGACGCAGCTGAAAAATTTAAAGAAATAGGTAAAGCCTATGAAACTCTATCAGACGACAACAAACGTGAAATTTATGATAGATATGGCGAAGATGGCTTATCAAATGCTGGATTTAACCCAAATTCATTTAATATGGGCGATATTGATTTATCTGACATCTTTTCATCATTTTTTGGCGGAGGCTTTGGCGGTGGATTTTCATCAGGTTATGAAAGAAATCCAAATGCTCCTCAAAAAGGCGAAGATTTAAGGCTAGATATCGAAATCGACTTTTTAGAAGCTTGTTTTGGTATTGAAAAAGAGCTGAAAATCAGACATCTTGAACCTTGCGAAGAATGTAATTCAACAGGCATGCAAAAAGACGCTAAAGACACAGTTTGCCCTACTTGCGGCGGAGCAGGACGAGTGCAACAATCTACAAGAACAATTCTTGGTTCATTTACATCTGTTACAACTTGCCCATCTTGCCATGGAACAGGTAAAAACCCAAAAGCATTTTGCAAAGCTTGCCAAGGCGTGGGCGCAATTGAACGTGAAAAGAAAATAACAATTAAAATTCCAGCTGGAGTTGAACACGGTTCTAAAATGAGAGTTGCAAACGAAGGCAACTGCGGAAGAAATGGTGGAAGAAATGGAGATTTATATGTTGTAATTCATACAAAATCTTCAAAAGAATTTATTCGCCACGGATTTGATATTTATACAGAACTTGAAATCACAACACCACAAGCTGTTATTGGAGATGAAATCAAAGTTAAAACAATCCACGGCGAAACGATTGCAACAATTCCATCTGGTATCCAAAACGAACAAAGAATCACCTTAAAAGGTTTTGGTGTGCCATATTTAGGAAGTGAAAGCCAAAAAGGAAATCATTATATTACCGTTAAGATTGCAATTCCTAAAAAATTAACACCACAAGAAGAAAAATTATACCGAGAATTATTTGTTCTATCTAAACAACAAGAAAAAGATGGTATAATAAACAAGATGAAACAAGCTCTACATAGATAGAGGAGAGAATATGAATTTAAAAAAGAATATACTAACGCTTTCAATTGGTGCAATTTTAGCTTTTAGCCCAAATGCTAATGCTTCAAAATTACCTGATGACGTTTGGAATTTTGTTAAAGAGCAATTACCCCAAGCTCATCAAAGGTTTGATAGCGTTTTAACAATATCAGATGATATTATGTATATTCCTTTATATCCTCCAATGACAACTACTGTGGATAGCTTAAAAGTTGACTATTCTTATCCATCTAAGGCTTTTAAGGATTTGCCAGAAGTGGTTTTATTAAACAACGGTTTTTCATTTTTAAAAGTATTTAAAGATGAAAAAGGTAATTATACTTTAACTAAAAAAGATGACCTACCAATCAAAGTGCGTCTTGGTTTAATGCCCCAAGATATGCTAACTCCAATGGGTTTAAAAATGCCTGAAAGCTTAAAATTGACACTTGGAGATTTGTTAATTCCATCAAAAGAGGAAAATTCTTTATCATTAAAAGATGGCGATAAGCAAAAAGTGCAAAATCCATATTCTCCAACAGTAAAAAGAGATGAATTTATTCCAACAGTAGATTTTAAAAACAAAAAAACATTCATAAACTCTAAAAATTCTAAATTTTTAGCAGTTTTTGACGAAACATCCAAAAAGCCAATGTATGAACTGAAGCTTTCTTCAACTCCATCTAAAATCATTATGTCTGACGTTTCAAAAGTTGCGCTTGTGACTTATTGGAGCGGAAAAGACATTGAAATTATCGATTTAAAAGACGAAAGAATACTATCGACAATTTCGCTTGATTCAAACGCTTCTGATGTTGTTTTAAATGAAAAAGATAACATTGCTTATGTTGCAAGCGCTAATGCCAATGCAATTTATTTAATCAATTTAAATTCTATGCAACTTGATAAAGTTATTAAACTGGACCAAAAACCAACTAAGCTTGCATATTGCGCTTATGATAATTCAATTTCTTTTTATGATGAATTTTCTTCAAAAGTTTTCAATTTAACTACCCAAGATGGCGCATATAATGTTAAATTAATGGGTGAAGTTCAAAACGTATCAAAAATTGTTGCAGATAATGATAACATCTATGCAATTTCAAGAACACAAAGCGAATTAAGCGTGTTTGATAAAAAAGAAGCAAAATTAATCAATAGCGCAATGCTTGATAAAAAACCAATTGACGCTTTAATTTTTGATAATAAACTTTTCATCCTTTGCGCAGTTGATGGTTATATGGATGTTTATGACATTATTGAAAATAAAATCATTTCAAGAGAAAAACTAGCGCAAGATGGCTTTTATTCTAAAATGACATTAATTCCAGGGGAAAATAACGTTATAATCACGGGAATTAATTCTAAAAAATATCTTATTTATAGTCTTGATAAAATGAAATTAGCAAAAAGCCAAGATTCATACATTGATGTATCAAATATTATTATTTTAGATGAGGCTCAAAAACTATAATGGAAATTAAAAAAGTTAACGAGCTTTGTTTTGATGAAACAACAGAAAATATTTTAAAAGAACTTGAAAAAACAAGAACAGATTTTTGGAATTTAGATAGACAAAGTGCCAATTTTTTAAACACTTTAATTAAAATCAATAATTCAAAAAATGTTTTAGAAATTGGCACATCAAACGGCTATAGCGGGGTTTGGATTTTAAAAGCTCTTAAAGAAACAAATGGTAAATTGACTACAATTGAATTTTGGGAAAAAAGGCAATCTGTTGCAAGAGCAAATTTTAAAACTTGTTGTCCTAATGTAGTAGTTGAGCCTAAAATAGGTTCCGCAATAGTAATACTTGAAGATTTATTAGATGAAATTCAAAAAGGCAAACGTGAAAAATTTGATTTTGTTTTTATTGACGCCAATAAAAAAGAATATATTAGCTACTTTAATTTAATTGATAAAATGATTGCTGAAAAAGGCATAATTTTAGCTGATAACATTTTATCACACTATGAAAAAGTTCAAGATTACGTTGAAAACCTTTTTAATAGAGAAGATTATCAATCTCAAATTTTAGATTTGGGCGCTGGTATGATGTTATCAAGAAAATCGTAATTATTCTTTTTCAGTATGAAATTTATTTTCATTAGTCAATTTTCTTGTAATTGCATATTGAATTTTGGGAATTAAAATTCCAAGTGCATACATTGAAATTGCAGTTCCAACAATATTAAAACCAAAGCTTTTTTTCAGGGTTTTATTTGCGTAATTTTCAATAAAATCAAAATCAAGTTTGCCGTGCTGTTTTAGTGGTTCAGATAAATTTTCAATAAAACTATCAATTGATTTTCGTACCTTATTCAATTCCCTGCTTGAAACAAAACAAGTTTTTGAATCAATTTCTTTTCCTGTAGCATATTTCAGCGTTTCTTTTAAAAAGCCTGCTTCACTTGTCCAAGAGTTTGATAGGGTGTCAAGTGCTTGTTGATAAGATAAAACACCATTTCCATTTTCAATATATTGCATAGTAGCCATATCTTTTGCTTTTTTAGATAATTCAGGAAAAGTTTTAATAAAATCATCAACTGAAATTACTTTTTTACCCTTAAATAGCTCATCTAGCGCTGCTTTTGAGATATCATCCACTTTTTTAGTTGCTTGAGATAAGAAATCCTCTACTTTCATATCAGGATTTTCTTTTATTTTTTGAGATATCATTTCAAGAGTTTTTTCTAGAGTTTTTGGATTAATATCTGTATTTTTACTTATTTTATTCAACCCAAAAACAATGTGAGATGTTGCAAGTAAATAAAAGTAAATTGAAGCAATATCTCTAAATAACCCTTCTATTTTTCGATATTTATTTGGAGCATTATGAAATCTTCCTGCAATAACGCCTGTATCTGTTATTAAAAGCCTTGCAGCTGAATTGTTTTCTAAAATATGCGCACCATTTACAACTGTTGAAAATAAAGAAGTAAATGAAAGATTATTTTTCTTTGTTTTGTTTTTAAAATCATCAAAAGATGTTGGTTTAAGCGTTGTTTTTTCGGTTTCTTCTTCTTTTTTATTTTTCTTTAATATTTTATCTAAAATTGCATTATTCATCTTAGGCAAAATCGAACCAATAAAATATGTCGCAATTGCAGTAGAAATAAGGATATTACTTGCCTTAAAGCCTAAAGCTTTTTTATCAATATATTTTGTTGGGTTTCTTAATTCGTCAAAACCAATATCAAAATTTAGGTCTTTAATATTTAAAAATTTTTTACCTAAAAAATCACCAATATTTTTTAAAAATTTAACACCATAAATCCAAACAATTGCACTTATTCCTTGCTCAACAAGTCTATCAATTGCTTCTGGAGTGCCTCCTCTTTTTTTAGCTTCGTGGGCTCTTCCTAAAGTAACTCCTGTTTCAATAACAAGTGTTGGAATAGTTGCATTTGCATTATAAAACTGCCCAAGAGGCTTTGCAACTTGGCTTAGGGCTTTAAAATTTTGATTATTTTTTTGTTTATTAATGCGCATATTACTTGTTATTTAAAACTTATGAATAATATTTTTTGCGCAAATTTAATTTAACTATCTTTTTCTAATTGCTTTTTTAGGGCAGCTTCCAAAGTTGCAATTTTATTTTCTAAAGTTTTAACTTTTAAGCTTGAATCGTCAGCGCCGATTGATTTTTTCTCATATTGTCTTTTTAAAACTTTAATTTCTTTTTTTAAATTATTAGCATAAATTAAAACTAAAATTGAACCCAAAACAAAGCCAACTAGAACATAACAAGCGTCAAACAACTCAAAATTAATATTAGTTAAATCCATTATTTTTACTCCTTAAAAAATTTAAAACTTTAATAAAATCTTTGCTAAAATCTTTTTCTTCAAGTTGAAATTCTAACTTTTTATTGGTTTTTGGATGAGAAAAAGAAAGATAATATGATTGCAACAGCTGTTCTATAGTTTTTAAATTATAAAATTCATTTCTCATAAAACTTTTAGCGCCATATAAGCTATCTCCAAACACAGGATGACCAATGGAAGCTAAATGCGCTCTTATTTGATGAGTTCTGCCTGTTTTTAAATTTAGCTCAACTAAAGAAGCACCTTTGTATTCTTCTAAAACTTTATAATTTGTTATCGCTTCAAGACCATTTTCAGACACAATCATTTTAACGTCATCTTTTAATGAATGTAGAAGTGGTTTATCAATTACACCCTCTTTTTCATTAAACTCTACAAGCGCAATTGCAAGATATTTCCTTATTGCTGTTTTTTCTTTAATTTGTTTTGATAGGTTTTCATGCGCTTCGTTATTTTTTGCTGCAAGCATAAGCCCTGATGTATTTTTATCCAATCGATGAACAATTCCAAGCCTATCATCTCCTGCTAAATTAGATAGTTTTCCTTTTGTGTGAAATAAAAGAGCATTAGATAAAGTATAATCTCTTTCAAACTTTGTTGGATGACAAAGCATTTCTTTTGGCTTATTTAAAACAATTAAATCATCATCTTCAAAAAGAATATCAAGCTTATATTCCCAAGGTTTTAAGGTTAAATCAGGATTTAAAAACTCATCTAAAATAATTTCATCCCACGAAATTAAATCGTTTAATTTTAGCTTATAACTTGCTTTTTGAGCTTTTTTATTAATCAAAAAATATTCTTTTTCAATAGCGCTTGTTAGCTTTGCTCTTGGATATTTATTTTCAAAATGCTCAACTAAAAAAACATCCAGTCTTTTTTTAGAATTATTTTCATCAACCTTAATTTGTTTCATTTTTTACCTTTTTATTTTCAAGTAAAATATAAAGACAATACACAAAAATACCCAAGCAAATCATAACATCAAAGGCATTAAAGACAGGAAAATTAATAAAATTTAGTTTAATGTAATCAACAACATAACCAAATTTAAATCTTTCAATCACATTTCCTAAAGTCCCTGCGCTAAATAAGGTTAAAGCCAAAAGTTGATTTTTATCGTTAAAAGTGACATTTTTAAAAACTTGAAAAGCAACAAATAAAACAACAAAAATTCCAAAATAAGCTAAAATTTGCGCTTGGTTTTGAAACATGCTAAAAGCACTTCCGGTGTTGTTCAAGTGAGTTATTGAAAGAAAAGAATTATGAACAGAATTAATTGAAGAATAATAGCTTATATTTCTCAATTGATTTCCAAAATCAAGAAGAATAATAGTCATTAAAAAGTAGAAAATACAAGCCTTTTTATCTTTCATTATCTATTCTCCACCAAAACTTCATTTAAATTTGAAATTTTATCCATATTTACTCTTTTCATCAAATAAGCAAGTCCTAAAACCTCTATTCTTGCTTTTGTTTGAGCTTCGTTAACAGAAACTTTAGTTAAACCGATTGAAGCAACAGCGTATTCATCTTTATTTTTATTATTTGCTCGAACAACTCTTTCTAGCTCTCCTAATTCTGGAATTTTTCTGAATTTTTCTTTGTAATCTTGAGGAGGATATGTGATTTCTTCTCTTGAAATTGAAGCAAGAGCTATAATATCATCAGGCTTATTAATTTTTAAAGATAAATCATATTCTTCATTGTTTTTAACTTGATATGGCGCAATTAAATCCATATCCATTTTGTTAGCTATACCATATTTTAGACTTGTTTGTTCAATCAAGATATCATCTTGAACAATTTTCCAAAAATCATTTTCTTTTTTAAGATACATGTTATAAACGCTTGTGCCCTCAAGCTTACCCATTTTTTCTTTTTTGATTTCTTTAATTTCTGTTGGATAAACACTAGCTGTTGTTCTATCTTTTAATTGTACTAAAGCCCAGTTATCATCAGTATTTATTGAAATAATTTTTGTTTGATATTTTATGTTTTTGTATGCCTTATATGTCTGCTCTAGCATTTTAGACATATCATCTAAATTAAAACCGTCTGTACTTTTATAGTTTTCATCATAAAAAGTTTTAATTTTTTCAATGTCATGATTAGATAAAGCTTTATTGTGTTGTTTAATTAAGCTTTTAATTTCCATCTTTGGAGTTTTTTTGAATAATTCAAAAGAATAAGATGGCAAAATAAATAAATTAAAAATTATGAAAAATAGTGCTATTTTTTTCATTAAAATCCCCTTTTAGTTTAATCTTTCTTGAATAAAAGATAATACTTTTTATTTCCATAATATAATATCATATCCCAATAAATTCCTATATCATTAAACTCGATATAAGCCTCTGGGATAGGTGTTCTTTGGTTTTTATGTCCCCATTTTGTTCCAATAAAACCCATAACTTTTTTACTTAATGACTCGGTTTTTGTTGGCTTTTGACGAGGTATTTTTTCTTGATAAAAAGTTTCAGGAACAATATCCTCATCATAAACAGGAATAGTATAAGAAACTCTTCCATTTTCTTTAAATAAAATATAAGTTTTACCATTTTTTTCACGAGGAGTTAAAAGATAATACCCAGGAGGAATTGTTTTGGTTTTAAAAATTAAATTTACCCCACTTCTAAATAGTGGATATGGAGAAAACATATATTTTGTATAATCATCAGCCTGATGTGGGTCAAGACCAAATATATATTCAAAATCTGCTTCTTCTAATTTTGAATAAACTTCATCATAATCATAAGTTTTAGATAATGCAAAATTCACATTAAAAAACAGCGAAAATAACAGTATTAATGATGTAATTTTTAAACTTCTGATTGTCATAATAACTTATATAATGCTACCATATTGCTTATGGAAAATAAAGTATTGCAAGATAATATCGAACAAATTGCGAAATATGATAAAGAATTTGCTAATGAAATTTTAATGTTTGAAAATGAAAAATCAAATGTTGAACTAGCACAAAATGAAAACGGGGAATATAATCTTCTTTTTAATTCAGCTCCTCTTCATTCGACCACCAGCGCAATTTTAGAGGCGCAACAAATTGCAAGTCATTTTGAAGATAATAAAAATACTGTAAAAATCATCTATGGACTAGGACTTGGGTATTTAGCAGATATCACTTCGCAAAAAATTAAACAAGGTAAAATTATAATTTATGAACCAAACTTTGAAATTATAAAATTTGTTTTATCAATAGCAAAAATTGACGCTTTATTTCAAAATAACGTTATTTTGTGCAGCAATAAAAACGCTTTTTATGACTATATTAAAAAAAATACAAATGAAGATAGCATTCTTTCAATTAGCTTTTTAAACTCATATAAAATATATTTAAACGATATTAAAGAAATACTATATCTTGCTCAAAAAGCTCAAGGTGAAAACATAGGAAATATTAACACTTTTTTAAATAGAGCTGCAAGAACTTTTATGTTTAGTTTGGAGAATTTGAAAAACACTATTCAAAACCCAAATATTTCTGATTTAGCTAACATTTATAAAGGTAAAACAGCGCTGATTGCCTGCGCAGGGCCATCTTTAAAAGAAAATATTGAAATAATCAAAAAAAACCAAGATAAATTTATCATTTTTGCGCTAAATCCAACAGCAAAGTTACTAATTGAAAACGGAATTAATCCCGATTTTATTGTAATTATTGAAAATCTTGGAAATATTCATCAATTCAGCTCAATTGATACTAAAAAATATTATTTTATTCAAGAGGGTTTTGTTGAACCTAAAATTAGCAATCTTGAAACAAGAAAAACATTCAACTATATTTCAAAAGATAACTTCTTGAATAATTGGATTAGAGAATGTTTAAACTTAAATGATGATATAAAAAGCCTAGGAACAGTATCTTATACTGCGCTAATTAGCGCATGCATAATGGGTTTTGATAAGATTATTTTAATTGGGCAAAACCTTGCTTATGACGGAGCAAAATGCTATTCAACAGATTGTCACTTTGGTGAAATTGAGTGCATTTATGACGAAAAAGAAAAAAAATATAAAATTATTGCTAAAGAAGAAGAGTTTTTAAAAGCTTTAAAAGAAAGAGATATTTCAGATGAACATACAAAAAACATAATGAAAAAATATGTTGATGAACTAAATAAAAATATTTGCACAGTTAAATCTCAAGACGGAAAAGATATTCCCACCAAAAATGATTACGCAATTTTTATCAACATTTTTGAACAAACTGCAAACAATTTAAAGAACCAAAAACCAAATTTAAAATTAATCAATTCATCAAATCGAGGAGCTCAGATTAATGGGTTTGAGAATATTTCACTTGATAAAGCAATTAAAGGTTTAGAAAAAGTAGAAAAGTTAAATCTGGATAATTATCAAGCAAATATCAATAAAGAACTTATTGTTCAAAAAATAAGAAATTTAATTCGCAAAAACCACTTATTTCACCTTGAAATGTGTAAAATTTCAGAAAATGAAAAAAAAGTTAATGAAGGCGTTATGACTATCGAAGAATTTTTTGAAGAATTTTATAACATAGTGCCTAAAATTACTGAGCTAAAAGAACAACATCAATTTGATTATTTGGAATTGTTTTATTTGTTGCAACTTAAAAAAGATTACAAATTAAAAACGATGGAAGACATTAAAAAAACAGAAGAAAATATGAAAAATCTAGCCAAGAGTGCAAGATTGTTTAATTCAAGAGCAGTTGCATATTATAAACACTTACGCAATTGCGAGTCTTTCATCTTGGAATAATTTTTCAACATCC
This sequence comes from Cyanobacteria bacterium SIG27, assembly GCA_015152565.1. Taxonomy (GTDB): domain Bacteria; phylum Cyanobacteriota; class Vampirovibrionia; order Gastranaerophilales; family Gastranaerophilaceae; genus RUG14156. The sequence continues at coordinate 38,832 of SUTT01000009.1, forward strand.
AAAACCTGATAAATTTCATTATCTTTAACAAACTCCATCATTTTATTATCTTCTTGGTTATGGAGTCGGTTTTGAATGATTTCATTAAAATCAACATCCATGCTTTCGCAAATTTCGTCCGCTAAAATTCCAAGTTTGAATTCTTCAGAATTTAAAATAATAATTGTTGATTTTTCTTTTAACTCGGTTTTATCACTATTTAAAAATCTTCTTAAATCTAAAACCGTAATATATTCGCCTTTGATATTCACAAGCCCATAAATAAAATCTTTCGTATTTGGAACTTTAATAAATTTTGAATTATTTACCTTATAAAATTCCTTTACGCTTGCCATGTTAATATAATATTTAACATCATTAATAGAGAAACTAACGCCACTATCATATAATGCCGTTTGATTTTGAACATCAAACGCAACTTTAGCAAGAAAATCTTTTCTTGATTTTAAAATTTCTCTTGAAGTTTCATCATCTACAATGTATTTCAGTTTATTATCTTGGTTTTGAAATTCGTCTGCATTTCGTTTTGTATAATTTAAAATATTTTCAATATTTAAAATATAAACATTTTCGTCATTTTTAGAATACAAACCATCAAAAAAGTTTGCTTCTTGCTGATATGGAATTTCTTTAATATTTTTAGGATTTAATTTTTTAATATCGTAAACTTTATCACAGATAATTGATGTATAAATTTCACCAGCTTTAAGAACAATAATTTTAGCGCTTAAATCATATATTATTCTTTCTTTTTTAAAAACTTCCCTTAAATCAATTACTCCAATAGGATTTTGCTCAAATTGGATTATTCCTAAAACATAAGATGGCATTTGATGAGAATAATCAAGCTCAACCACTTTGACAATTTCTAAAACATCTTTTGTTTTAATAGCATATTTTCTAGCGTTAATTTCAATTAAAGTATAGTTTTCGCTATCTTGCTCTTGCACTTCAACTTCTTGAAGATTGGTATTATTTAATATTAAATTATTCTCAAACATTATAAATTACCACTTTTTCTTGATGGGCTTCTTGCATTATTTCATTAACATTTTTTTGCGCAGCAACTATATTAAAGCCGTTATCTATATTACAACTTGAAGCCGCAATAAATAATTGCATTTTTTTATCAATTTGCTCAATCTCATTTATAATATATTCAAAACGATATTTTGCTTGTTTTTCATCTTTAGCCAAAATAACAACACTATATTCATCTTCGTCATTTTTATAAACTTGTTCTTTGTCTTCTAGGCAAGCAATGATTTTTTCAGATATTTTTGAATTTAGAATATCAATTTCTTGCGTTGATAAATTCAGTGCAAAATCAGAAAAATTAACGATTTGAACTATGGCATAATAAGAATTTGCAAAATTTTTAAAGCCATCAAATTGGTTATCTGTTTTATTGTATTTTTGACCAATATCTTCTTTTTTATGAGTTTTAGAGGCTTTTTGAATATATCGTGCTTTAAAAAATTCATAAAATATTTTTTCAATTTCTTGGTTTATTTCTTCATTTTGCCATTTTAATTTTTCTCTTGAAAACAAAACAATATTAGCGATATTTTCTTCTTTATATTTAAAATTAAATTCAATTTTTGATAAAAACTCACTCTCATTCACCATCGTTGGCAAGTTTGGAGCATATTTTTTATACATTACATTTGTGTTGGCGTCGTATTTTTTTAAAATTGAACTTCTTAAAATCGGGCTTAAAATAATATCTCTGATATCAAAAAAAACTTTATTTGCGCCATCTTCAAAAGAATAAATGTTAATTGCGCCTAAGTCATATCCAAAAAAGTTGTTAATTTTATTAAAGAAATTTGAAAAAATTTTCTCATCACCAAAAGTAAAATTAGAGCATTCTTTGATTTTTTCTCTAAATTCTTCCATATTTGGTTGTTCTATAATTATTTGCTCAGGTTCTTCATTTTCGATATCTTGAATAGTTTCTGTTTGATTAATTTGCTCTAAATTATCTTTTTCTATTGTAGCTTGCTTCAAGCTTTCTCTTAAAATTTCTTTTTTATAATCTTCATCAAGAGGAAATTTAGCAACAATTTCTTGAGCTAACTCAAGAAGCTCGTCATGGTTATTTTCTTTTTTTAGAAAATATTCGCTCAATTCTTCGTTAATATAAAATTTTGCATTGTTCTCGTTTAAAACGCTATAGACAATAACAGGTATTTTTGAAATAAGCTCATTTTCCCTAATCATTTTAACAAGCTGAAAACCGCCCATTAACGGCATAATAGCATCAGTAATTATTAAATCAGGAGCAAAATCAAATATAAGTTCATAGCCAATTTTGGCACTTTGAACTCCACACACTTCCCATCCATTGTTTGAAAATAATGTTTTTAAAATGTTTAATTGAGTTGAGCTATCATCTATAATAACTAGTTTTTTTGTCATAACTTAACTTATTTTATATATTTATTTATAATATGATTATACATTTTTTTATTTAAAGGTGGAATATGTCAAAAGAAGTAAATAATAATAAAATCAATATTGGAAAAGAATTAGTAAAAAAGCAAATTTTAGATGGAGTAATTACTTTTTTAGGATTATGCACAATCTATTATTTTGTTAAAGTTTTGGGTTTTGAAAGTTATGATTTATTAATAGTTATTTTTGTGACTTTTATTATTCTTCAATTTGTATGTGAATACAGTAAAAATGCGGTTAAAGCACCATTAAACAAACTGATTAATGAAATTTCTCAAAAAACAATGGATGAGCTAACATCAGCGCAAAGCTCAAACAATTCTCAAAGAGAAAATAATGCAGCTTCAACTTCTAAAATCAAAAATATTCAAGAGCACGTTGATAGCTTGCAAAAATTCTCTAACGAAATGGAAAACTTAACCAACCAAATTAGAGAAAAAACCGATCAATCTCTTGAATTTACAAACAGTGAATATAATGCCGTTAGAACAAACATTGAAAAAATGTTCTCAATTAGGCATAAAATTCAAACAATTGCAGAATTAATCCTTGAATTGTCTGATTTTGTTCAATCAATCTCTTCTACTATTGGTCTTGTTGAAGATATTGCAGAACAAACGAATTTATTAGCTCTAAACGCTGCCGTTGAAGCTGCTCGTGCAGGAGAACACGGCAAAGGTTTTGCGGTTGTTGCTTCTGAAATTAGAAAATTAGCAGACGAATCAAAACAAGCTACAACAAAAATCATTTCTTTAATTAATGATATTCAACAAACTGCAAATTCAACAGTTCTAGCAACAGAAGAAGGCACAAAAGAAATCGAATCAGGATTAGAACTTGCGCATATCATTAGCGAAAACATCGAACAATTGATTAGCGCAATGAATGAAGTTTCGACAAATATGCAAGAAATTATTACTTCATCAAAACAAATTAATTCAGATTCTAAAGCAACAGATAACTATATTAAAGAAATTTCTCGAATAGTAGAAACAAACGAGCAAATTGCGCTTGATAGCGCCGCTATTTTTGAAAAAATTGAAACAACTTCAAACAATTTAAAACATTCAGTTCTATAGCTCATCTAAGGCAATAAAATGGAATTTCAAAAAGACGAGCTAAATGAAATATTAAACATTTTCCAGCAAGAAAGTTCTGAAATCATTGCTTCAATGGATGAAAAGCTTTTGAGATTGGAAAAAGATAGCACCGATAAAGACCTTGCTATGCATTTATTTAGAGATGCACACTCTCTAAAAGGTTCTGCTCGTATGCTTGGATTTGAAGAAATTCAAAATATTGCTCATAAAATTGAAGATATAATTAGTTTAATCAGAGAAGATAAACTAGAAATTACATCAAAAATAACCGACACAATTTCAGAGTGTCTTGATTTTATTTTGATGTTGATAAATAAAACAGTAGCCCAAAAAGAAGAATATAAAAGCCCTGAATACCAGCTATACATTGAAAAACTGAAAAATATATCAAAAGAAGAACAAGAAATAGACTATATTAGCCTTGAAAATGAATTTGAACCCGACAAAAAAGAGATTTTAGCCAAATTTGAAGAAATTGAAAATATCGTCATAGATATTTTATACATTGTTTCAAAAACAAGAATTGATAAAAATTACAATCAAATTTATGAAATAGAAAGAAAAATCGCCGATTTTCAATCATTAACATCTGCAATTAAAAATGAACATTTTAATTCTATTAAAAATACTGCGCACAATATATTAAATGCGATTGATAAATTCAGAACATCAGACAACAAAGCGTTTTCATTTTTAGATGTTAATAATTCGACAACAAGTTTCATTGAAGCGCTTTATCACTTTGCTCAAAAAGAAAAAATTAAAATAAAAGACTTTTATGAAATTGTAGAAAACAAATTAAACAAAAAAGAAGAAGTAACTGTCGTTCAATTTGATAAATTAAACGAAATCATCCAACGAATTCCTTTAATGGAGCTCAACTCTTCTTTTTATGACGAAGTTCTTACTTTAGTAAATGATGTAATCGAAAAAGAGCTAAACCCTGATATTAAACAAATATATTCTGATTTTAAAAAAATTCTAAATCTTTTAAAAGAATTAGACATTTCAACAACGCAAGATTTAAGCCAAGGCTTCAAAGAAGTTCTAGAAGCAATAAAAACGCAAGATAAAAGCGTAATAAACGAAGCAAAAATTAAAATCAACGTTATTAAAACAATGGTTAATTTTCAAAACAAAGGAAAAATCAAAAAACAATCCAATATTAAACAAGCAGAAATTAACCAAAGAGAAATTTTAAACACGATTACAAACACGGAAATTAAAACTCTTAGGGTAGATTCAGCTAAACTTGATAATTTAGTTGGACAAATTGGGGAACTTATTGTTTCAAAAATCAAAACAAACGAACAACTTTCTCTAGCCAAAAAAATTAACAATGAAATGATAGATTGGCAAAAGAATTTTTCAAAAATGGAATATTATGTTAAATATTTCGATAAAAAATATCTTTCTGACCCAAAAAATTCTACTCAAGATTACAGAAAAATAATCATCCACAATAAACAGCTTGCGACTTTAATTGAACAACATAATGAAAAAATTAACGATTTAATTAAAGGGATGTCTGTTTTATTTAAACAACTTCAAGAAAGCGAAACAAAGCTTAATTCCACCACAACTGAAATTGAAGAAATGGTTAAAAATATGAGAATTTTGCCATTATCAACAATTTTTCAGCTTTTTCCTCGAATGGTGCACAACATTGCAAGAGATAAAGGCAAAAAAATCGATTTAGAAATTATTGGCGCCGATATTACAGCTGATAAAACCATTATTGAAGAACTAAAAATCCCCCTAATGCATATCATTAGAAACTCAATTGACCATGGGATTGAAGATGTTGAAACAAGAAAATTATTAGGCAAAAACCCAATCGGTAAAATTGAAATCAAAGCAAGCTACAAAGACAACAAAATCATTGTTGATGTTAAAGACGATGGACGTGGGCTAGACATTGAAAAAATCAAAGCAAAAGCCCTTGAAAAGCAGCTTTTAACAAAAGAAGAAATTTCAGCCATTAGCGATGAAGAACTGATGAATTTGATTTTTTATCCTGGTTTTTCAACGGAAGACTTCGTAACAGAGCTTTCAGGACGTGGCTTAGGGCTTGATATTGTTAATAATAAAATTAACCACATGCAAGGAAGAATTGACATTTTCTCGCAACTAAACAAGGGGACTGTTGTTCGTGTTATTCTTCCTGCAACAGTTGCAACAAAAAAAGTGTTCATCATTGAAGAACAAAAGCAACTTTGGGCGATTGAATCTTTTGTAATTAAAACAATTGTCAGAATTAATTCTGATGAAATTTTTGAAAAAGATAATCGAAATTATTATATCTACAATAAAAATGCCATTGTAATCTATACTCTTTCTCAAATTTTAAACTTTGAAAATACCCCAAGAGAAACAAATAAATATACTTTAATGATTATTGAAACCGAAAGCGCTACTTTTGGTATTATTGTTGAAAAATTGATTTCTGACCAAGAAATCGTACATAAAAAACTCGCTCCACCATTATATAAAGTAAAACATATTTCAGGAATAACAACTCTTGCTAATGGCGAAGCGTGTTTGATTTTAAGCGTTTCAGACATCATATCAACCATCAATTCTAAAAAAATCGGTACAAAAATCATCTCTAAAAATGGAATTTTAAAAACTAAAGACAATTTTAAATATAAAATTTTAATTGTAGATGATTCTCATACAACAAGAATTCTTCAAAAAAATATCTTATCAAACCACGGTTACAACGTAACCACCGCAACAAACCCAATAAATGCACTAGAGAAAACAGCGCTAAATAGCTATGATTTAATAATTTCAGATATTCAGATGCCTGAAATGAATGGTTTTCAATTTATTGAAAAATTAAGAAAAGATTCAAGATATGAAAAAATTCCAATTATTATCGTAAGCTCTGAACCAAAAGAAAACCACACCCAAGAAATCGAAAGCACAAAAATCATAAAATACATTGAAAAGAATTTATTCAAACAAAATGAATTAATTGATTTTATCGAAGGTATTTTGAATTATTAATTTAAATTTTTTTGAATAAACTTTTGAAAAAATTCATTTTTATGAAAAGGAATTTTTGGTTTTTCTATAAATCTCAAAGTTTGAAGTTTTTTTATCTCAATATTAAAATGATAAATTTTTTCATCGTCATTTTTTAAAATAATCTTAGAAAAACCAAAATTTTTAGTTGAAATTGTTTTAATGTTATTTCTATCTAAAATTTCAATTGTCGAAAAATGAGGATGATTAAATTTATTAAAACCAACAGAAATCAAAGCGTAATCAGGCTTTAACTCTTTAATCATTTCATCTGTAATGCTTCCTTTTGCGCCATGGTGCCCAATTTTTAAAATATCAATTTTGTTTGGCAAAAATGTTTTAATGTTTTCATAACCAACATGACCACTATCAGCCATAAATAAAATATTTTTATTTTTATAATTCAAAAGAGTAACAATAGAAGCTTCGTTATCTATATTTTTATTATTTTCGACTAAAGGAACATAGGTTTTAAATGTTAAATCTTTTTCTTGATAAACTATTTCATCATTTTTTGCAATTTTATAGTTAATTTTGTTATTTTTTAAATAATTTAAAATTTCATCAGATATTAAAGATTTTGCTTCGTCTTTTTGGATTATTACTTGCTTAACTTTGTTTTCTTTTAAAATATCGATTGTTCCTGCGCAATGATCCATATCAAAATGGGTTATAATTAAAACTTCAAGAGAATTTATTCTTTTATTTTTTAGATATTTATTTATGATTAACTGAGCGCTTGATGTACCTTTATATGACTTTTTGCCTGCATCTATCATAATATATTTATTTTTAGGAGTTTTAATCAAAAAACTATCCGCATTTTCAACGTCAAACATCATAATTTCAAGCTCATTTTTAAAATTTTCAATTTTTATAAAGCTCAAGAAAAACAATGAAATCGACACCAAAAGGAGAATTAAATGTTTTTTGTTTTTAAAATTGGTTTTTAAATTTAAAGTTAAAAATAAAACAATTATCCAAAAATCAAAAATTTGAAAAATATTTAGCGCATAAGTTGAAATTAACGAAATTTTAAAAGAAGCAAAAAATTCGCTAATTTTCACTAATAACGTTAGAAAAATATTAGCTATAAAATCAAAAATTTTAATAATTATTCCATCAAACCCAGGAATTAAAGCCAAAATCGAACTTACAAACCCAAGAAAGCTCAAAACCCCGATAAAAGGAACAACGGCGATATTAGCCAATAAACTAAAAGGCGCAAAATTGTTAAAATAATGCATTTGCAGAGGTATAACAAACAATTGCGCAACTAAAGGAACAGCAACAACTGACGCTAAGGCTGACGGTGAAAAAAGAAAAATCAAATATTTTTTAAATCTTGAAGAATTTTTGTATTTTTCTTTGAATTTTTTATCCAAATTATCAAACTTTGAAATAATAACAGGAACACATACAACAAGCCCAATAGTAACTATAAAAGACAGTTGAAAACCAATATCAAATATCATTTTAGGCGAAATTAAAAGCATTAAAAATCCAACAAAGAAAATTAACGCCAAAGAATTTGCATTTCTATCAATTATTTTTCCAAAAAGAACAAATAAAAGCATAATGCTCGCTCTTAAAATGCTTGGAGGAAAACCAGTCATAAAGGTATATAAAATAACACAAATTGCTCCTGTTAAAATCGAAAGATTATAAGGAAAGCGAATTAAAGACGCTATCCACCACCAAATTCCATAAATCAAAGCAACGTTTAACCCGCTTGCCGCAAGCAAATGAAGCAATCCTGAATTTTTAAAATTTTCTTTTATTTCTTCATCAGGATTTATTGTTTCAGAACCAAAAACAATTCCGCCTAATATTTCTAAATTTGGAGATTTTATGTTTTTGGCGTGTTTATCTATGATTTTATTTCTTATTTTTTCAAATTTATTTAGTGCATAATACCATTTGTCACTTTTATCAACACTTTTTAATTTTTTATAAGAATCAACATATAAAATATTTTTTACATCTTTATTTAATAAATATCTTTCATAATCAAATTGATATGGGTTACTTGAGGGGTTCGGGGTTCTTAATTTGCCGCTAAATTCAACATAATCTCCAATTTCAAACTTTTCATCAATAATTTCATTATCGATACTAACTAAAAATTTAGTGTTTACATCATTATATTTTTCTTGATTAATATTTGCACTATCTGCCCTAAAAAAGAATTTTGTTTTTTGATTTTTTATTGAAACATCACTGTGGCTTATAATTTGCCCTTTTATTGTTGCAAAGTTTGATATTAAATTATCCAGTTCATCTGCCAAATTAAAAGAATTTAGCGCTCTAATTAACCCTGCAAAAAAGATAAAATATAAAATCAGAGATTTTTTAAAATCTAAATCTAAAAACTTTATTAAAAGTAAAAGCACAACAAAAACAGTAAAACTTGCAAAAATTTCAAAGTGATAAAAATATGAAATCACTCCAAAAATATAAAATAATGTAATTAAAATCGTAAATAGTTTTACCTTATTCATCAAAATTACTCATCGAAAAGGGCGTTTATAAAATCATTCTTATTAAAATCGATTAAATCTTCTATTCCTTCTCCGATACCAATTAATTTTGTAGGTAATTTTAAATCTTTTGCAATTGAAAAAATAATTCCGCCTTTTGGAGTTCCATCCAGTTTTGTTATAGCAATAGCTGATAAATCAACTGCTTCGTTGAACACCATCGCCTGATTTAGCCCATTTTGCCCCTGAGAACCATCTAAAACTAAAATTGTTTCAAGATTATCATTTTCTATTTTTTTATAAATTACATTTTTTATTTTTTTAAGCTCTTCAATTAAATTAAACTTGTTTTGCAATCTTCCAGCGCTATCAATAATTACAACATTATAGCCTTGAGCTCGTGCCATATCGATGGAGCGATATGCTAAAGATGCACTATCTGCTTTATCTTCCCTTAAAATATCAACTCCTGCACGTTTTGACCAAACATCAAGTTGCTCTTCTGCTGCTGCTCTAAAGGTATCTCCGGCAACTAAAAGAACTTTTTCGCCTTGTTGTTTAAAACGATTTGCAAGTTTTCCAATTAAAGTGGTTTTTCCTGCACCATTTACGCCTACAACAAAATAAACGTTGATTTTATCTTTATCAAATTTAAGTTTGTTTTCTTCTTCTAAATTTAAGATATTGCTAAATTCTTGTTTTAAAAAGTCTTTCAGTTGAGAGCTTCTAATTTTTTCATTTTTAATTTTTTCAACAAGATTGGTTGATAAATCTACTCCTAAATCAGCTTTAATAAGCATAGATTCAACATCATCTAATTCAAATTCATCTAGAATTTTATCACCACTAACAACAGCTACAACATTATCAATTAATGAGCCTGCTGTTTTAGATAATGCATTTTTTAAAAGCCCAAAACCTTGGTTTTGAGCCTTTTCAATATTCTTTTCTTCTTTTTTCTTGAAAAAATTAAACATATTTTTCTACAACTCTTGCTAAAATACCATTGATGAATGATGGAGAATCATCTGTTGAATATTTTTTAGCTAATTCTAGCGCTTCATCAATAACAACCTTGTGTGGGGCATCTTTAATAAAAGCTAATTCAGTAATTGAAATTCTTAAAATGTCTTTATCGATTTTAAAAATTCTCTCAATATCCCATCCAAAAGCAAATTCGCTAATCATTTTATCAATTTCATCTTTATGATTTTTATATTCAGAGCAAATTGTCATAATGTATTCTTGAACATCTTCTTGATTAGATAAAGTAGACAATTCAGCAATATCAAGTGCACTTAGGGTTTTTTCAGCTGCAGCTAACATAGAATCAATTTTGGCTTCAAAATCAGATGTCATAGGTAAAACAACTGGAATATTTTCACAATCTATAGGGCGAGAAAGATTATCTTCGTGGTTATTTTCGTATTCAATAATTTGATTTTTGATATCGTTTAATTTAGATACGCAATGTGAAATTTCATCAGTTGCAGATGAAACCAAAGTTCTAACAGATTTAAGTACAATTGATGAAAAGTCTTCTTGTTTATATTTTTCTAAATTTTTATCTAATTGAGAAAATAGTATCAGCGCTAATTCTCTGCTTGCTCTTCTTGCTTGCATTATTTTTAATTCCTTTTTTAATGTGAGATAAATAAATTATATTTTGAAAAAAGCTAATTTCATAGAATTTTTTTAATAATTTCGTTATATTTATTCATAATTTTTTCTCTAGTATAGTTTTGAATATTTAAAAGTGATTTTTTGGCTATTTCTTCTTTTTCAATTGAATTAATTTTTTCTAAAACCTCTTTAATTTCTTGAATTTTTGGTTCAATTAAATATCCATTTTCGTTATTTTTTATAATCCCATCAATTCCTGTTCCTTTTGTGCCAATTACAATTAAGCCTCTTGCGAGCGCTTCAAGATAAGATAAACCAAAAGTTTCATTTATTGATGGCAAAATAAAAACATCATTTTCATCTAATTTATCCCAAATTAAATCGTGCTTAATGTGAGAATAAATTTTAATTTTATTTTCTAGATTATATTTTTTAATTAGTTTTTCAAGCTTCGAGCGTTCTTTTCCATCTCCATAAATGGAATATTCAAAATCAAAATCGACGTTTTTTAGCGCTTCAATTACTAAATTAATATTTTTTCTTTTAATTAATTTTGATAGTGTGATTATTTTCAATTTATCTTTATAGAACGTCTTTTTTTCAACAATTTTTTCACTATCAACAAATGATGGAAGAATGAAATTTGCCCCCATTTTTTTAGCTAAAAATTCATTTCTAGCCCCAATTAATGTTGAGTTTTTGAGTGCTTTTTTTAGTCTATTTTTAAAATAAATTGAATATTTTAAACTTGATAATACTGTCCAATCGCTTTGATGAACAATTGAAATATGAGGCAATTTTAATTGTTGATTAATTAAAGATGCATAAATATGACCTGATGGCATGTGAGAAATAATTAAATCAAAAGAATCATCTAAAAAATATGTATTTTTATCTAAAAAAGGTAAAAAGAAATTTTTATTGTAAATTCTTATTCCATTTCTTGTTATTTCACACTCCGGAACAATTTTATGTCCTCTTAAAATCGAATTAAATAAAAAATTCGGTCTAATTACAAAAACACTATCACCCTGTGCTTTAAATCCAAGAGCAAAATCTTCAATCACATTTGGAATTGTTCTATCTTCAAGAATTGGATATAAATCTGTAATTAAAAGAATTTTCATAAAACAATCATAGTTTTTTTTACAATTTTTCGCAAATTTAAAATTTTCATCCAAACGGATTACAAGCAAACAACTAAATTAAGTTAAGATAAACAAAGGATAAGATAGGAAATATTATGGGACACCATTGGATAGTAGAAATCTTCGGCTTGGAATTTAATATGAACACATTAATTGCAATGTGGTCAGCTATGCTATTTTTGCTTGTTTTGGCATTTTTAGGCACAAGAAAAATTTCAATTTTCCCATCAAAACTTCAATTAATTTTAGAAAAAATATTAGGCTATTTTGATAATCTTGTTGGTGGAATGATTCACGAAGGCGGAAGAAAACATTTCCCCCTAATTGCTTCGTTATTTTTATTTATCGTAACAGCAAATTTAATGGGTCAATTACCGCTAAAAATGATTGAACTTAAACACGGAGAAATTGCTTCTCCAACAAACGATATTAATCTAACAGCTGGGTTAGCTATCATAGTTTTAGTATATTACGTTGTAGCTGGTCTAATAAAGAAGAAACACAAGTTTTTACTTCATGAAATTTCTTTTGTAGGAATAATTTCAATGCTGGTTGAAATCCTTGAACTTGTTACTCGCCCACTAACGCTGGCACTTCGTCTTTTTGGAAACATTTTAGCTGGTGAAATCTTAATCACAGCTCTTTTAGGGCTTGTTGCTTGGGGTTTACCTTTACCTATAATGTTTTTTGAAATATTGGTTGCTTGCGTTCAAGCGCTAGTATTTACAATGCTTACAACAGTTTATATTGCGACAGCAGTAAATGAACAACATTAATAAAATCAAGTAAATAACTATAAAAAGGAGAATTAAAATGGCAGACGTTCAAACAATTTCAGAAATGGCTCAACTAGGCGCAGGTATTGCAATGGGCTTTGGTGCAATTGGTGCTGGTCTTGGTATTGGTTTTGCAACAAAAGGTTTGATGGATGCAATTTCAAGACAACCTGAAATCGCTGGTCAAGCAGTAGGTTTCTTCCTAGTTGGTGCAGCTTTAGCAGAAGCTTGTGCAATTTATGCTCTTGTTATCGCTATGAAATTATCAGGAATGATGGGTTAATAAATAATGGAATTTAATGCAACATTTTTAGCAACAATTGTTTCTTTTATTATATTCATCTTTTTGATGAATAAGATTTTATATGCTCCAATTTTAGATATCATCGAAAAGCGTAAAAATTTTATCGATGAAAACTATAAAAGTGCAGCACAAAATAAAGACGAAGCTAATGCTTTAATAGAAAAAATCGAAGATAAAAGAAATGTTGCTAAAGATGATGCAAGAATTCAATACTCTGAAACGATTGATGAATTTAAAAATCAAAAAAAACAAGTAATTCTTGAAGCTCAAAAAGCTGCAAACGAAGAGCTGAGCGCTTCAAACCTTGAATTAAATAGCATTTCAAACAAAACAAAAGAAAGCTTAAAAGACTCAATGGTTGGTTTAGCAAATGATATTGTTGAAAAAATTATTGGTTATAAACCCGAAGTTCAAGGTTTTGATAATGAAAAAATAGATGAAATTTTATATAAATAGGTTAACTGTTAATGAATAATAAATGTTTAAATATCATAAAAAAAATAGTTATAGCAATATTAGCAATATTAGCCGTTATTGCCGTACTTGCAATATTTTATCTAACAGTTGATTTTCTATTTAAGGGTATACTATCTTACACTTCAAGGGCGGTACTTGCAAACTTCATTGTTTTTGCGACGATAATTTTCATTATTTCCAAATTTGCAATTAAACCAAATGAACTTTTAGAAAAAGCTCAAAAAGATATTGAAAATAGCATTAAAAAATCTGAACAAGTAAAGCTAGATTCGCAAGAACAGCTTTTATCAACTCAAAACAGAATTAAAAATATTGAAGTTGAAGTAGAAGAAATTATTCAAAATTCAAAAACAAATGCACAAAATGCAGGCGCAAAAATACTTGATGATGCTAATAAAATTGCAATTTCGACAAAAGAAGATATCAAAAAAACAATTCAAAATAACCAATATCTAACTAAAAACGATATCATAAGAAGAACTTCAAGCGCTTTAATTGAAATTGCCAAAACAAACATCATCAACGAACTAAACAAAAACCCACAACTACACGATAAGCTAATTGACGAGAGCATTCAAACAATCTCTCTTAATGAACAGATTAAAGAGGTATAAATGGCATCATCAGTAAAACAAAATTGTAAAACAGTAGCAAAAAGATGGGCAAATGCTTTAATGGAGCTAACAAGCGAAGATAATAGCATTTCAAAAGACGCTGTTTTAAAAGATTTAAGAGATATAGTTGAAACAATCAATTCATCCCAAGAACTTTTAAATGTGATAAATAATCCTAGCGTAACAGTTTTAGAAAAACAAAATGTTATTACAAAACTGTTTAAAAGCTCAATTATGCCAATCGTTTATAATTTTCTTTATGTTCTTAATTTAAGAAAAAGACTTGGCGCAATTTTTGAAATTGCAAATGAATATGAAAAGAAATTAGAAAAATTCAAAAATATTATAAGAATAGATGTCACATCTGCAATTGATTTAAGCGATGAAAAAAAAGAAGATATCAAAACGAAAATTTCTCAAAAATTAAACAAAAATATTTTGGTGGATTGGAAAGTTAATAACAATATCATTGCAGGTTTAATTTTTAAAATTGATGAAACAATCATCGATAACAGCGTTCGATGCAAACTTGAAAGTCTAGGTAGAGTTATTGCAAGAAGCTAAAACAAATTTAAAGATAATAGATGAAAGGATAAAAAATGGCGATAATAAGTCCTGATGAAATTAATTCAATATTAAAAGAAAACATCAGAAATTATGAAACAAAAACAGAAATTATAAACACAGGTTCTGTTGTTGAAATTTCAGATGGCATTTCTCGTATTTATGGTTTGAAAAACGTTATGTCATCAGAACTTGTCGAGTTTGATGATGAAAATAAAACGCTTGGAATTACTCTAAACCTTGAAGAAGATAACGTCGGAGTTGTAATTTTAGGTGATTATACAGGAATAAAAGAAGGAATGACTGTTAAATCTACAGGTAAAATCGCTTCTATTCCCGTTGGAGATAATTTAATTGGAAGAATTATTGACCCAACAGGGGTTCCAATTGATGGCAAAGGAAACATCGAAACATCAAAAACTCGCCCAATTGAAAGAATTGCTCCTGGTATCATTGAAAGAAAATCAGTTCATGAACCACTTCAAACCGGTCTAACTGCAATTGATGCTCTAACTCCAATTGGCAGAGGTCAACGTGAACTTATTATTGGCGATAGACAAACTGGTAAAACTGCAATCGCAATTGATACAATCATCAACCAAAAAGGTAAAGATGTAATTTGTATTTATGTTGCAATCGGTCAAAAAACTTCAACTGTAGCTCACATTGCAAAAACCCTAGAAGAAAAAGGGGCAATGGATTATTCTATTATCGTTTCTGCTACTGCTGATAATTCTGCACCATTACAATATATCGCTCCTTTTGCGGGTTGTGCTGTAGCAGAAGAATTTTTAGAAAGTGGAAAACATGTTTTAATTATATATGATGACCTTACTAAACACGCTCAAGCATATCGTGCGATGTCATTATTATTAAAAAGACCACCAGGACGTGAAGCATATCCAGGAGATGTATTCTACCTACACTCTCGTTTGTTAGAGCGTGCTTGTAAATTATCAGATGAAAGAGGAGCAGGGTCAATTACAGCTCTTCCTATCATTGAAACCCAAGCAGGGGACGTTTCAGCATACATTCCAACAAACGTAATTTCAATTACAGATGGTCAAATTTTCCTTGAATCAAACTTATTTAACTCAGGTCAAAGACCAGCGATTAACGCAGGTATTTCAGTATCTCGTGTTGGTGGGGCTGCTCAAACAAAAGGTATTAAGCAAGTTGCCGGTCAACTTCGTCTTGATTTAGCTCAATATAGAGAACTTGCTGCATTTGCTCAATTTGCTTCTGATTTAGACGCTGCAACTAAAGCACAACTTTTAAAAGGTGAAAAATTAACGCAAATCTTAATTCAGCCTCAATATAACCCATTATCAGTTGCTCAACAAGTTGCAATTTTATTCTGCGGAAACGAGGGATATATTAACGATGTTGAAAATATTCACATTCAAGAATTTAAAAAGCAATTCTTTGAATACTTTAGTGCAAACTGTGTTGATTTAGAAACAAGATTAAATGCAGGCGCTAAACTAGAAGACGCTGATAAAGAAGAACTTGTTAAACATATTGAAAACTTTAAAAATAATGTTTTTAAAGTGTAAGGAATACTAATGGCAAACCTAAGAAACATAAAAGATAGAATAAATTCTATTAAAAATACTCAAAAAATCACAAGAGCAATGAAAATGGTTGCTGCAGCTAAAGTTAAAAAGGCAGAGAGTGCAGTTAAGGCTTCTCGACCTTTCACTTTGGAATTGTATAAAATGTTTTCTTGGGCATATAAAGAAACCTTGAAAAATTGTTGCGATAAAGTTCAAGCTAAAGTTGCTATTGAAAACTATTCAGGTTTATTAGAAAAAAGAGATATCAAAAGCGTTGGAGTTGTAATTGTTTCATCTAACAAAGGCTTAGCTGGTGCATATTGCGCTAATGTTGTTCGATATAGCTTAAATTTAATCAAAAAATACATAAATGAAGGTAAGCAAGTTAAAGTATATTTAATTGGTCAAAAAGCAATTCCTGCAATTAAAAATGCTCAAAGACAATTGAATTTTGAAATTAAAAAAACTTATGTTGATATCTTAGAAGACATTAATTCATCTTCAGCTTATGTTGTAGCTAATGCGTTAGCTAATGACTACATCAAAAAAGAAATTGATGAAATTCAACTTATCACAACAAGATATAAAAACATGATGACTTGCTACACTCAAAATTGGCAATTATTACCTGCAATCATTGACGATGAAATCTCTGATTTTAGAGATAAAGAGCTTGATGATGAATTGAAAGTTAGCCATGAAGTTCATAAAATCGAACCATTGAGTGAATATTTGCCTAATTTAAACGCTGTTTTATCAACTGTTGTTCCAATGTATGTTACAAACATCATTTATCAAGCATTTTTAGAAGCCCAAGCTTCAGAGCTTTCTTCTAGAATGACAGCGATGAGTGCTGCTACAAATAATGCTCAAGATATGATTTCAAGCTTAACTATTGAATACAATAAAGCTCGTCAAGCAAAAATTACTCAAGAAATTACTGAAGTAATTTCAGGTGCTGGAGCGTTAAAATAGTTTTTCCATTAATTCAATAAATTCTGGAAAAGAAGTATTTATGCAATCAAAACCGTTAATAGCGGTTTTTTTGCTGTTAATTAATCCTAAAACATAATAACTCATAGCTAGTCTATGGTCTAAGTACGTTTCAAGTTCAACTTCTTTATTAATTTCTTTTTTTCCAATTATTTCAAAGCCATCTTCAAATTCAACAATATCTATATCGAGCATTTTAAAGCTTTCAACAATTGTTTTAATTCTATCTGATTCTTTGTTTCTTAAATCTTTAGCGTCTTTTATAATCGTTTTACCTTGCGCTTGGCTTGCTAAAACTGCTAAAATTGGGATTTCATCAATAAGACGAGGAATTAAATCGCCAGATATTTTAAATGGTTTAATGTTTTTTGTGTAATTTATTTTAATATCTGCAACAGGTTCATTACAAATTGTTTTTTGATTTAATAATTCAAAATCAATTTCAGCTTGTTTAAAAACATCAATTATACCCGTTCTTGTTGGGTTCATTCCAACGTTTTTAATTACAATTGATGAATTAGGCACAATTGCAGCTGCTACCATAAAAAACGCAGCAGATGAAATATCGCCCACAACTTCAAGGTTTTTTGGGGTTAATTTTGATTTTTCAATTTCTGAAAAATAACCGTTTTCATCCCTGCCTGTAGTGATTGACGCTCCTAAATATTCAAGCATAATTTCAGAGTGGTTACGAGATAAACTTGGTTCATAAATTCTTGTTTTACCGTTTGCACCTAACCCTGCAAGTAATAAACAACTTTTAACTTGGGCTGAAGCAATTGGGGAATGATAAGTAATACCATTTAAATTTTGCCCTTTGATTTTTAAAGGCAATTTATTATCGTTTGAAATAATTTCAGCGCCCATTTGGCTTAATGGTTCGATTATGCGCTTCATAGGGCGTTTTGATAGACTTTCATCACCAATTAATTCTACATCAAAACCTTGACTAGCAAAAAAACCCGACAAAAGCCTTGTTGTAGTGCCACTGTTTCCGCAATATAAGGGTCCTTTTGGTGCTGAAAATCCATTTGAGCTATCTAAAATTAAATCTCTTTTAGAAATAAAATTATATTTTACTCCTAATTTTTCAAAAATTTTAAGAGTATTTAAGCAATCTTCACCAAGTGAAAGATTTTTAATTTCAACTTTTCCACTTGTTAAAGCGCCAAAAATAATAGCTCTATGAGATATAGATTTATCGGGTGGAATAGTTATTTCACCCGATAAACCAGTAATATTTTTCTGTATAATATATTGATTAACCATTAGCTAATTCTTTTACAAAGTTTGGAACTGCAAAAACTGCACTATGAAGTTCTCTATTATAAATTTTGCAAGTTTTTTGAATATCTGCTGCTCTTTGTTCATCGAT